>NZ_JBEYHH010000054.1:0-32136 GCF_040635175.1 Streptomyces sp. NPDC006997
CGGGTTCTCTTGGTCGAAAACCCATCTACCAGGGGCTTCACCACGTTGTCAGCCCAACAGCCGCACTCCTGAACCAGGTTGGAAAAGGCTCACTGTCACAAACGGTCCTTTTGCGCGAGAAAGAGCAATCATCGGCCACCGAACCCCCGGCGGCACCTCGGATGGCAGGCATGGCTCAACCTGCGCGCCGCCGCCGCTCTCGTCCTGGAAGAACCCGAGGACGTCGACGACGTGAGCCTGTGGACCGGGGCACGGCCCGTCGGCGTGCGCGGCGAGAGTCAGCCGGAAGCGTGTCGGAAGCGCTCCGGAAGTGGTCCCGAAGCCCGCCGGAACCCCTCCACCGCTGGCAGCGGAAGCGGTCGTTCGGGTCCGATGGGCGCATGACGACGTCAAGGGGTACCGCGTGTCACGGCATCGGTTCCGGGTACGCCGGGCAGGGAACGCAGCAGCCCGCCGACGGCCGCCAGGTCCGTCCGTGCGAGGTCCTCGGGACGGATGACGACGCGGAGTTCGGGGGCGGTGGTCGGTTCCCGGCGGGCGTACGCGGCGAAGCTCTCTATGACCAGGAACAGCAGCTGCGTGCGGTCGAGTTCGACGACCCGCGCGAGTCCCGTGCCGACCAGCGGCATGGCCACCGGCTTGTACATGCCGTACCGGGCGACCGACCGCCACAGACTGTCGAGGCTGACCCGCAGGTCCTCCGGCGCGGAACGGGCCACCAGGTCGTTGCCGAGACGGGAGTAGGCGACGGCGAACACCCGGCGCCCGTCGACCACCAGGGGGACCGTGGTGCCCAGGGGGTAGCGGACGCGTCGGCCGCGGGGCTTGTCCTGGGGCCGCTCGGTGCTCGCGGGCGTGACCGAGCGCAGACCCGCCTGGAGCCGGTCGTCCAGCAGCTTGCGCTCGCCGTTGAACAGGCGGCCCACCAGCTGGCCCTGGACACTGTCCCGGCTGATCACCAGGTCCTGCTCGGTGGCGGTGTCGAAGGTGTCGGTGAACCCGACCACCAAATTGGCGTCGTCCTGCGCGAACAGGTCGCCGCGGACCACCACCAGGTCGCCGCCGGAACCGGTGATCGGCTGACGCAGCAGTTCCTGGCCGTGCCGCTCCCGCAGCCGCGCGCGCAGCGTCTGGAGCACCGCGGCGACCTCCGGGTCGTCCGGCCGCTCCAGTGTCAGACGCTCGGCCACCGGTACCGCGAGGTCGTAGCGGCCCAGTTCGGTGTGGGCGCTGATCAGGTGCCGCCGCGCCGTCTCGTGCAGCGCCGTGAGCCGCCGCGCCAGGGGCTGGGCGAACGGCTCGTCGCTCAGGTCGGCCAGCGGTCGGCCCGCCACCAGGGCCAGCGCGGTCATCAGCTGGTGCGCCGCCGACGCGGGCGCCGCGAACAGGGCCGAGCCGACCAGTTCGGAGAACTCCGCGCAGTCCAGTTCGTCACGGCCGAGGACCAGCCGGTACGCCGTCTCGGGAGTCGGGGCCGCCAGCAACTGCTCGGTGCGCAGCACCCGCTGGCCGGTGCCGTCCCGCGCCGGGTCCAGCGTGCGGCGCAGTTCGAGCACCCGCTTCTGCACCTCGTTGCGGGCGCGACCGGCCTGTCCCGGACCGGTGTGCGCGGCGCCCCACACATCCTCGTACAGCCTCCGCACCGGCACCGGATCGCCTTCGGCCGCCACCAGACGCAGGAGTAATCGCTTGGTCAGCGGGGTCAGGCGGCCCGGCTCACCGTCGACCTCCACTCTGGTCCGCCCCAGGACACAGACCCGGATACGTGTCATGACACGTGGTCTCCACTCGCTCCGCGCTCCCCCCTCGTCCCTGACCGCGGGAGCGGCCTCGGCAGCGTACCAAGCGGGTATTTGGGGGAGTTGTGCTTTTCAGGGGTTTCCCGGGCCGGGCACCCGGTCCGAGCCGGATACGGCGTTCACGGGGGCGGCTGTCGGGCGGCGCACGGGGGCGGCGGGCGTTCGTGGGCAGAGCCATGGCCGCGTTCGGCGGGGTGTCGGCGGTGGTGCAGTTCGTCGGCCAGCTCTTCCCGCAGGCACTGGATCCCGCGCCGGTGCTCGGCGGCTCCGTCCTGCTGTGCGTGGCCTGGGCGGTGGCCCGCGGCAGGCGGCCCGTGGCCGTCGCGCAGGACTTCCGGCGGCCGAACATGACCGTGTCGGTGGGGTGCGGTGACCTCTTCGAGGAGCGGGCGCACCTGGTCGTCGGCTTCAGCGACACCTTCGACACCGACGTGCGCGACGGCCTCGTCATCAGCGGCGGCAGCGTGCAGGGACAGCTGCTGCAGCGCCGCTACGACGGTGACACCGCACGCCTGGACGGCGAACTGGGAGCGGCGCTGCGCCCCGTGCCGCCGCTCGCCCGCGAGACCCGCGGGGGCAAGCCGCACGGCAAGCTGGACCGCTACCCCGTGGGCACGGTCGCGGTGCTCGGGACCCGGCCGCGGCTGGTGTTCGCGGTCGCCTACAGCCGGATCGGCAACGACCTCGTCGCCCGGTCCAGCACGGAGGAGCTGTGGCTGAGCCTGAACCGGGTGTGGGACGCCGTCCACCGCTACGGCCAACTGGACCGGGTCGCGCTGCCGTTGCTCGGGTCGGGACTGTCCCGGCTGCACGGGCTGGACGAGGAGAGCCTGCTGCGGCTGATCCTGCTGTCCTTCATCACCCGGTCGAGGGAACGGGTGATCTGCCGGGAACTGCGGATCGTGCTGCGACCGGCCGAGGCCGAACGCGTCGACATGACCGAGGTCGCCGCGTTCCTCCGGGTGCTGGCGGCGGACTGCGGTCCCGCACGGTGAGCGCCACCGCCAGCGGGGGCCGGGCTTGCCCGGCGCCACTCCGGCAGCCAGGGGCACGCGACCGCCCACGGGGCTTGCCCGGCAGCCGTGCCCGCCGCGCCGCCACCCGGCCGGGCGTGCCCGCCACCCCTCGGCAGTGGCCGGGCGTGCCCGCCACCCCTCGGCAGTCAACCGGGCGTGCCCGCCACCCCCGGTAGTCGGGGGTGGCACGCCGCCGCCCCCGGGGGGCGGGCCCGCACGTGCTCGGGCCCGCCCCCGGGGGCGGTTGTGCCGTCCCCCCCAGACGGCACGCGAACCGCCGCGCCGCACGGCCCGGCGGTGGTCCGGCAGGGCTCAGGGCCGCCGCTGGTAGGCGCTCAAGTGCCGGAACGGCCAGGTCTGACGCCAGTCGGAGCCGGTGTCGTTGACCGCGCACCCGGCCTGCTTCAACCGCTCCACCACCTTGCCCAGCGCGGTCTCGGAGCCGTCGAAGCGGATGACGTTGCGGCCCGCGATGTCCGCGATCGGGCGCAGCGAACCGATCTCGACGATCAGCGTGCGCTCGGGGTAGGCCATCAGCACCATGCCCAGCTCGATCAGGACGTTCGGCCGTGGCTGCCCGACGGGCTGGGTCTCGTAGGACGGCTCGTTCGGGCCGTACAGGTCGGGGTGGAGGGTGACGATGTCGTCCGGGGTGAGCAGCACCAGCGCGGCCTGCGCCTGCGCCGGGGCGGCGGCGACCACCTCGCCGAGGAAGGGGGCCGTCTGGCCGGTCGCGCCGACCAGGTCCTCCCACTCCTTGGGACGCAGGTCGAGTCGGCGCAGCAGCTCGAACATCTCGCGGCGGGCCTGCTCGTCGCGGCCGTGCACGACGAAGACACTGCGCGCCACACCGGACGCTTCCGCCCGGCCCGGGCCGCCCGCCTGCCCGTGCCTGACCCCTCCGTCGTCGCCGGAGGCCGGGGAGGGCACGACGGGGGAGTGGTCGCCGAAGGACTGGCTCCCGCTGTTGCCGACGCTCTGTGTCCCGCCGAGGTTGGTGTTGCCGCCACCACCGAAGGTGACGTGGTCGAAGGAGTTGTCGCGGAACTCGTGGCCGCTCATGCGGGACGCCTTTCCCGGGTGATGCCGGAGTTGTTGCCGAAGGTCTGGTTGCCGCGGTTGCCCACGCTCTGCGTGCCGCCGAAGTTGTTGTTGCTGTTCGCGCCGAAGTTCTGCTGGAGGATGTTGGTCTGGTTGGCTTCGTGCTCGCGGGTGTCGACGTCGTGGTCGTGGAGGAAGTCACCGATGATCTGCAGCAGATGACGCTCGACGATCTGGGTGTACTTGTGGGCGTCGCTCTCCTGGAAGAAGTGGTGGAACACCTGGGGCGTGGCCAGCTCCCGCACACTCGCCCGGGCCCCGCAGTCGACGACCTTGTGGGCGTAGCGGCCCAGCCCGAACTCACTGTGGTCGGTGGGCTGGGCGACCTCCGTCTTGACGGTGTCCGAGCCCACCTTCCGCGGCAGCCGCTCCTTGAGCGGGTTGAACGCCAGCCCCAGCAGCTCACCGGGCGCGCTGCGCAGCACGTGCCAGGCGATACGGCACATCAGCGCGCCGTCGACGCGCTCGGGCAGCCGGTCCACCAGACGGAAGCTCTGCGTGATCGGCGCCAGTACGTAGGTGTAGAACTCGGTGTGCAAGGTGGTGCCCTTGATGTCGAACCCCACGAACACCGTGGTCACCAGCTCCTGCTGCCAGGCGCCGATCCGCACGCACAGGTACTCGCGACCGGCGTCGTAGTCCTCCCGCCAGTGCTCGTCCGGCCCGTCGTCGAAGTCCTCCGGCTCGCCCGTGTCGAGGAACCGTACGGCTTTGGTGAACCGGCGGCGTTCCACGGACAGCAACTGGACGCGGTCGGCCGGGCGGGGCGTCTCCTTCAGCTCCTTGAGCATCTGCTGCCGGACCCGGTCGGTGATGTCGGCGGCCGTGAACGGGACGATCGCCCGACGCCGCACCTCCCCGCGCCCGGACGCGTCGTCGGGCGAGCCGTTCTGCCGGGGCAGCGGCAGGCCGCCCTCGAACAGCGCCTGCCCGAAGGGGTTGGCGGGCTTCTCCGGTACGCCGATCAGCAACTCCGCGTTCGACCAACTGCGCCACAGTTGTCCCGCGCCGACGAACGGCTTGTAGCCGCCGTAGTAGACCGTGTCGGAGTTCTGCTCGGCGGAGATCTTCCGCACGATCGCCGGTGTGAGGTGGCGGGACCTGGGGTAGGCCGCGCCGAAGCCGGGGCGCTCCTGCGGCGGGGCGAGGTGCTTGGTGAGCATCCGCAACACCGCCAGGCGGCGCAGGAACATGGTGGCCCAGGCGAGCCAGCCGAACAGCAGGGAGGCGACCAGGGAGTCCAGCAGCCCGGTGACCGAGCCCACCAGGATGACGACGGCTCCGCCCGCCAGCGTCAGCACCTGCTGGCGGCGCAGATCCGTGGCGGCGAGCGCGTGGGCGAGCACGGGCACCGCGTCGTAGCCGTAGGAAGGGGCCACCACCCGGTAGCGGTGGGTCAGCAGTTCCCGGATGACCGCCTTGCGGTAGAGGGGGTCGAGATAGGCACCGGCGCACAGCAGCCGGGTGGCGTTGCTCGTCGCGTCGGGCGGCGGCGGGGCGTTGTCTGCGGTCATGGGGTCGGTCACTGCCTCTCGGTGACGTCCGCGGCGGTGATGACGCCGTCCCGAACCGTGTAGGAGCCGTCGAACACCTTCTGCGAGCCGTCCGACTCCTGCGAGGTGACGGTGGCGAGGACCAGGTCGCCCTCGACGCCGTCGACGGTGACGTCGACGGCGTCCGTGGTGGTGAAGCCGTCCCGGAAGGACTCGAAGTCGGCGGCGAGGTTCTGCCCGCCGAGCTGCCAGGCGGTCGTGTAGTCACCGCCGTCGATCGCGGCGAAGTAGGCCCTCACCGTCTGCGCGTTCGGGTCGTCGGCGTACTCCTCGCCGGTCGCCGTGTCCGTGGGCTCGTCGGGTGGCTCTTGGGCGCTGTAGAGGTCCGTCGGCTCGTCGGTGACGCCGTCGGACCAGGAGGGGACGTCACCGGCGTCGCCGGGCGCACCGTCCGGGACGCCGCCGCCGAACGGCGAGTCGCCGCTCCAGTAGTCGGAGCCCGAGGAGGAGGAGGCGCTCTCGCCGCTCGCCCGGTAAGCGAGCGCCAGCACGACGATCAGGACGAGCGGCACACCGATGATGATCAGCGCGTTGTTGCGTATCCGGCCGGGTTCGAGGGTGAGAGCCGGTGCGGCATACGACCGCGCGGGGCTTCCCGGTACTCGTGTCGTACTCATCTGTCACCTAACTGCTTCCGGCGCCGATCACGGAACCGGTCGGCCTGCGGCGGGCCGGGGTGCTGTGTGCGTTGCCCGATCGGACCAGTGACCCCGCTTCCGGCACCAGCTCCCACCGCTTCCGAGCCACTTCCGATCGGCTTCGGACGGGGTCGGCCGCCCCGGCCGCGGTCGGGGCCTCGTCCCGGCCTGCCCGGGCCGCCTCAGAGCCGGGCGCCACCGCACCCGCCCGGCCTGGGATCTTCTTCGTGCACGTGGCTCTCACTCCTCCCTCGGCCCTGCCCTCGGCCGAGCCCCCGCCCCGCACACCCCGCCCGCCGCCAGCGGCCTGCCGCTGTTCACCCGCACCGCCACGGCCGCCCTCACGCCCTCTCCCCGCGCCGCGCACCACCTCCGGCACCGTACGAGCGCCACCTCACCGGGTCCGCCGGGATGCCGATGAGCGCGGCGACCTCGGGTGTGCCGGGCCGGGCGGCTCGGGCGCCCGCGTCCGGCGCGTGCGGGTACCGCCTGCGCCGGGCAGCGCCCGAACCGGCGAACGGTGGGGGAGCCGGACCCCCGGGCGGTGCCACGGCGGGTGCTGCCTCGTAAGCTGCGGCCATGGCTGAGATCCAGATTCCGACGCCCCGTGACGCCTTCGAGTTGCTGCTGGCCGGTAACCAGCGCTTCGTGTCAGGAGCCCCCAGGCATCCGAATCAGGATGCCGCCCGCCGTGCCGAGACGGCGCCGTCCCAGCAGCCGTTCGCCGTGCTGTTCGGGTGCTCCGACTCACGCCTGGCCGCCGAGATCATCTTCGACCGGGGTCTGGGCGACCTGTTCGTCGTGCGGACGGCGGGCCATGTCGCGGGTACGGAGGTGCTCGGTTCCATCGAGTTCGGTGTGGGAGTCCTGAACGCGCCGCTGGTCGTCGTCCTCGGCCACGACTCGTGCGGTGCCGTCGCGGCGGCCTGCTCCGCCCTGGAGGACGGGCAGACGCCGGGCGGCTTCGTCCGTGACGTGGTCGAGCGGGTGACCCCGAGCGTGCTGGCTGCCCGCGCCGACGGACGGGAGACGGCCGAGGAGATCCTGGCCGAGCACATCGAACACACGGTGGACCTGCTGCTCGACCGCTCCCGCCTCCTGGCCGAGCGGGTGGCCGCCGGTCGCCTCGGCGTGGTGGGAATGTCCTACCGCCTGGCCGACGGCAGTGCCCGGCTCGTCGCCGCGCGTGGCCTTGACGTGGCGGTTCCCACCGCGTCCTGACCATCCCGCTCACGGAGCCGACCGCGCCCACGGCCCCCGGGCCGTGGGCTGCGGCGTCGGTGCCGGTTACGCGGGCAGCCGGGGCCCTGCCGCGCGGCGGAGGCGGTTGGCGATCGCGAGCCCCAGCCCCTCCTCCGCCGGCAGCGAGGCGACGATGAGGTCGCAGCCCTGCCGGTCGAGTGCGCGCAGGATCTGGTACAACTCGCGCGCGTAGGCCGCCATCGACGGGGGAACCGTCACCACGGCGTGCGCCCGCACCGGAGTGCCGGCGAACGAGGCGGGCAGGAAGACACCCACCTTGTGCCCCCGTTCCCGCGCGAGTTCCGCTTCGGCGACGACCTTCTCCGGCTCCACGAGCACGACCCGTGCGCGTGGAGCGTAGTGGGACGGATGCTGCCCCGGCACCCGGACGCGGCTGGTCGTGGGCACCGCGAGCGGGCACCCGAGTACCGCTTCGAGGTCCTCACGCGTCACCCCGCCGGGCCGCAGGACGCTCGGCGTCCCGCCCGTGACGTCGACGATGGTCGACTCGACGCCGACCTGACAGGCGCCGCCGTCCAGCACGAAGTCGACGGCATCCCCCAGCTCGGCCCGGACATGGTCCGCTGTCGTGGGGCTGACCTGCCCGAAGCGGTTGGCGGACGGTGCCGTGACACCGCCGCCGAAGGCCGACAGCAGCGCGAGCGCGACGGGGTGGCGGGGCACCCGCACGGCCACCGTCTGAAGGCCGCCGGTCGCTTCCAGGGGTACGCGGGCACCGCGCCGCAGGACCAGCGTGAGGGGACCGGGCCAGAAGTGTTCGGCCAGCAGGCGCGCCGCCTGCGGTACGTCCTGTACCCAGTCGTCCAACTGCTGCGCGTCGCCGATGTGGACGATCAGCGGATGCGTGGGCGGACGTCCCTTGACCTGGAAGATCCGCGAGACGCTGACGGGGTCCTCGGCGTTGGCGCCCAGTCCGTAGACGGTCTCGGTGGGCAGGGCGACCAGGCCGCCGGCGCGCAGCACACCGGCTGCTTTCTCGATCTCGATCGGTGTTGCGGTCACCCGCACCATCCTAGAAGAGCGCCTGACAGCCATGGGCGGCGATCACCAGCCTGCACGGAGGACGCGCGGACAGCCACCCGTCCCGCTGGGCCGCTGACTGAGCCACCCCGGTGCCGCCGACTGAGACGGCCCAGGGGGACCGAGGGAGACGTCCCGGTGCAACAAGGCGCACGGACGTGGGGGTTGACTGGTCTACACCCTTGACTGGTACATACCAATACGGGAGTGTGGCACCACCACCCCCCACCACGGCCGCCCCACACCGCAGCCGGTCCCACCGGTGCGTTCGCGGGGACGGGGTCCGCCCCGCCCCCGCACGGGTGCGGCCGTGCCCCGCGAAGGAGTCGACCATGCCCCGACGCCGTACCGCCGCCGTCCTCGCCGCACTCGCCCTCGGTGCCAGCACCCCCGTACTGCTGCCCGCCTCCGGCGCCTCCGCCGCCACGTGCTCCAGCTATCCCGCCTGGGCCGCCGGACGGTCGTACAACGCGGGCGATATCGTGCGCTACACCGACGGCAAGGCGTACGTAGCCGAGCACGCCAACCCCGGGTACGACCCCACCATCAGCACCTGGTACTGGGACCCCTACCCCTGCGACTCGGGAACCCCGGTCGGCAACTTCGTGGTGACCGAGGCCCAGTTCCATCAGATGTTCCCGAACCGGAACTCGTTCTACACCTACAGCGGTCTCACCGCCGCGCTCAGCGCGTACCCCGGCTTCGCCAACACCGGCAGCGACACCGTGAAGAAGCAGGAGGCCGCCGCCTTCCTCGCCAACGTCAGCCACGAGACCGGCGGTCTGGTGCACATCGTCGAGCAGAACACCGCCAACTACCCGCACTACTGCGACTGGAGCCAGCCCTACGGCTGCCCGGCCGGGCAGGCGGCCTACTACGGGCGCGGCCCGATCCAGCTCAGCTGGAACTTCAACTACAAGGCGGCGGGCGACGCGTTGGGCCTGCCGCTGCTCACCAACCCGTGGCTGGTGCAGAACGACGCCTCCGTCGCCTGGAAGACCGGCCTGTGGTACTGGAACACCCAGACCGGCCCCGGCACCATGACCCCCCACAACGCCATGGTGACCGGCGCGGGCTTCGGCCAGACCATCCGCAGCATCAACGGCTCCCTGGAGTGCGACGGCCGCAACCCGGCCCAGGTCCAGAGCCGCGTCTCCACCTACCAGCGCTTCACCCAGATCCTCGGCGTGGCGCCGGGCGGCAACCTGTACTGCTGACACGGGGGAGAGCGCCCGGGCGGGACGACCCACGCCCCGTCCCGCCGCAGGAACCGCCCGCGCATCTCGCGCTCGCCCCGGTAGACCCGCACGGTGCGCGGGTGGATCCGGCGGGAGGCGTACGGCTCCTGACGGCATGGTGGGCCCAGCGGCGCGCCCGGGCGCTGGGCATCGGCCGCCGACCGCCCTCTCCCTCCCGCACGACTCGCCACCTGGCACGGTGTACGGGTACGTCGGGTACGTCGCCAAGTGGCAACACGACGGCGTGTTCGAGCAGCGCACGGGTCTGCTGAGGGACAAGGGGGGAGTCAGGCGCTGGCCCGGATGGTCAGGCGGGTGGGGAGGACCAGCGGGGTGGGGTCCTGCCCGTTGACGAGCGCGACGAGCGTGCGCGCCATCTCCCGTCCGAGAGCCTCTATGGGCTGATGGACGGTGGTGAGCGGCGGATCGGCGATCTGGGCGACCGCCAGGTCGTCGAAGCCGACCACGGCGACGTCGCCGGGGACCCGCCGCCCGGCCTCCCGCAAGACGCGCACCGCTCCCGCCGCCATGTTGTCGTTGGCGGCGAACACTCCGTCCACGTCGGGGTGTCCGGCCAGCAGTGCGGCCATGGCGGCGGCTCCGCTGGGCTCGGTGAAGTCCCCTTCCAACGGCGGGAACGGATCGAGACCGGCGCCCAGCATGGCGTCCCGGTAGCCGCGGTACCGGGCGCGCCCGGCCTCGGTGTCCAGACGCCCGCAGATCACGGCCACGCGCCTGCGGCCGAGTGAGACCAGATGCTCGGTCGCCTCGCGCGCTCCGCCGACGTTGTCCACGTCCACGTACCACCGGGGGGCCGAACCGACCGGGCGCCCGCCGAACACCACGGGCATCTGGGCCTCGTCGGCCATCCGGGTCAGCGGATCGTCCTCGCGCAGCGCCATCAGCATGACACCGTCCGCGCCCCTGGACCGCACGAGTTCCTCGACCCGCTTGCGGCCCCGGTCGGAAGCGGCCAGGCACAGCATCAGATGCAGGTCCGCCTCGTCCAGGGCGGCCGACGCCCCCACGATCACCCGAGCGAAGAACGGGTCGGCGAAGATGGACGGATCCTCTCCCGAGACGACCAGGGCGGCCGCTCCCGTCTGACGGGTGGCCAGCGCGCGGGCCGTCGGGTTGGGTACGTATCCGAGGTGCCGCACGGCCCGTTCGACAGCCTCGCGCTTGGCACGGCTGACGTGCGGGGCGTTGTTGAGGGCGCGGGAGGCCACGGAGCGGGAGACACCGGCGCGTTCGGCCACCTCGTCGAGCGTCGGACGCCGACGCGGCGCTGCTTCTGCCATGACCCGTGAGTCTTTCACAGGCGCGGAGCGCTCGGAGAAGCAGAACTGGGAGCGCTTCCAGTCTTATGGCCTACAGGGCTTACGTTCTCCTGTGAAAGTCCCTCAGTGCGGCCTCTATTGACAGCTCGACCACTCACCCAGACGATTGGGACCGCTTCCAGTGGGAGCGCTCCCAAAGTACACGTCCTCCGAAACCGAGGTACTTGTCTTGAGCCGCAGACTCCGCACCCTGATGGCAGCGCTCTGTGCTCTGCCGCTGGCGTTCGCCGCCGCACCGTCCGCCCACGCGGCCGACCCCACCACCATGACCAACGGGTTCTACGTGGACCCGGACTCGAGCGCGAGGCGGTGGGTGGCCGCCAACCCCGGCGACGGCCGGGCCTCCGCGATCAACGCCTCCATCGCCAACACACCGATGGCCCGCTGGTTCGGCTCCTGGAGCGGCACCATCGGCACCGCGACAGGTGCCTTTGTCGGAGCGGCGGACTACCAGGACAAGCTGCCCATCCTCGTCGCCTACAACATCTACCACCGTGACTACTGCGGCGGGCACTCCGCCGGCGGAGCCGCCTCGCCGTCCGCCTACGCCAGCTGGATCGCGCAGTTCGCCGGAGGCATCGCGGCCCGCCCGGCCGTCGTCATCCTCGAACCGGACTCCCTCGGAGACTACGGCTGCATGACCCAGGCCCAGATAGACGAGCGCGAGGCCATGCTCTCCGGTGCCCTCGCCGAGTTCAACCGGCAAGCCCCCAACACCTGGGTCTACATGGACGCCGGCAACCCGCGCTGGGCCGACGCCGCGACCATGGCCCGACGCCTCCACGAAGCCGGCCTCCGACAGGCCCACGGCTTCTCCCTCAACGTCTCCAACTACATCACCACCGCCGAGAACACCGCATACGGCAACGCCGTCAACAACGAACTGGCCGCCCGCTACGGCTACACCAAGCCGTTCGTCGTGGACACCAGCCGCAACGGCAACGGCTCCAACGGCCAGTGGTGCAATCCCTCCGGCCGCCGCATCGGCACGCCCACCCGGACGGGCGGAGGCGCCGAGATGCTCCTGTGGATCAAGGCCCCGGGCGAGTCCGACGGTAACTGCGGTGTCGGAACCGGCTCCACGGCCGGGCAGTTCCTCCCCGAGGTCGCCTACAAGATGATCTACGGCTACTGATCCAGGGCTCCCGCCCACCACCCCGGCGACCGGCAGTGGGCCGGGGGGTGCGGCTGGCCGTTCCAGGCGGGCACGGTGAAGTCGTGCACGCTGCGCGACCCGTGTGCCCGGGAAGCCTGCGCCGAGCCGGTTCGCGCTCCGTGACCGTGTGGACGGGCCTCGGGAGGGAGGCAGCGCACCGGTCCCTGTGGGCGGCGCGACCCCACGTCCCCCGTCGGCGGAACAGCTGGCCGGGGACGTGGTGCGGTCAGCCGTCGTGCAGGGCCGTGCGCAGTGCGTCGATGGCGAGTCTGCGCGCGACGTTCGCCGCGCGGGTGTCGCGGAGGCTGTCCAGGAGCAGGAAGTCGTGGACCATGCCGGCGACGCGGACCGAGGTGACGTCGACGCCCGCCTCGCGCAGCCTGTTGGCGTACTTCTCGCCCTCGTCGCGCAGGACGTCCGCCTCGTCGGTGATGACCAGCGTCGTGGGCAGGCCCTTGAGCTGGTCGAGCGTCGACCGCAGCGGAGAGGCGTAGTGCTGCGTGCGCTCCCCGGGATCGGTGGTGTACGCGTCCCAGAACCACTTCATGCCGTCGCGCGTGAGGTAGTAGCCCTCGGCGAACTGCAGGTACGACGGCGTGTCGAAGTCGGCGTCGGTCACCGGGTAGAGCAGGACCTGGGCCTTCAGGTCGAGGCCGTCGTCGCGCTCCTTGTTCATCAGCGCGAAGACCGCGGACATGCACCCGCCGACGGACTCGCCGGTGACCGCCATGCGCGAGGTGTCCATGTCGTGGTCGGCGCCGTTCTTCCGCACCCACTGGCCCACCGCGTAGTTCTGCTCCACCTGCGTGGGGTACTTCGCCTCCGGCGCCCGGTCGTACACCGGGAAGACGCCTGCCGCGCCCGCGCCGACGACGAGTTCGCGGAAGAGGCGGTCATGGGTCCTGTCGTCGCCGAAGACCCATCCGGCCCCGTGGATGTAGAAGACCACGGGCAGCGGACCGGTGGCGCCCTTCGGGCGGATGATCCGGGTGCGGACCGTACCCCATTCGCCCGCGTCCACGTCCACCCACTCCTCGTCGACCTCCGGGCGCGGCACTCCCTCGCCGCTCTGCAGGCCCAGCAGGATGTCCCGGCCCTGCTCCGGGGGGACCTCGTAGATCCGAGGGTGAGGGTCGGTGGCCTCGGCCAGTTCCTTCGCGGCCGGTTCGAGATAGGGCGTGACGGGCGGGGGAAGCTGCGTCATTCGGCACTCCAGGTGTACGTGGGCCCGGGAACGGGGCACGGCCCCCCTTTGGTGATCTCCCCGGGATCCATGGTGCCCGCTGCCGGCGGCGGCGCAAGCCGACGTCCGGTCCGGGGAGGTGGTGGCGGAGACGAGGCGCCCGTCCCCGCGTGGGGACGCCCCGCCGGCCTCGGCGGTGGGGGCGGCCGGGGGCCGACGGCATCGACGGGGCGTCAGCTGTGGGCCCGGGTCAGGTGCACGTCGTCCCCGCGCGGGACGACCAAGCCGGAGCCGATATCAGCGCGGTCGGGGTGGTGGCCGCCGGGTCGGATCATCTGACGGCCCGCAAGGCGGAAGGCCCGCTCCCGACGCGGCGGCGGGGCGGCCGGACAACCGAACAGCACGTGGTCATCCGCCGGGAGCGGGTCCTGCACCTGCGGTTCAGCCGCACCGGGTCGCCTGCGGCTACCCAGCCGATCGGCACCAGCGCATCGGCGGGCAGTACGGGGCGCAGGTGCACGACGCCGTCGACGCGCACCTCCGAGCGGGTCCCGATACGCGCGCCGTCGAACACCCGGCTCCCGGTCGCCAGGAACACCTCCTCCTCCACTGAGCGGCCGGTCAGGTACGAGGTGGGGCCGACCAGTACCTGTCGGCCCCAGGCCAGCGCATCCCTGCGGGTCCCGCGCAGGACCGCGTTCTCCATGACGATGCACTCCTCGCCGAGGTCCGCGGAGGGCGGGCGGGGGAGGGCCGGCGTGTGGCCATCGATCCGGCGTTGCCGGTGACGCCGTGCACCAGGGCCGACTGCCCGGCCTGGAACAGGACGCGCGTGCGCAGCGCGGCACATGACTACAGGGCCGGGTTCATGGTGGCGCGCCGGACGCGACGGCCATCACCGGCAGGCTCGCCGAGCGGGCGGCGTCGGGCTCCCTCGGGTCGTCCGGGTCAGGTCCTCGTCAGGGGGGTGGCCGTGGCTCCCCAGGCGTTCGCGCACAGGGCGCGCTCTACCGCGTCGGTGTAGAGCGCCGCGGCGAGCCAGGCTTCGGCGAAGTCCTGGGTGTTCGTCGGGAGGAGGCGGCCGAAGGCGTCGCGGGAGCGGTGCGCGGCGGTGGTGTGGAGGTGGTCGAGGAGGTCGCCCGCCGTGCCGAGGCCGAGGTGGCGCAGGCGGGTGCCGTCGCCGGTGCCGCCGTGGGCGGAGACCAGGACGCGGCGGCCCCCGGACACCGTCTGGTGGACGCGGCGGCGCAGCAGGTGCAGCGGCGCCTCGTGCCCCGCGGCGACGGCCATCGCCGGGGGCGGCACCGCTCCGGTGGGCAGGTCGGCGAGGCGGAGGCGGTCCAGGCCCAGGTCCACCCGGGTGTCGGGGTCGGTGGGGTGCTCGGTGGCGAGCAGCAGCGCGCGGGGGAGCTGACCGGGGGCCAGCCGTGCGACGATCCGCAGCGGGCGGCCCCCGGCGGCGGCGAGCAGCCGCAGGTTGTCGCGGTACGGCAGCGCGGGGTCGTCGTGGGCGGTGGCCAGCCGCAGGGGACGGCCCGCGCAGTCGGCCAGCAGGCAGTCGCCCGTCGTCTCGCGCACCGCGCCCCTCAAGGTCGCCTCCAGGAACAGCAGGTCCTGCCCGCCGTCCAGGGCGCGGGCGACCTGCTCGGCGGCGGGTACGGCCCACAGCCGGTCCAGCGGCTCGGCGCGCCAGGCGGCGCCGGACGCGCGCACCGCCCGCACTCCGGCGCCCGCGCCGAGGCGGCCCGTGGGGGAGACGGTCGCGCCGGACACGGCCAGGCCCGCGCGCGACAGTTCACGGTGGGTCAGCGCCGTGTCGCCGATCCGCACGGTCCGGCCGGCGGCGCCGGTCGCGCGGGAGGGGCCGCCCGGGGCCACGTCCGACACCGTGTAGAGGCGGCCGTGGGCGTCGGCGGTCCAGGTGACCGCGCCCGCGTAGCCGGTCGCCGTGAGGACCGGTTCGGAGAACAGCCCGTACAGCCGCAGGGAGCCGTCCGGCCGGTACGGCTGCCGTGCCGTGCCGCGCAGTGCCGCCAAGTCCGCGCCGGTGGCGTGCGGCAGGCGGTGGGCGACGGTCAGCAGCTCGGCCAGGGCGCGGGTGAGGTCCGCGAGACGGTACCCGGGGTCGCCCGAGCGGGCCGCGCGTACCTCGGTGACCACGGAGACCGCCGCGGCGAAGGCCCGGTGCAGCCCCGCGAGGCGCGCGGTGTGCGCGGCCCGCAGCAGCTCCGCCTGCGCCACGGCACCCGCGCCGTCCGTGCCCGTGTCCAGGACGGCGGCGCCCGCGTCGAACACCGCCCGGGCGGCGGCGACGGCGTCGGGGTGCGGCTGGCTGTCGACCCGTCGTGGGGCTTCGGTTTCGGCTTCCCGCGGCACCGCGGTCGCCTCGGCGGTGTGGTCGTCCGGAGGCGGGCCGTCGGAAGTCTCCTGTGATGGTGGCGCGGCGGCGGCCACCGGCGCGGCCGACGCCGCCGCCGCCCGGTGCAGGCAGTCGGGGGCCAGCAGACAGCCGCAGCGGATCGCGTCGGCGCTGCTCACCGCGGCGCCGGACAGGTGCAGGGTGACGTCGGTCTCGTCGTCCACGGCGATCCGCACGGTGTCGCCGTCCCGGACGACCGGACGCGCCGCGAGCTTGGCCACACCGGCGTCCAGCCGCTTGCGGAGCCGGGGGGAGAGCGCCGCGACGAGTTCGGCGGTGACGGACGGGGCGACCGGAGGCAGGTCCGGGCTCATGAGATCTTCTCCCCTACCCAGCGGGCGAGTTCGAGTGGACTGAGGGCGGCGACGGGCATCCCCGCCGCGACGAGCTGACCCGCGACGCCCGTCGAGTAGCGCGGCCGACCGGTGTCGTCGAGGCTCGCGCAGCCCAGGACGTGGCACCCGGCCGAGACCAGCGCGCGGACCTCGCCGAGCAGCCCGCCCAGCGGGTAGCCCTCCTCGAAGTCGCTGACGACCACGACCAGGGTCCGCGACGGCACGGTGACGAGTTCGCGCGCGTGCCGCAGCCCCGCGGCGATGTGCGTGCCGCCGCCCACGCTGACCTCCAGCAGCAGCGACAGCGGGTCCGCCACGTGTCCGGAGAGGTCGATGACCTCGGTGGAGAACGCCAGGAAGTGGGTGGAGAGCGTGGGTACCCCCGCCAGCACCGAGGCGGTCAGCGCGGCCCAGACCGTGGACGACTCCATGGAGCCCGACACGTCGGTGACCAGGATCAGCCGCCAGTCGGAGGCCCGGCGCGCCCGGGTACGGAACACCGGCCGCTCGGGGATGACCTGGACCGTGCCGTCCGGGCCGCGGCGCGCGGTCGCCAGGTTGGCGCGCAGCGTGCGCGGCAGGTCGAGACCGCCGCCGGGGCGTCTGCTGGGGCGCGGCAGGGCCGTGCCGTGCAGGGCGGGCCGCAGCCGGGTGGCCAGCTCCCGGGTCAGCGCGTCGACGAGCCGCCGCACCAACGGGCGCAGCGCCGCCAGCCGGGCCTCGGGCAGGCCGCCCGCGTGCCGCAGCACCGTGCGCAGCAGGTCCACCGATGGGCGCACACGGTCCGCGTCCAACTCGGCGAGGACGTCCTTGCGGCCCGACGCCGCGGCTGCCGCCAGCACCTCCTCCCGGATGCCCGGCCCGAAGAGGGCGGCCAGTTCCTCCGACCACTCCCGCACCCCGGGGTACGGCGCTTCCCGCCCGCCGCCGGTTCCCCGGCCCGTCAGGTCGCCCCGGCTGCCCTCGCCCCGTCCGCTGCCGTACAGCTCGTCCAGCGCGGTCGCCAACGGCGCCGCGGACGGCGGCAGTCGGTCCGTGCGGCGGCCGAGGAGGAGGCGCCAGCGGTCGGCGGGGGCGAGGAGACGCTCCTCCTCCACCACCGGTGGAGTGGCGGGCGGCGTGGGCTCCGGAGCCCTGTCCGCCGGGGTGCCGGGCCGCGTGGGCAGCAGGCCCAGCGACCGCAGGGTCTCGCGGGCCGCGAGGTCCGCCCCGGTCCAGGCGGCGAGCGCGGCCGGGTCGACGCCGTCGGTGTCGGCGACGCGGGCGGTGTCGAGGTGTTCCTCGACGGCCGCGAGGAGCCGGTCGCGGGCCGCGGGGCTCAGGGTGTCGAAGCCGCCGCGCAGCGCGGGGAGCCGGTCCAGGAACCCCCGGTCGGGCAGCTCGGACACCCGGGTGAGCAGCGGCTCCAGCGCGGGCGCCGCCGCCTCCAGCAGCGGACCGGCGGCGGTCAGCAGCCCGGCGAGCCGCTCGGTGAGCGCGGCGCGCGCCTCGGGACCGGTGGCCCCGTCGACCCAGGAGGCCACCCGGTTGCCGAACACCCGCGCGTCCTCCTGCCCGAGCAGCACCCGTACGGCCCCGGCGGCACCGCGCATCAGCGGGGACCCGTCGGCCGCCAGCCGGGCCAGGGCGTCGGCGAGCCGGATGCCGCCCAACAGATCGGCCCGGTGCGCGAGTTCCAGCAGGGCGTGCGCGTCGGCGGGGTCCTCGGACCCGGTCAGCCCGTCCACCTGCCGTACCGCGGCGGCCGTCAGCAGCTCCGCCACGGCCGCCGCCCGTGCCGTACGGTCCCGGTCCGCGCCGAGCCCCGGGACATGACCGGCCCGCAACCGGTCCAGCAGGGCCAGACCGGCGAGGAGCTCCGGCAGGGTACCGGCGCGCGGCAGCACCTCCGCGACGTCGTCGAGCCGCTCGTCCGCGAGCTGCGTCAGACCGCACTCCGCCGCCTGTTCGAGCCCCGTGAGCGCCTGCGCGGCGGTCGGCCCGCCGTCCCCGCGCTCCACCCGCCGCCGCTCGCGCAGCACCCCCTCGGCGGCCTGCGCGGCGGTGACCCCCCGCGCCCCGGCCGCGGTCAGCACGGCCGCCGTGGCGGGCGTCCAGCGCACCTCCCAGCGGGAGGTGAGGGCCTCGGCGCCGCCCGCGCCGACGACCTCCCTGGCCTCCCCGTAGGGCACCCCGCACACGGTGAGCCGTCGCAGGAGCAGTTCCCGGCGCCGGTCGAGGTCGGACCGCAGCGGGTCGAGACGCAGCTCCCGGGACGCGCCGGGACCGCCCGCGCCCGGGCCGGGCAGACCGAGCCGCGCCACCTCCGCCTCGACGGCGGGCCCGAGCCCACTGCGCGGCGCCCCGGGAGCGGGACGCCCGGTGCGCGTACCGACGAGCACCCGCTCCATCGCCCGGGCCACCGCCCGCCCCCGCCCGTACGGCTCGCCCTGCGCCAGCACCGTCTGCACGGCCTCGACCAGTTCACCGCGGCCCGCCGCGGGCAGCCCGCGCAGCCGGGCGAGGTCCGCGGCGAGCCGACTGATCTCCCGCGCGTCGGCGGGCCCCGACGGGTGGCCGAGTTCCCTCAGCTCGCCGCAGACGCGCACGGCCGCCCGGGTGAGCGCCTCCTCCAGCGCCGCCGGATCGCCCGCCGCGCGCAGCACCATGTCCTGCCACTCCGGGTCCCGGATGCCCGCCGGGTAACCGGACCGCTCGTCGAGGAGGGCGTACGTGTACGGGATCAGCGAGGTCGTCCAGACAGACCGGCGCTCGCCGGTCGCGTCCCCGGCGTCCCGGCGCTGCCCGGGCTCAGCGCCGCCCGGCCGTACGAGTGCCGGTGCGTGGAACGCGCCGACCACCACGGCGGCCCGCTCCCCGCCCGCGGTCGCCTCGGCCAGCCGGGCCCGCATCCACTCCTCGCGCCGCAGGTCCAGCTCCGGCACCCCGCCCGCGGCGACCGCGTCCGCACGCAGCGCCCACCCGGTGAGCAGCGCCGCCCGGCGCAGCGACTCGGGCGGGGAACCGGGCGCGGTGGCCTCCACGAGCCGGTCCCACAGGTCGTCCCCGGTACGTCCCGTCAGCCGGTCCCGCAGCGCGGAGGCGAGACCGGGACCCCCAGCCCGCCCGCCCGCGGCCCCGCGCCCCGCACGCCACGCGCCGTCGGCGAGCGGCAGGTCGCAGGCGACCGTCGGCACCCCGTGGCGGGCCGCCCAGCGCACGGCGGCCAGCTCCGGCGAGAAGTCGGCGAACGGGTAGAACGCGGGCCCGTCGCCGCCGGCGTCAGCGCAGGCCGCGGCGAGCGCCACCGGCGCCCGGGTCTCCTCGTGGCCCAGCCAGGGCAGCCACTCCTGCGTCTCGGCGGGCAGCTCGACGAGCAGCACGTCGGGCTCGGCCGCGTCCAGCAGCGCGGGCACGGCGGCGGCCAGGGACGGCGCGTGGTGCCGTACGCCGACGAGACAGGGCGCCGCCGGACCGGTGAGGGCGGCCAGCGCTTCCTCGGGGGTGAGGGTGGGGGAGAGGAACACGGCCGTCAGCCCTCCAGGACCGTACGCAGGTCCCACAGGGTGCGCCAGGTGGCTGAGCCCTGCTCGGCGCGGCGCCGCACCGGGCCGTCCCAGTAGCCGCGCAGCCGGGCCGCGTCCGCGGGGTCGTCCTTGCGGACCACGCCGAGCAGATGCCCCGGCAGCAGCCCGAGGACGTCACGGTCACCGGGGAAGTACGCCGCCGCGAGGGCGAGCGCACCGGCGACGGACACGGCCTCCGCGGTGCTCATCACCGTCGACGGCCGCTCCACCTCCCAGCCCTCCGCCGACCGGCCCTCCCGCAGATCCCGGAACGCGGTGACCAGCGCCTCCAACACGGCGTCGTCGACCCGGAACGGTGCCCCGGCCCGCGCCACGGACGCCCGCGCCTGGCCGCGCACCAGCGCGGTCTCCGCGTCGAGGTCCCCGATGGGGCCGACCGTCTCGAAGTTGAAGCGGCGCTTCAGGGCCGCGGACATCTCGGAGACCCCCTTGTCGCGGAGGTTGGCGGTGGCGATCAGGGTGAAGCCGGGCGCCGCGTGCGCCAGCGCGTCCTCCGTGCCCGCCAGCTCGGGTACGGCGATCCGCCGCTCCGACAGCAGCGACACCAGCGAGTCCTGCACCTCGGGCAGACAGCGGGTGACCTCCTCGACGCGGGCGACGGCGCCCCGGGACATGGCGGTCAGGACGGGCGACGGCACGAGCGCCTGCCGGGTGGGCCCCTGGGCGAGCAGCAGCGCGTAGTTCCAGCCGTACTTGAGCTGGTCCTCGGTCGTGCCCGCGGTGCCCTGCACGACCAGGCCGCTGGTGCCGCACACGGCGGCGGACAGCAGCTCCGACAGCATCGACTTGGCGGTGCCGGGCTCGCCGACGAGCAGCAGGCCGCGCTCCCCGGCGAGGGTCACCACACACCGCTCGACCAGCGCCCGGTCGCCGACGAACTTGCCCTCGACCACCAGACGGCGCGGTACTCCGTCGGGGACCTCGGCACGGTCGGGCAGCTTGAGGGCGTCGCCCCGGCTGCCCATGACGAAGGTGACGACCGCGCGCGGGGTGAGCCGCCACGCGGGCGGTCGCGGTCCGTCGTCGTACGCGGCCAGGAAGGCCAGTTCGGTCGCGTACCGCTCCTCCGGCGGGACGATCTGGCGGGCCGGGGCGGAGGTGGGGGCGGTGGTCATCGGCGAGGGTTCTTCCCGGTGCGGGTGGTGGGCGGTGGTCATCGGCGGCGGCCCTTGCGGGTGGCGCGGGTGGTGAGTTCCTCGTAGGCCGGGGCGTCCCCGGCGCGCACGCGCTCCCACGCGCGCGTGAACAGTTCCGGAACCGGCGTCAGCGGCGCCGCGCGGACGTGGTCGGACTCCGGGAAGAGGCCCCGCTTCCAGACCTCCACGGGCCGTGCGGGCGCCGCGAGTTCGAGCCAGCCGCACGGCAGGAACAGCGTGCGCCCGGCGCGTGACCGCTTGGCCTCCACGACGAGGCTGGTGGCCGCCAGTTCGGCGCGGGCCTTCCTCATGCGCGCGGGCTTCCAGCCCGTCCAGCGGACGCAGTTGCGGTCCGTCGGGTCGGGCAGCGCCAGCAGTTGCAGGTAGAGCGTGGCCGCGTCCTCCCCGAGGCCATGGGTCTCGGCGACCTCCGCGACCAGGTCGGGCGCGCTGCGGGTCGGGTCCTGGGCGTACCCGGTGAGTCCGTCGGGGGCCGTTCCGGCCGCGACAGCGCGGGCGAGGTCGTCGTCCAGGATCGTCCGCAGCGCCCGCAGGTCATGGCCCCGCCCCATCCCGATCAGGCCCTCGACCATGCCGAACACCGGGTCGTCCGCCCCACGGAGGCTGCCCGGGCGGACCAGGACGGTCTCCTGGTCGCCGTACCAGGGACGCAGGACCAGCGCCTCGCCCACGGGGGTGTGGCCGTGCGCGTCGGCGCCGCCCGTGGCGGGCAGCCCGTGCGTCTTGCGCAGTTCGACGGCGGTCAACCCGCCCTTCTCCGTCCAGCCGAGGTCGAGGTCGAGCAGCAGCCCCGGGTCCGCTACCCGGCGGCGCAGCGCGGCCAGCCCGTCCGGCAGCACGGCGCGCAGGGGGTGCCCGTAGGGCAGGGAGTAGGCGAGCCCGGCCAGCACGGACACGGCACGCGTCAGTGCGCCGCGACCGGGGATCGCGCGGGGGTCCGCCGCGACCAGGTCGCCGTCCTTGTCGGGCTTCTGGACCGTGGTGCGGCTGATCCACGGGGTGCGGCCCGGATTGAGGACCTCCTCGGCGGACGTGGTGGACAGCCCGTGCAAGGTCAGCTCCCCGGCGAGGTCCTCGGGCAGCCGGACGACGTCGCCGAGGCGTTCCGCCCACACCCGGCCCGCCGTGTCCGTGTCCGGTCCGGACGTCCAGAGGTCAGCGGGCCGCTCGGGCAGCAGCGCGCCGACGAGCGCCTCCTGGTCGGCGGCGGCCAGCGAGGACAGCAGGGCGTCGCCGAGCTGCTTCTGACGCGGCTTCAGGCCGGTTGCGGCGATCACCTCGCCGGTGAGCTGCGACGGCTTCCCGGCGAGCAGCAGCGCCGCCTGTACCGGCCCCAGCTTGTCCCGCGTCGCGGCACTGAGGGCGGCGGTCGCCTCCGGCTGCCAGGGCGCGGCGCCCTTCTCCCGGACCAGCCCGGTCACCTCCGTCAGCGCGGCGGCCGGGAAGCGAGCCGGGTGCGCGGTCTCCCGCTCCAGCGTGAAGTGGGCGACCGCCCCGAACGTCCCGGCGGGGTCGTGGTCCAGCGCCAGCCAGTTCACCCGGCCCTCCCGGGCGTCGACGTTCCAGCGGCTGAGGACGACGACGGTGCGGTCCCCGCGGCGCAGCACCTGACCGGTGCGCTCGTGCTCGTCGTCCGGCTCGCTCAGGACGACCTCGCGCACCGCGGCCCCGGGCGCGGCCAACGGCCCCTCCGTGAGCGCCTCGAACAGCAGCAGCAGCGCCTCGCGGTGCGCCGCGGTGACGGTGGGCGAGGCGGCCCGGTAGGCCAGCGGACGCAGCACGTCCAGCACGGACAGCCACACCGCGCCGCCGGGAACGGTGCGCTCCTCGCTGCGCCACCCGTCGACGGACCCGGTGGTGCGGGCGTACTCCGGCAGCGCCTTGCCCTCGGCGGGTCTCCCGGAGAGCACGTGGTTCACGGCGCGGATCTGACGCAGCACGCTCCACTGCCGTCTCCCGCCCCACCAGCCGTCCAACTCGGCGAGCCCGGTGATCGCCTCACGCAGCGTCTGGTCGTCGCCCTCCTCGGGGCTGTACTCGGCGAACATGCCCCCGGCCTTCCGCCGCGCCTCGGACGGGTTGGCCGGCGGTGCCACGAACCTGGCGACGGACGCCGCCAGCCGCAGCACCGCGTGCACCAGGGAGGCGACACCGGAGAGCAGACCGGGCTCGGTGATACCGGGCAGTTCGCGGGCGACGGCCTCCCGCACGAACGCGTCGGCGTCCGGTACGGGGGGCTTCTCGGCGGCGGACCGCGCGGGCTTCCGGGAACGGGATCCCGAGCCACCCGCCGACTGCGCCTCGCCCCTCGCGGCGTCGATCCGCGCCTGCCGCTCCTCCAGCGCCCGCGCCCCGGCGCGCAGCAGCCCGTCCGCCTGCTCGTCGCTCAGCGCCCGCAGCACCGCCGACGCCTCCTCGTCCCGGGGCCGCAGCGCGTGCCAGAAGTCCACCGGTGGCACGAGACGCGTACCGGCGGCGAACTCGCCGCCCCGCTCCAGCGGCGTCACCTGACCCAACTGCTGGTCCCCGGCGCCGTCGCCCCCCGCGTACAGCGCGACCTGACGGTGCCCGGCGACGGCGACGGGCTCGGCGCCACCGGGCAGTCGCAGCGCGCCCAGCGGGACGCCCTGCACCCGGTCGGCTCCCAGGGCGACGGTGCGGCCGTCCGGCGTACCGACGGTCAACCGCGCCTCGGCGCCCTCGCCCTCGGAGCGCACCCAGCGGCCGAGGACCGCGCCGTCGGTGCCGAACGGGCTGTCCTCCAGGCCGGGCTGGAGGGGCAGGACCGCGCAGTGCTGCTGGAGCAGGGTCGCGCCCTCCCGGATGCCGGACCGCGGGAACGCGGGCAGTGAGGCCCGCCCGTGGGTGCCGGTCGCCGGGTCGTACTCGAGCCACACCTGCTGCCGCCCCTGACGGCCCTGGCGCCAGTAGGAGGTGCCGTCCCCCAGGACGCGGCGGCGCGGCGGCACGACCGTGTCACCGGCGTGCAGGGCGAGCGCACCGGTGGCGCGGCCTCCGTCCGGCAGCGGGATCGAGGTCTCCCCGGCGTCACCGCCGCCGTACCAGTGCGGGACTTGTTCGCCGTCGAGCGGGAACACCTCGGACGGGCGGGCCGACCAGTAGCCGTACTGCTTGCGGTCCTGCCGCCACATCACCAGCAGCTCGCCGTCCGTGTACCGGAACGACGGACGCTGCCACTGGCCCAGCTCCACCGGGAGCCGCAGTTCGTGCTCCAGCAGGATGTCCCGCGGTCCGACGACGATCGCCCTGTGCCGACGCGAGACGATCAGCGCGGGCCAGGCCTCGTGGACGGTGAGCGTGTCGTCCCGGTCGCGCCGGGTCTCCGCGTCGAGCCGCCGCAGCGCCTCGTCGAGGGCGGGCCAGCCCAGCTCGTCGAGGATCCCGGCGCGCAGGGTCCGGCCCAGCAGCGGCGCCACCTCGGCCGCGGCGACCCGGGCGACGGCCTGCGGGCTGACCCGGGCGGCGACCGCGTGGAACGGGTGCAGCCGGTTCAGCGCCGCGCGGGCGGCGGGCAGGCCGACCGCGGCCGTCAGCTCCCCGGCCGCGTCGTCCAGCCACTCCCGCAGCACGTCGGCGAGGACCGGGTGCCCGGCCAGTGCCCCCACCTGTCCGGCGCCGCGGTAGTGTCCGCCGAGTTTCCCGACGGCGTCGTACAGCAGCGGCCGGAGGCGCGCGTCGGCCGCGACGGCCGCCAGGTCGCGCCGCCCGGGACGGGTGTCCGTCAGCCACGGGGACAGGGGGAGGAAGGGCGACTCGTCGGTCCCGGGAAGCGTCAGCGGGACGCCCCGCGCCGCGCACAGGTCCAGCAGGTCGAGGTCGGCGCTCGTCTGCCAGCGGCCCGTGAACAGGTCCACCGGGCGGCCGAGGGCGCGCAGCCGGGGCGCCATCCGCTCCACGAGCGCGAGGGTGGCCGCCGAGCGGTCGCCGGCCGACGAGCCGTGTTTGAGGTGCAGCGCCCAACGGCTGAGCCAGTCCGCCGGATCGGCGCCGTCCGCGGTGTCCTCGCCGGTCAGCAGCCGGTCGGCGCCGGTCTCCGCGAGCAGCGCCAGCCAGAACTCGTCGTCCGCGGCCGAACGGCCCAGCCCGGCGGGCATGATCTCCAGCAGCCGGACCCGTACGGCGGGCTCCCGCTCCGCCAGCGGCACGAGCGTCGACCGGTAGGCGTTCCAGAAGGACGCCGGGGCCCGCACCGCCGCGGGCGAGGCGAGCAACTCCGCGACCAGGGAGCACTCCTCGGCGACCTGGTCCAGGCCCGCCCCCTTGATCAGGGCGCGGGCGTCCTGGGGCATCGCCGCGTACGGCGCCATGCCCGCCGCGCAGCGCTCCACGCTCAGCTGCCGGTACTGCTCCCACGCCTGGGCGGGGGCGAGCCGGGCCGCGAGGGCCTTCGTGTGCTCCTTGAGCGCTTTGACCGTCAGCGCGCCCGCGAAGGCGAACTCCAGGAACACGGCCCGCTGCCGCTCCTCGTCGACGGTCAGCGCGTGCACCCGCTCCGCGTCCCGCGCCTTGCCGAAGAAGGCCGCCGCGTACGTGGTGTTCTCCTGCTGGAGGAAGACGCGGGCCGCCTGCTCGTAGAAGGTGGGCAGGAAGTGCGGCACGGCACGGCCGAGGCGTTCACCGAGCGCCTCGAAGCCCTCCTTGGCGTTGCCGGGGCGGGACTTGGCCTGCCGGGCGAGCCGCTCGACGTCCTGGACCAGTGCCAGCGCGTGGTGCCCGTTGGCCGGGTCGTTGACCAGCGCCCACGCGGGGAAGCCGAGGGTCTCCCGGCGCACCTGCCCGACCTCGCGGACCCCGGGCTCGCGGACCAGCCCGAGGAAGTCCAGCGCGAGGTCCTCGGCCTCACCGAGCGTCCCCGGCACCAGCCGCACGATCCGCCGACCGTCCAGCGCGGGGTGGGTGTACGTGCGGACGGTGAGGGCGTCGGCGTCCTCCCGCCCGGTGCTGCCCGGCGGCAGCACGGCACCGGCGTCGAGCAGGGCGCCGGAGGTGGTGTCGTCGTAGGCGACGCCGGTGGGGGCGCCGCCGTCCCGCGCGGTGTTGTCGTACGTCGTCACGCCGCACGCTCCTCGTCCTCGATGTCGCGTCCGGCGTACAGTGCGGCGGCCATGCGCATACCCTCCGACCAGGCCACCGGGCCGACCTGGCCCAGCTTGAGCGCCCGGCCCTGCGGGTCGGTGAAGACCAGGGGACCGGTCTCCGTCTCCTCGTAGCCGTCGTAGTCGCCCACCCACACGCGGGCCTCGACGCCCCGGCCGTCCTCCACCACGGAGCACACGGCGTGACCGCCGCGCACCCGGTAGCCGAGCTGCGTCGCCCGGCCGTGCAGGAACCGCAGCTGCTTGAAGACACCGCCCGCGTAGGTCTCGACGGAGGCGGCCTCGGCGTCGAGCGCGGCCGGGCGCCGCCACACCTCGCGGAAGAGCTGCTGGGCGTGCTGTTCGACGCCCAGCTCGACGGCGAACTCCCGCAGTTCCTCCAGGTCTTCCAGGAGTACGGGGTGCGGCAGCCGGACGAGGTCGGCGGTGAGGCGGACGGTGTCACCGTCGACGTCGACGAGGCCCAGGCCGCGCTCGGGGTCGGCGTCCCGCAGGAACCCGGCCACCGTGCCGTCCGCGCCCGTGACGACCAGGTCGCGCAGCGCGCCCTGCCAGGCCGGGTCCGGCCACACGCTCGCCAGCACACCGAACGGCACCGGCAGCGACCGCACCATCCACCGCTCCACGTCGGCCAGGCAGCGCCGTTCGTGCCGCTCCAGCCACTCGACGAGCTGGCGCAGCCCCACCACGGCGGGATCGTCCGCGATCTTGGACGGTACGGACTTCAGTCGCCGCCCGGCCGCGTTGCGGCACACCACCCTGCCGTCGTCGAGGGCGACTTCGTAGTCGCCAGCCGACACCCACCCCATGCCTGCCTCCAGCACCCGCAGTGATCAAGTGACGGGAACTGTAGGGCAGGCCACTGACAACCGGCCCAGGAAGGGCGCCGGTCCCGGGAGGCCGGGGTCCTCCCGCACCCGGCAGAGGCCGGTCAGTACGTCACCGCGGCCCCTCGTCGGCGCGTCCGACGGGCAGCAGTGCGCGGATGTCCGCGGGCAGCGCCCCGGCCACGTGGTCCATCAGCTCGGGGGCGAGCGCCGCGTCGAGGACCTCGAAGACGGCGGTCGCCTCCCGCAGCGCGGTGTCCTCGTCGGTCCCGGCGCGGGCGGCGATCCGCCCGGCGAGCGTGGTGAGGCCGAACTGCTCGGCGTGGGGCTCCGTCGACTGCCGGACGGAGACGGCGAGGCCCGGCGGCAGCTGGGCGGCCATGTGGCCGGCGAGCCCGGACGGCAGCCGCTCGGCCAGCGTGGCCAGCACGGCCTCCGTGGCCCGCTCGGCCGGCCCCCGGCCCGGCAGCTGCGCGAGCGCCTGTACCTTCCCGATGATCTCGTCGTGCTGCATGAGGTGCCCGTCCTTCCTCATGGGGTGCGGTGCGGCGGAGCCCGCCGACGTGGACGCAGGGGGCGAGTACCCCGCTGGCCGCCGCCGCACGGGCCGGCACGGCGGCGATTCCGGAGCCGTCCGCTCGCGGAGCGTCCCGCGGCCGTGACAGCACGCGACGCCGGGACCGCGCCCGGCCCGGAGCCAGTCCCGCCGCGGTGGGGGACGGCACGCCGAACACCCGCGCGCGCACCACCGGCGGCGCGTCACGGTCTGCGCGGTGCCGAGTTGAGGAGGGCCACACCCAGGGGAGTCGCACTGTGGGACGCCGTGTTGCGGAGCCGGGAGGTGCGGACCAGTCCGGCCGCGCGGAGCGTGGTCGCGTGTTCGCTGGCGCTCGGCGGGGCGATACCGGCGAGGGTGGCGAGTTCCCTGGTGGAGCAGCCCGGATGCGCGGCGATGGTCTCCAGGACGGCGGCCCGCGTCAGGCCGAGGAGGGAGACGAGCGGCGAGCGGGTTCCGGACGCCGGGTGCGGGGCCGACCCGGCGGGCAGGGGCCCCGCCTCACCCCGGTGGACGGGGTACGTCACCACGGGCTGCGGCTGGGCGTCGATGTCGATCGTGGGCGCGTCGGCCCCGAAGAACGAGGGGACGAGCAGCAGCCCGCGGCCCTCCAGGTACAGGTCGCCGTCGAGGCCGGACAGCATCGCCAGTTCGAGCACCGGCGGGCTCCAGCGGACGCGCCGCGGGCTCAACGAGGTGAGCAGGGACTCCGCGCCGCCGGTGAGCAGTTGCCGCGCGCGGACCGACTGGTCGGCCGCCGCCTCACCGGTGATGTGGGACCAGTGGGGCGCCAGCAGGACGGCGTACACGTGGTCGAGGCTGTCGAAGAGCCGCCGTGACAGGTCCGGGTCGTCGGCCAGTCGCCGGGCCCAGGGCGGTGGCGGCCGCCACTCGGCCACGTGGGCGAGGTCCTCACGGATCCGGGACCGGGGCGTGGACCGGGCGCGCTCCAGCGACTCCGCCGGGCTGCCCGCCACGGTCGAGGTCAGGAACGTGGGCGCCCAGCCACCCGGCGGGATCAGCTCCAGCACCATGCGCGCCTCGGGCCTCAGCCGGGTGAGCGCGGCCCGTCGCCAGGCCCCGAAGCGCACGGGACGGTCGGCGCCCCGCAGCGCCCGCACCGCGGCGCCCAGCTCCAGCAGGGGTGCGGGCCGCGCCACTCGCGTCCGTGCCAGGTCCTCGACCGTGAAGTGAATCCGGTAGACCACGGAGCCTCCCCCCAGGTGCCGCGCGGCGCGGTCCCGGGCGATCCTTCCCGGAATGCCGTGGTTCGGTCCAGACCGAATCACGTCGAGAAGCGGTGCCGCGGAGGCGGAGGGTGAGGGACAGGCGCCGGACCTCCCGGCGCACGCGAACTTCCAGACGACCGGGCACGACACGTGCTCAGCGGGGGGCTTCCGTGAGTGTTCGACCCATCATCCGTACCGCGGCCGTCGCGTCGACCGGGGTGATCGAGCACGCGCAGAGCGGCAAGTGCCTGGACGGCGGCGTCTCCCAGGGCGTCCGCCTCAACGACGGCGACACCGGCACCTCCCGGCAGTGGCGGTGACCGTCGGCCCCTGACCCCCACCCCGGCACCGCACGGGGGCGGGAGCGCGGGGTGGGAGCGCGGGGCGGGAGCACGGTCTCCCGCCCCGCGCGGGCACGTCGTTCCCCTGCTCGCGACGGCCGGAATTCACTATGATCGGAGCGACGTCACGAGTGGGGACGCGTTCCCATGGCCCCGACGCGGAGGTTCGATGGATCCGGCCAGCGTCGGTACGACCGCGCGCATCGCCTCCTCGGTCGCGCGGCCGATCATCGCCAGGCTCTTCGTCAGGGACGGGCCGGGCGCCGGACTCGTCGACCAGCCGGTGCGGGTGTCGCGGCTGGTGAGCTGGGGCGAGAAACGCATCCTCAGCCAGCTCGACATGTGGAAGATCGCCCGCGAACTGGTCAGGGTCGCCATCGAGGCGAACCCGCACGAGCCACCGATCGCCTCCGACGAACGCGAGGCCCTGGCGGACGCCCTCGCGGCGACCCTGGGCGCCCTCGGCGACCTGCAGATGGACGACGTCCAGGCGGTCCAGCTCGGCCACGAGAAACTGGCCCGCAAGCTGAAGGGGGAACGCCCCGACGCCACCCGCGACCTCTCCGCCGACGCCACCGCGCTGTACGACAGCCTCGTCGACCTGAGCTGCCTGCACATCCTGCACTTCTTCACCCAGCGCTCGACCTTCGTCGCTCACGCGCTGGTGGCGCAGACCCGGATGCTCGACGAGGCCGTACGCGTGCTCGACGCCCTGGTGGACCGGATCCCCCGCCCCGGCAGCCCCGACGAGGAGTTCGAGACCCGCTACCTCGCCCACGTCGAACGCAAGTACGGCAAGCTCAACATCTTCGGCGTCGACCTCAGCGACCCCAACCGGGCCCGCTGGCCCCTGGACACCGCCTACCTGAACCTGGAGCTGGCCTCCCAGCGCCCCGGTGGCTCACCGTCGGCGAACCGCCAGCGCGTGGAGGAGGCCCTCACCGACTGCTCCCGGGCGATGCTGCGCGGACTGGCGGGGTCGGGCAAGACCACCCTGCTCCAGTGGATGGCCGTCTCCGCCGCCCAGGGCACCTTCCCCGAGGGACTCGCGGCGCTCCGCGGCCGTGTCCCGTTCATGCTGCCGCTGCGCGCACTGGTCCAGCAGCCGGGACTGCCCCGCCCCGAGCAGTTCCTCGGCGCCGCCAACAACATCCTGCACGGCCTGCAGCCCGAACACTGGGCCGACCGCGTCCTGGCGAGCGGCCGGGGCATGGTCCTCATCGACGGCGTGGACGAGGTCTCCGAGAGCGAACGCCCGAGCGTACGGCGCTGGTTACACGACCTCGTCGACCTCTACCCGGACACGTTCTTCCTCGTCACCTCCCGGCCCTCCGCCGTGGACACGCAGTGGCTCGCCGAACTCGACTTCGCCGAGTTCAACCTCCTCCCGATGACCCGCCACGACGTCGACCGCTTCGTCGACCGCTGGCACGAGGCCGTCCTGACCACGCTCGACGAAACCGAGGAGCGGCAGGCCGTGGTGCGCTGCCGCGACGCCCTGAGCGCGACCCTGCGGCACAAGCACGACCTGTACCGGCTGGCCACCAACCCGCTGATGTGCGCGCTGATCTGCGCCCTGCACCGCGACCGGCTCACCCACCTCCCCGAACGCCGCATGGAGCTGTACGCCGCCGCGCTGACCATGCTGCTCGTACGCCGCGACAAGGAGCGCGAGATCGCCACCCCGCAGGGGCTGGCGCCCACGGAGGAGGCCCAGGTCCAGCTGCTCCAGCGGATCGCGTACTGGCTGATCCGCAACGGCCGCTCCGAGGCCGCGCAGACCACCGCCGTCCGCATCATCCGCGAGAAGCTGCCCGCGATGCCGCACCTGGCGCCGCCCGAACGCGCCCAGGACGTCTTCGACTTCCTGCTGTTGCGCAGCGGCCTGCTGCGGGAGCCGTCGATGGGCATGGTGGACTTCATCCACCGCACGTTCCAGGACTACCTCGGGGCCAAGGCGGCCGTCGAGGCCGAGGACCTCGACCTGCTCGCCGAGTCCGGCCGGGACGACCAGTGGGACGACGTGATCCGCCTCGCCGTCGGCCACGCCCGGGACCGGGAACGCGCCTACCTGCTGCGGAAGCTGATCGAGCTGGGAGACCTCACCACCGACCCGCGGCTGCGCCGCCGCTACCACCTGCTGGCCGCCGCCGCCCTGGAGCACGCCACCACCCTCGACCCGTCCGTCCGCGCCACGGTGAACCTCCGGGCCTCCGCCCTCATCCCCCCGGCCACCGCCGCGGACGCCGAGGAACTCGCCACCGCCGGGGACATCGTCCTGGACTTCCTGCCCGGTCCCGAGCGGCTGACCCCGGAGCAGGCCCGCGCGACGGTGATGACCATCGCCCGGATCGGCGGCGAGGCCGCGCTGGACCAGCTCGCGCAGTTCAAGCGGGTCGCCGCCCGTGCCGTACGGCAGGAAGTCGCGCTGTCCTGGCCGTACTTCGACGCCCGTGCCTTCACCGAGGAGATCCTCGACGGGCTGCCGCTGGACGACCTCACCCTGCACCTGACCGATCCCGAACAGGTCGGGTGCCTGGACGCGCTGGGCCGCATCCCGCGCCTCTCCCTCAGGGGGCAGCTGCTCAGCAGCGCACTCGTGAGCGCCCTCGCCCCGGACAAGGTCACCTCGCTCTCCGTCGCGCCGTCGAGCGCCGTCTCCATCACCCTGCCCCCACTGGCCCCGCTGACCGGTCTGAGCCGCCTCACGATCGAGTCCTGCGACGTCATCACGGACCTGACCGTGCTCGGTGAGACCTCGGCCGTGGAACTGTCCCTGCACCGGCTGCCGGACGGCGTCGACCTCTCCTTCCTGGCCCCCGCCCCGAACCTGAGATCCCTGACGCTCTCCTCTCCGCACGGCGTCCCCCTCCCCTCGGCGGCGCTGTCCCAGGTCACCTCGCTCCAGATGGAAGGCGTCCTGACGGGCCCGCGGGTACCGGACATCGCGGCGGTCTTCCCCTCGCTGACCTCCCTGACCCTCCGCCTGACGTGCCAGAGCTACCAGGCGGCCGTCGACCTGTCGCCGCTCGGCGCCGTGCCGCGCGCGCAGATCGACGTCACCCTCGTGGACAGCGGGAAGGTCCACGGCCTGGAGACGCTCCCCGCCGAGCGGGTCACCGTCCGGCACGAGGGACGGGGCAGACCGGAGGGCCGCATCTGGGGCGGCCGTCTGCGGCGGTTCCGTACCTAGTAGGGCTTGGTCATCTTCACTTGTGCATGCGTGTCTACTGCTCTACGAGCGTCGTTGGGGTGGTGTGACACCTGAGGAGTTGGCCGGGG
>NZ_JBEYHH010000055.1:0-31926 GCF_040635175.1 Streptomyces sp. NPDC006997
GCAACCCGCTACGACAAGACCGCCGAGTCCTACCAGGCAGCCGTCACCCTCGCCTCGCTCCTGATGTGGGCGTGACATTTGAAGACAACTCCTAGGGGAATCCTCGCCCTTCAGGGCGAGGAGGAAGTCAAGAAGAGACCCAGGTCGGTCGTGCCCACCTTCAGCAGCACGGCCATGACCACGAACAGGGCGGTGCCCGCCCCCATCAGTACCTTGTCGACGCTCAACCGATTCCCCGTTCTCATCCTTGTGGCCCTGGTGGTCCTGAGTGCTTTGGTTGTTCTTGTGGACGTCTCACCGGCCGGTCCGTGACCGGTCATCAACCGGTCATCAAGAGGGGAGCGTCGTACCGGTGCCGAGCGGGTGGCCGCAGAGCGCGGCGATGTCCGCTGTGGCGTCGCTCAGCTCCAGGCCGTTGGTCGAGTCGGAGTCCGAAATGCTCTTCAGCCGCCTCGCGTTGGCGGACAGGTCCTCCGGGCCCTCGTAACGGTCGGCCACGTCCGCCAGGTCACCCGCGGCCGAGAACACCGGGTTGCCGAACACGCGCCCGATCCCCATCCTGTCGCTCAGGGAGTCGTACTGCTCACAGACCTCCTCCTTGGACGTCGGCCCCGTGGCGCACGCGGTGGCGGTCATCGTGAACAGCCCGACGGCCGCCACAGCCACCGCGATACGCCTTCCGGCTCTGGCGTGGTGGGTCATTCCTCGTCTCCGTTCCGTTCCCTGCGGTTTCCTCTTGCCGGTTCCGCCGGTTCCGCCGGTCCCGCCGGTCTGGTGGTTCTTGCCGGGTGCGGGCACTGGGCCCGGCGGGCGCGGGGCCTTCACCGGCCGCCGCGCCACCAGCGGGAGCGCGGCTCGGAGGGCAGGCTCACGTGAGCGTCGCCCGCCGTCACGACCGCGCCGTTCATGTGCACGTTGCGGCCCGCGTTGACGGACACCCCGCCGCGCCTGTCCTCGGCACGCTCCTCGTCCGCCGCGGCCCCCGACTCCCGCGCGATCCGCATCGCGCAGGCGTGGTCCCCGGCCACGTGCAGCCAGGCCCTGGCACGGGTCTCCTTGACCTGGAACGTGACGGCGTGGAACGTCGTGGGCTCCACGCCCGGGAGTCCCGCGCGCACCGCCGAGTCGTGGACCACCTCGGACACCAGGAGCGCGGTGTCGCTCGTGGCCCCGTCCAGCGCCTGCCGCAACGGCTCCCCGTCGCAGAGCCGGAAGACGTGGTTGACCGCGTTCCCGGCGAAGCCGTGGCTGTCGCGGTGCACCGCGCCGGCGTGCACGGCGATCCGCAGCCGCAGCAGGGGGTCGCTGCGCCGCCGGGCACCCAGCGCGTGTTCCAGTCGTGGCAGCACGGCGGTGAACAGGGTCTCCACCGGCAGCACCGGCGGCATGACGACCAGTACACCGTCGCCCCGGTCCTCGTGCGGGCACAGTTCCCACAGTTCGTCGCCGAACGCCGAGCGCAGTTCGGCGTAGAGGTCCTCCCGGCTGCGCAACTGCTCGCGGTCGCTGCGCGAGCTGAATCCCTTGATGTCGGCGAAGAGGAGATGGCACTGCTGGGCGTGGCGGCTCACGGGGATGTCGCTTTCGGTGGCTGGGCGCGCCCGGAGGTCAGGTCACGGGCGGGGCCGAGGGCGTGAACGGGTGAAGGGGCGGCGGGGGCTACGTCGTCGGGATCTGGAACATGCCGCACTTCAGTTCCTGGCTGCGCGCGTCGACCAGCGAGAGGAAGACCCCGGCGCCGCAGAGCTTCAGCAGCCCGTAGTCGGTGGGGTCGAGCTGCCAGCGTCCGCCGGCCCGGACGAGTCGTACCGTGCCCTGCTCGCGGCCCTGCCAGCTCAGCATGACCTGCGCGCCCGTGTCGTTCGTCTCGGGCGCGCCGATCCCGACCTGGTCGACACGGTTCCGGTACGACGCGGCCTTCGTGGCGAACGACGAGGCCATCGTCGTCTCGCAGGCGCTGTCACCGGGCTGTGCCAGCACGCACCAGGACGGGGCGTCCCCGAGGCGCTCGGCGACGCGGATCTGCTCGACCGTGTGGAGCGCGCCGCTGAGGCCCGGCTCGTTCACCACGGACCTGTCGACGCCGGACCCGGAGCCGAGGGAGACCCCGGTCCAGACCGAGCCGGAGAGGACGGCGACCGCCAGGCCGCCCGCCAGCAGGGGGTTGGCGATGGCCCACTGCCTGGCCCTCTGGACGATCGTGATCTTGTCGCCGGCCACGACGTCGCCGACGTGCGCGTCGCCGCCGGCGACGACCGCACCCTGGCGGATGGTGGTGTTGCGTCCCGACTGGATGTTCACCTGGTTCGGTCCGCCGCGCGCGTCCTGTCCCTGGAGCGGGTCCCGGCCTTGCGACGGCCCCTGGTATCCGGGCATCTGTCATACCTGTCTACTCATGTGCCTACAGGTCATATAAGAGCAGCATCAAGTCGATCAAAAAGAGGCAAGTGCCTCGTTGCGGGGCCCTGTTTCGCGACGCTGTGCGGATGACGTACAGGACTTTCTGGGAAACCCTCGACGCCGACGAGCGCAAGGCCATGGAGCGGGTCGGGCGCTCCCAGCGGCTCCCGCTCGAACCCGGTGAGATCCTCTTCCGGCAGAGCGACGCCGCCGACCGGGCCGCCCTGATCATCAGCGGCAGGTGCCGCGTGCTCTGGCACGGGGAGAACGACCGTACGACCTATCTGGCCACCCGCCGGGGCGGTGAACTCGTCGGCGAGATGGGCTTGCTGGACCGCGGCCCACGCAACGCGACCGTCATGGCGCTGACGCAGACCTACGTCCGCTGGTACGGGCGTGAGGCGTTCGAGGGACTGCTCACGGAGCATCCGGGCATCCTGCGGAAGGTGTTCCTGACCGTGTGCACACGGCTCAAGGAGTCCGACCACCACCGGATCGTGATCGCGGGCGCCCCCGCCCGGCTCAGGCTCGGCCGGCTGCTGCTGCGGCTCGCGGAGGCGGAGGGAGTGACTACCCGGCTGGGTACCGAGATCCGGGAGGTGACGCAGGAGGACCTCGGCGACTGGCTGGGCATAGGCCGGGAGGCGGCCGGCCGGAGGGTGAGGGAGCTACAGGCCCGGGGCCTCCTCGACGACTCCCCGGCGAGGTCCCGGATCGTCGTCGTCGACACCGAGGGACTGCGTCGGCACGCGTTCGGCACGGACGCCCGGAAGTCCCTCACGGCCGTCCGGGAGACCTCGCCGGACACGCCGTGACGTGCGGTCGCCGTCCCGCCCGCGGCCACGCCGTGACGACCGGCGGAGCGCCGAGTGGGCACCGGAGGGTGGCCTGGCGGACAGCCGGAGTCCCTGGCGGAAGGGCCTGCGGCCCGGGGGTCCGCCTCCGTCAGAGGCCGATGGGCGCCAGCGCACCCGGGACGTGCGAGGGCAGCGCGGCTCTTCCTGCTTCTGCCGTGGCGGGCCGCGCTGGAGCCGCGCGCCCGTGCCGCCGGCCTTCGCGCGGCCGTAGTCGGCTTGCCCTGTCACCGCCGCAGGACCTGACTGGACGTCAGCAGCCTTGCGTCCGAGAGACCAGCCCGCCCCACGACGACCGGAAGGGCCCGCCAAGGCGCGGGCCGCGTGCCCCCCTTGGGGCAGGCCCTAACCGACCTCGTACTGGCCGACCTCCAGGAAGTGGCGCAGCGCTTCGGGGGAGTTGTCGTCCAGGGCAGCGCTCGCCGCTGCGCGCACGGCATCGCTGATGGTGGGGTCGGCCAGGAGCCGGAAGATGGCTACCCGGTCGTCCTCGGCCTGGGCCAGGCGGTAGCCCGTCTCCAGCCAGGCGCGCATCTCCTGCACGGTGCCGCTGTCGAGGAGCGCGTTCGCCTCGCGGATCACGCGCTTGCCGCTGTCGGGGTCGGCGAGGATGCGGGAGATCTCCACCCGCAGGTCGTCCGCGCTCATCTCGTCGTAGGGCGAACTGGCCGTCGCGGCGGAGACCGCGGAAACGGGGGACGCGGCCAGGGACGGCGTAGCGAACAACAGCGCCGGGGCAAGAGTGCCTGCGGTGACGGCAAGTATCACGCGAGTCGATTTCATGAGGTCAACCACCCTTGTCATCGGCGAGGAACGCGGCGCTGGAATCGTCCTGGGAGGAGACGGACCGACACAGTGCCCTGAGCAGGCAACCTTCGCCGGTCCCGGTTGCCGGTGACGGGCATATCCGCAGCTGAACCGCCGTCCGCGGGGCCGCTGGCGGGCACGGCGACGGTGCGTGGCCCGTGCCTGCGGGACGGGGGCTTTCCCCCGCTGGGGCCGGGCCCCCGAGTGGATCGGCGACACGTACCGCACGCTCTCCGACGGGATCGCGCAGGCCCTGGTCAACCGTCCGGAGCTGCTACTGCTCGACGAACCCACCGCCGAGCTGGACCCGGCCGAGCGGGAACGCCCGCACACCGCCCTCCGGCGCCTGGGCCGCACCTCCGACCGCGGTGCTCTGGCACCCACCTCACGGAGGATGCGGACGCCTGCTGCGACACCGTGGTGGTCCTGTCAGATGGCGAGCCGCCGACCTGGTGGTGCCGCGCAGCCCAGCCAGCCAAGCCCGTTGCCCCGAAGCTACGTTGATTGCGGTGCCTTGTCGGGTGCACCGGCACCCAGCACTCTGATCAGGTAACTCTTCGGCGCGAACCCCGGCCTTCAGGCCGGGGATAGCCGATGCCATCCACCGCAGGTGAGGCAAGGCATATCGACCGGTTCCTGACGTGGCATGACCACCGCGTGCGTGTCGCGACAGCTCGCGATGGTCGCGGTCGCTGTCGGAAGGAGGCCGCCGATGTGCCGAACTCCCAAGCCGAACGGCCCGAACGACAAGGAGGAGAACGGAGCGGGGGCGGAAGGAGAGCCCGCCCCCGGGGCTGAACCGCCGACCGGACGGCGGCACCTACGAGGGAGCACCCCGCGCAGCGATGCCTCGTGGGGGAGGGGACTACGCGTCGCGTTCGGTGTCCTGGACGCGGTCGCCGTCCTGGCGCAGGACGAGGCCCTCGCCGTGGTGGCGAGGGCTCTCCGCGCGGTGGGGGTCCTGATCGTCGACGCCGGACAGCACAGGCGATCATGACCCCCGGGCCCGGCCGTCGCGAGGCGGTCGGGCCGCACACCTCCAGGAAACCGCATACGTGCGGAAGGACCAAGAGGCGCTCACTATCCCGCACCTGACCCACGGCACGAAAATGGTTCCGTGCCCAGGAGCGGAGGAGGGACGGCCACACGTGGACGCTGCCGCGGACCGCTGCCAGGAGTGCGGCAGGCCGCTGCCGGCAGCCCTCAAGGTCGGGCGGCCCCGCCGCTACTGTTCCGCCACCTGCCGCTCGGCTGCCCGCCGGGCACGGCGGCGGGCCGAGAAGGCAGGCGGCACCGGCCCGTCCGCGGGTCTGTGCGCGACGGACGTCGCCGGCCACTCCTGCGGCCGGGCGGCGCGCTTCGCCGTGACACTGAACCGCCGCGAGACCCGGTTGTGCGGCCCGTGCCACGAGGCGGCGATGGACTTCCTGATCAGCCAGGGAGTGACCGCCCGTGACGTCCGGACGGTCCGGCTGACCGGTCCGGACGCCCAGCCCCCCACGCCGTCCGCCGTGCCCGCCCCCGCTACCGCGCATGGCGGCCGACGCCCCCGCGTGCTCCTGATCGAGGACGACGAGGCTTTCGTCGCCATGCTGGAGATGATCCTTACCCGGGGCGGCGGCTATCAGGTCAGCCACGCGACCGACGGAGCCACCGGTCTCCGCGAGGCGTACGCGCAGCGCCCTGAACTGGTGCTGCTCGACATCATGCTGCCGGGCATCGACGGCATCGAGGTGTTGCGCCGCCTGCGCAGCGTCAGCGACGTGCCAGTGATCTTCCTGACCGCCAGGAGTGAGGACCAGGACCTGGTGATCGGGCTGGCCGCGGGTGCCGACGACTACGTCGTCAAGCCGTTCCGCTCCAATGAGCTTCTGGCCCGGATGGCGCGGGTGCTGCGCCGCCATGGCGGCACCGAGGATCAGGAACCCGTCTACGAGGACGGGCTGCTGCGGCTGGACTCCCTCAGTCTGGAGGCCCACGTCCTGGGCAGGCCGCTGGAACTGACCGCCACCGAGTTCCGCCTGCTGAACCTGCTGGTGCGCAACGCGGGCACCGTACAGCCGTTCGGGAACCTGCTGACCACAGCCTGGAACGACCCGGGCGGGCAGGCGACCACCCGGGTCAAGTTCACGATCTCGCGACTGCGGCGCAAGCTCGACGCCACCCCGCTGGGCGGCGACTCAATCGTCTCGGCGCGCGGTATCGGCTACTTCTACCGCCCGCCGTCCACCCGTCAGCCCCCGGCCGCGGCGGAGCCCTCCCGCTCCGGTCACGGCCACGCCGACCGCATCCTCGACCTCCTCAACCAACGCGAGACAACGCCTGAGTGACGAGCTCTGCGGCGGGACGCCGCTGTGCCCGGAAGGGGCGACTGCGCCCTCGGCCCACCCCCGGGTGCGCGTCCCCCTTCACTCCGCTCCCGTGCAGCCGCACCTCGTGACCACGCCGGCACCGAGGCGTTCCCGGAACTCCCCTACAAAGCCGGCTGACGGTCCGCACCCGTCGTGACCGGCCTGCCGTGGCACCGTGCCCACCTGCGTCCCCCGGCGCACGGGCAGGGCGCGTTGTGCGGCCGGTGTGCGTCGGCGTCCGCGTACTGGCGCATGATCAGTGCGGGAGCGCGCCCCTGCCGCAGCAGCCCGGCCATCGTGCGCATGGGGCGGTCGACGTGGTGGAAGAACGCCTTGAAGCCGGCGCACAGGTGGTTGAGTCCCGGCTCGCCGTCCGGGGTGGTGTCGAAGCGGTCCTTGGGACAGCCGCCGTGGCAGGCGAAGCGGACCTCGCAGTCGCGGCAGTACCGGGGCAGGGTGTCGTGCTTGTCCTGGCCGAACTTCCGCTGCCGGGGTGAGTCGACCAGCTCCAGCATGTGCCGGTCACCGATGTTGCCGAGCAGGTGGTCCGGCTCGACGAAGTGGTCGCAGGAGTACAGGTCACCGTTGTGCTCCAGGGCGAGAGCGCTGCCGCAGGTCCTGGAGTGCACGCACAGCGACGGCGGCTCCCCGTACCAGTTGGCCAGTGCCACGTCGAACATCTGGACGTAGACCCGGCCGACATCGTGGCGTACCCAGTCCTCGAAGACGTCGATGAGGAACCGGCCGTACTGCTGTCCGGTCACCGACCGGTCGGTCACACGGTCGCCCGCCTGCCGGTACAGGGGCCGGTCCTTGGCGCGGGCGCCCCAGCCGTCGTTGGCCAGCGGCAGCTCGCGCGCGGTGGCGCGTTCCACGATCGGGATGAACTGCACGTGCTCGGCGCCGCACGCGTCGCGCAGGAAGGCGTAGACCTCCCGGCCGGACGCGGCGTTGGCGTCGTGCAGCGTGGTCAGCGCGTTCCACCGCACCCCGTGTTCGCGCAGATGGCGCAGGCCGCGCATGACGCGGTCGAAGGTGGGCTTGCCGCCCTTGTCGACCCGGTAGGCGTCGTGCAGTTCACGGGGGCCGTCGACGGAGAGCCCGACCAGGAAGTCGTTGTCCCGGAAGAAGCGCGCCCATGCGGCGTCGAGGAGCGTGCCGTTGGTCTGGACGGTGTTGACGATCCGCTGGCCGCGGCGGGCGTAGCGCCGCTCGTACTCCAGGGACCGGCGGAAGAAGTCGAGACCCATCAGCGTCGGTTCACCTCCCTGCCAGGCCACCGTGACCTCGGGCGCGGGGCCGTGCGCCTCGATCAGCTGACGGATGTACGCCTGCAGCAGTTCGTCCGCCATACGGAACCGGCTGCCCTCGTACAGCAGTTCCTTGGACAGGAAGAAGCAGTACGTGCAGTCCAGGTTGCAGACCGCCCCGGCCGGCTTGGCCAGCAGATGGAACGGGCGGTGCCGGACGGTCGGATCGGGGAGCTCTACGGTGTTCATCGGCCCAGGATGGAAGGGCGGCCCGCCGGGCGCGTCACCTGGCGGGGGTGACGCGCGGGAGTTCCCTCGTCCGCCGCCGGAGGTGGCCGCGGGGCGGGCGCGGCACCCGGGTCAGGACCGTGGCGGGCCGTCGGCAGGTGGCCGGCCCTCTTCCGCGCGGCACCCGTCGGCCGGTCACGGCCGCCCGGTGCAGCGCAGCGCCCAGGCGGTGCACGCCGGGTACGGCGGGCAGGGCCACGGGTCCCCCGGCTGTCCTTGTCGCTGGAGGCGCCCGTGCCGGTCAGTCCTGCGGCCGCACGACGCACAGTGCCCAGATGACGAAGGCGTACAGCGCGATCAGGATCAGCGACCACACGGGGTAGTAGGGGATCGACAGGAAGTTGGCGATGATCAGGAGTCCCGCGATCCCGACCCCGACGACGCGGGCCCACGTGGCCCGGGAGAAGAGGCCGAGGCTCACGCTCATGGCGATCACGCCGAGGACCAGCTGGATCCAGCCCCAGCTGGTCAGGTCGAACTGGAAGATGTAGTTCGGGGTGGACACGTAGACGTCGTCGTCGGCGATCGCCATGATGCCCCGGAAGAGGTCCAGGATGCCGGCGATGAACAGCAGGACGGCGGCGAACACCGTCAGTCCGCCGGCGGCCGCTTGGCTGGTGTCCGAGCGGCGACGGGTGGTGATCGTGGTCATGGGCGACTCCTCACTTCGTCCGTGAGAGACAGCGCAAGCCGCTGTGTCTCCGACCGTGCGACATGCCGCCTGCGGGGTGATCACCCGCTACGGGTGAGGTTCGCGCGGCGGATCGCTGGTGCCCTGAGAGGCCCGAGGACGAAGGGGCTCGCCGATGGGCGGTGAGACCTGGGCCGGTGGCGGGTGTCACCGCCGCGTACGCGCCGGGCTCCCGTCGGCTGGCGTCGGCACCGGTGTCGTCGGCGATGGTGTCCGTGGGCTGCGGAGTGCTCCTGGGCCCGCCGTGCTCGGCGTCGTCGATCTGGAGCACAACGCCGGGCGGGACCTCACCCTGCTCGGCCGCCGCCCTCGCCGACCGGTACGGCCCCTGGCACGAGGAGGCCGCGACCACGGGACGGGAGCCGCGGCGGCGCCCGCTCCCGCGGCGGGCCGTCGGCGACGCCTCACCGTGACGTCGCCACCCACCGGTGCGAGCCGGCGTGCCGTGCCGGGCCTCACCCCCGACGGGTGAGGCAGGAGAAGCCTTGAGTGGCCACGGTGGAAGGGCAGCCGGTCAGGACCCGGGGCAGCGAGGAGAACCGTCATGGCCAAGCCCTTCAAGGGGAAGATCGCCCTCGACGTCCGTGACTCACAGCCCGACTGGGCCCCGTTCCTCGCGCCCAGGGCGCCCGAGGACAGCCCGAACGTGCTGGTGATCGCGTGGGACGACGTCGGCTACGGGACGATGGACTGCTTCGGCGGCCCGGTGCAGACGCCGACGATGTCGCGGATCGCCGACAGGGGAGTGCGCTACGCGAACTTCCACACGACGGCACTGTGCTCCCCGACCAGGGCCTCGCTGATGACCGGCCGGAACGCGACGTCGAACGGGATGGCCACGATCGCCGAGTTCAGCTCCGGCTTCCCCGGGATCTCCACTCACATTCCGTTCGAGAACGGGTTCATCTCGGAGGTCCTGGGCGAGCGCGGCTACAACACGTACTGCGTCGGCAAGTGGCACCTCACCCCCGGTGAGGAGACCAACATGGCCGCGTACAAGGGCCGCTGGCCCCTGGGGCGCGGCTTCGAGCGGTTCTACGGCTTCCTCGGCGGCGAGTCGAGCTGCTGGTACCCGGACCTGATCCACGACAACCACCCCGTCGACCCGCCGGCCACGCCCGAAGAGGGCTACCACATCGCCAAGGACTTCTCCGACAAGGCCATCGAGTTCGTCCGCGACGCCAAGGCCGTCGATCCCGGCAAGCCGTTCTTCATGTATCTCTCCCTGGACGCGGCCCACGCCCCGCACCACGTGTTCAAGGAGTGGGCCGACCGGTACAAAGGCGTCTTCGACGAGGGCTACGAAGCGATCCGCCCGGGAATCCTGAGCCGTCAGAAAGAACTCGGCCTGCTGCCCGAGAACACCGAGCTCTCCCCGATCAACCCGCACGGCGAGCCCGCGGTGAGCGGGCCGGACGGCCAGCCGTGGCCGTTGCTGGACACCGTGCGGCCGTGGGACGACCTCAGCGCCGACGAGCGGCGGCTGTTCGTCCGGATGGCCGAGGTCTTCGCCGGATACGTCTCGTACAGTGACGACCAGCTCGGCCGGGTGCTCGACTTCCTCGAATCGGCCGGCGAACTCGACAACACGATCATCGTGGCCGTCTCCGACAACGGGGCCAGCGGTGAGGGCGGACCGGACGGAACGTTCAACGAGTGGCGGTTCTTCAACGGCATGTCCACACCGACCGCGCTCTCCCTTGAACACATCGACGAACTCGGCGGCCCGACCTCGTACAACCACTACAACACGGGGTGGGCCTGGGCGTTCGACACGCCGTTCCCCTACTGGAAGCGCTGGGCCGGCTACGAGGGCGGCGTGGCCGACCTGTGCCTGGTCGCCTGGCCCGCGGGGATCGAGGCCCAGGGCGAGGTGCGCCAGCAGTACGTCCACGCGGTGGACATCGCGCCCACACTCTACGACCTGCTCGGCATCGAGCCGCCCGAGGTGGTCAAGGGCCATCCGCAGAACCCGATCGAGGGCGAGAGCTTCAAGGCCTCGCTCACCGACCCCGGGGCCCCGGGACGCCAGACGCAGTTCTACACGATGCTGGGGCAGCGGTCCCTCTACCACGAGGGGTGGCTGGCCTGCACGGTCCACCCGCCGCTGAGCGGCTGGGGCGGCTACACGCACGACGTGTGGGAGCTCTACGACCTCGCCAACGACCGCGCGCAGTCGACGGACCTGGCCGCGCGGGAACCCGCCCGGCTGGAGACCCTCAAGAGCCTCTGGTACTACTACGCGGGCCTTTACAACGGGCTGCCGCTGGACGACCGCAGCGCTCTGGAACAGGTACTGGCGGAGCGCCCGCACGGCAGCCCTGAGCGGGACCGCTACGTGTACTACCCCGACTCCGCGTCGGTGCCCGAGCAGTCCGGCGTGGTGACCAACGGCCGGTCCTACACCATCGCCGCCGGGGTCGACGTCGACTCCGCCGACGCCGAGGGCGTTCTCTACGCCCACGGCGGTGTGACCGGCGGCCACAGCCTCTACGTCAGAGACCACCGCCTGCACTACGCGTACAACTGGGTCGGCAGCAACCTCCAGGTCGTGGACGCCGACCGGGAGATCCCGCCGGGCAGGCACGTGCTCACGGCCGAGTTCGCGGCGAGCGGCCGCAGCACGGACCCCGCAGTGCCGGGCGCCACGGGCACGCTCACCCTCTACGTCGACGAACAGGCGGTGGGCCGCGACGACATCGTCACCCAGCCCGGCTCGTTCTGCCTCGTCGGCGACGGGATCTGCGTGGGCCGCGACGACGCCTCACCGGTCACACCCGACTACGAGGGACCGTTCCCCTTCACCGGGGGCACGATCGACAAGGTCGTCGTCGACGTCTCCGGCGAACGCTATGTCGATCACGAGGCGCAGGTACGCGGCTGGTTCATGACCGACTGAGCGGTGGGACAGCGGCGGACGGCGAGCCGACGGGAAGGAGCCGACGGATGACCAGGGAAACCACCAGGGCGGCGGAGGGCGCCGACGCCCCGGGCGAGGCGGACGCGCCGGTCTTCGACACCCTCGTCCAGATGACGCTCAACGCGTTCGAACGATCCGGCCTGGACCCGCAGACGTACCTGCTGACCCGCATCGCGGCGCTGGTGGCCATGAGCGCGTCACCCGCCTCGTACCTGCTCAACGTCGGCGCCGCCGACCAGATCGGCGTGCCCGTGGAAGAGATCCGGGGCACCCTCGTGGCCATCGCCCCCGTCGTCGGCAGCGCCCGCGTGGTGACCGCCGCCCGCGGCATCGAGGACGCCTTCGGGCTGTCCCTGCTGCCCGGCGGCGAAGGTGAGGAAGAAGGAGCGGCGACATGAACCTGGCCTACGACTACCCGGTCCTCGGAGCGTTCTGGACGGTCATGTGGATCTTCCTGTGGGTCCTGTGGATCGTCCTGCTCTTCCGGATCATCGGCGACGTCTTCCGGGACGACACGCTCGGCGGCGCGGGCAAGACCGGATGGCTCGTCTTCGTGGTCCTCCTGCCCTTCCTCGGAGCGTTCGTCTACGTCCTCGCCCGCGGCAAAGGCATGGGTGACCGTGAGCTACGGCATACCCAGGCCCGGCAGCAGGCGTTCGACGACTACATCCGCGAGACGGCAGGCAGCGGCGCGGCGCCCGGGAACGCGGCGGACCAACTCGCCACACTCGCCGAGGTCCGCTCCCGGGGCGACATCACCGACGCCGAGTTCCAGCGGGCCAAGGAGAAGATCCTGCACTGAGCCCCAGGGCGGGGACGGCAGCCGTACCGCAGCCCGTGTCCTGCCCGTCCCGACCGCGCTGGCCGTGGTTGTTTGGACGCATGATCAGCAAGGTTCGCGCCCATGTCCTGCCGGTCTCCCAGCGCCGCTCGCTCGACGAACTGACCCAGGACCTGATCCTGTCCTGCGGGGACACGGCGTCCAAGCGTTCGGCCTTCTGGACGATGCTGACGCTGTCGTCGGTCATCGCGGCCGGCGGGGTGCTCACGGACTCGACGGCGACCGTGATCGGCGCCATGATCATCGCACCGCTGTCCACGCCGATCATGGGCATCGCCCTCGGGTCGGTGCAGCGCCACCGCACCGGATCGGCCCTCGTCGTCCTCCTCGCGTGCCTGCTGGTGATCGCCGTCGGGATGGTCATGTCGGTGGTTCTGCCCAGCGACTACGACCTGCTGTCCAACAGTCAGATCTCCTCGCGGACGTCGCCGGGCCTGATGGACCTGGTCGCCGCCCTGGCGACCGGCCTGGCCGGCGCGGTGGCGCTGGCGCGTCGCGACGTCGCCGCCGTGCTGCCCGGGGTCGCGATCGCCATCTCCCTCGTCCCGCCCCTGGTGGTGGCGGGGGTGTGCCTGGGGAAGCTGTCGGGGTGGCTGGCGCTGGGCGCGCTGGCGCTGTTCGTGTCGAACCTCTTCGCCCTGGTCTTCGCCGGCATGGTGGTCTTCGCCTCGCTGGGTTACGGCACGGAGGCCGACAAGGCAGCCGGGCGCCCCGCCCGCAGGGCGTATGCCGCCATGGCCCTGCTGTTCGTCGTCGTGCTCGTCCCGCTGACGGCCAACACCGTGGCCACCCTGTTGCTCAACGTGTGGACCGGCCGGACCAAGGACGTGGCGCAGCAATGGCTCGCCGACGAGCCGGGCGCGTCCGTCACGCGTGTCGACGCGCGTTCCCGGACGCTGTACGTCCACGTCCGCACCCCCGGAGCGCTCCCGCCGGTGCGGTCCCTGCTCGACCGGCTCGAAGGCCGGATCCCGGACGGCATCCCCGTCGTGGTGGACGCCTCGCGTGGCCGGCGCATCGACGCCGGGAAGGTCGGCGGCTGAGCACCGTAACCGCGTCTCGCCCCCGGCAGCCTCCGCACCAGGGCCCTGGCTTCCCGGAGCGGCGGGCCGGGCCTCAGCCGAGCGGCCGCACGAGACGGCCGGAGGCAGGCGCCCGCGTGGGGCGGGCCCGGCCCGCCGGGTGGGCCCCGCGGTCGGCGTTCACCCAGACCGTCCCGCGAGCACCGCTGGTGACCACCCGCCGCGGCCGGTTCTCGACCGGGCCGTCCAGATCACCCGGCGGGCCCGGTCACCGCGGCGGGACCCCTGCCGCGCAGCCCCTCCGTCACCTCCCTGACCAGCGCGTCCACGGCGATCCGTGCCCGTACGGCGGCGGTGCCCTGAGGGGTGGCCGCTCCCTGCGCGTCGGCACCGCTCGCCAGCGGCCCGGCGGTGCCGACGGAGCGGGTCCGTGTCCTGCACGACGCTGCTCGCCCGGACCGTGACGACGGGCAGCGGCGGCAGCAGCGCGGCGAGGAGGACCAGCGGGACCGGGCCGACCGAGGAAACGGGGTGATGCCGCGGCCGTCCGGGGCGCCGTCCGCGCTTCCCGACGCCGTTCACCGGCTGCCCCACCTCGTCCGGCTCGCCGCGCTCACGGGCCGGGAACTCCTCGCCACGCCGTCGCTCGTGAGCACCAGCGGATCCGCGCGCGTCACCCCGCGTGAGCTGGGCGAACCCCGGCTGGTGACCGGAGCATCGAGGTGCGGCGGACGGGGCCCGATGATGCAATGGGAGGAAGTGAGGGGGCATTGCAGGCGGAAAGCCACGAGCACCAGAGGTGACGCCGTGAGCGAGGCATTCGAAGAAGCGGGCGAAGTGGGTCCGGTCGACTACCTGGTCGTCGAGTTCCCCGGTAACCGGATGACCGGCGAGGGCTTCCCCCTCCTCGTCGACCTGGTGGACCGAGGCCTCATCCGGATCCTGGACCTGATGTTCGTCAGGAAGGACGACGACGGATCCGTGACCGGTATGGAGATCGCCGACCTCACCGGCGACGGCGCACTCGACCTGGCCGTCTTCGAGGGCGTGTCGTCAGGACTCCTGGGCCAGGACGACATCGAGGAGGCGGCCACCGCGCTGGAACCCGGCAGTTCCGCCGGCATCCTCGTCTACGAGAACCTGTGGGCCGCGCCCTTCGCCGCCGCCCTGCGCCGCGGCGGCGCCCGGATGGTCGCCTCCGGGCGGATCCCGGTGCCCGCCCTCGTCGCCGCCCTCGACGCGACCGAGGCCGCTCGCTAGGCAGCTCACCGAGGCAGGAGGGACACGCCATGCCAGGACTCATCCGCGGGGTCGCGCGCACGGCCGTCGTCGCCGGAACGGCGACCGCCGTGTCGAACCGTGTGACACGCCGACAGCAGGGACGCTGGGCGGCGCAGCAGGGCTACGAGGCACCCCCGGCGCGACCGGCGTACCAGGCCGAACCGCCCGCTGCTGCGGCGGCCCCCGACATGACCAGCAAGATCGACCAGTTGAAGCAACTCGGCGAACTCAAGAGTCAGGGCGTGCTCACCGAGGCCGAGTTCGAAGAGCAGAAGCGCACGATCCTCGGAGCATGAACCGAACCGGGGTCTGTGGAGCGGGCGGGTCAGCCCGGTCGGCCGTGCGGTGACGGTGTCGGGGTTACGGGGCCGGCGCGGCTGGAGATGAGCGGCGCGTGACGGGTGCGGCTGGCCGCCGTGGCGTTTGCCGGGCGCCCGCCGGCGATCGCGCCGCAGGGGAGCTTCGCGTGCCCGGTCGGCTCGGCTGGCTCAGTAGACGCTCAGACCGTACGCCGCCAGCCACTCGACCACCGGCTGGTAGTAGGTGCCCCCTCCCGAGCTGCAGTTCCCGCTGCCGCCGACGATGATGCCGAGAGCCGTGCCGCCCGAGAAGGCCGGGCCGCCGTCGTCTCCGGGCTCTGAGCAGACGTTCGACCGGAACAGCCCGTAGACGATCCCTCCGCCGTAGTTGACGGTGACGTTCACGGCCTGGACGACCCCGCAGTGGTATCCGGTGGTCCGCCCGACGTGGCAGACGGACTGCCCGACGGCGGGGTTCGCCGCGCCGGTGATGTCGCGGGTACCGGCGCCCAGCGTGACCTCGCCCGGGTAGGCGACCGCCGTGTTGGTGTACCGGACGCTCGCGTAGTCGTCGCCCGGGAAGCTCACGCCCGCGGTGACGCCGACGACGATGGTCAGGGCGGGGTCGGCGTACCAGGTCTGGGCGCCCTGGGCGCACCGGCCCGAGACGAGCGCGTACAGCGTGGAGCCGGAGCGGGCGTTGAAGCCCACGGTGCAGCGGGTGCTGGTGCTGTAGAGGGTGTCGCCCCCGCGCACCGCGACGGCCGCCTGCTGCCCCGCTCGCTGGTCGGCATGGGCGGCCGGTCCGGCGGCGGACCAGCCCAGGAGCAGCGCCAGTACGGCGACGGCCCGCAGGACGGTTCGGAGGGGTCTGACGGAACGCACGGGACTCACACTGACCTCCTACGTCATGTACCTGCCATTGTGGGTGGGTCCGGCCCGGATGGTCAGGCCGAAAGCCGCCAACCCCACGGCGCGTGGGCGAGGCCGCCGACCGCCCCACCGACAGCCAGGCACGCACTCGCTGCCGCCACCACCGGAGGCCACCCCGCCCGACCGGGACGAAAGGGGCACCGCACGAGCCGCACGACCCCGCCCCACGCCAACGAGGCGCGGTGCGCGGCCGCAGGCCGACACCCGTGGGACGGTCCCCGGCCAGCCGCAGACGTGAACGCCCCGACGGCACGCGGGAGTTGCGCACCCCATCACGTCGGGGCCACCGCCGGGAACGGCACGCGACGCGACGCGGACGACAGGAGGAACGCGCGTCAACCGCCCGCACGGGTCTCCAGAGCCCGCAGGACGGCCACCATGTCCTCGTGACCGTGCCCCCGCGCCACCGTCTCGCCGAAGAGGGTGTGGCAGACGTCCAGGAGCGGGGAGGCGACGCCCGCCGTGCGGGCGGCCTCGGCGATCAGCCGGTTGTTCTTCAGGACGTCCGCGGCGGCCGCCTGGACGGCGAAGTCACGGGACGGCAGCCTGGGCGACTTCATCCGGGAGACGGCACTGGCCATCAGCGCGATACCGGCGGGGGGACGCCGGGGCCATCACAACAGCACCGGCCCCGGGGGCCGTTCCCTTGCGGACCGCCAGGTCCACGACCAGCCGGGCACCGGGCCGTCCGCTCCGCCGCCGAACCTGCTGCGCCTTGCTGACCCCGGCTTGCGCGAGCGGCCGGAGGCGCTGCCCGACTCGGCGGCGCTTGACCGGCGTCAGCGCCGACGGCCAGGCGGCACCGGCGGCGGCAGCACGACCGTCCTGCGCACCACACCGCCCAGTTCCACCGTTGCCGTGCGGTGAGCGCCCCTCCCGGCCTCGCCCACCCTTTGCAGCCAACCCTGTTTTCCTCATTGACATTTCACTCAGGAGACCTACCTTTGGGAGCGCTCCCATAACGGCTACGCCCTTGGAAGGAGTTCCCCCCACATGCCCAACCTGAGTCCCTTAACCGGGCCTTCGCGATCGTCTCTCCGCCGGCCTCTCCAGGTGCTCGTCATGCTGTTCGCCGTGGTGGTCGGCGCACTGACCTGGTCAGCCCCCGCCCAGGCTCACGGCACCGTCGTCGGCCCCGCCACCCGCGCGTACCAGTGCTGGAAGACGTGGGGCAGCAACCACATGGACCCGGCCATGCAGACCCAGGACCCCATGTGCTGGCAGGCCTTCCAGGCCAACCCCGACACCATGTGGAACTGGATGAGCGCGCTCCGCGACGGCCTCGGCGGCCAGTTCCAGGCGCGGACCCCCGACGGGACGCTCTGCAGCAACAACCTCTCCAGGAACGCCAGCCTCGACAAGCCCGGGCCGTGGAAGACCACCACCATCGGCAGCAACTTCTCGGTCCACCTGTACGACCAGGCGTACCACGGCGCCGACTACTTCAAGGTCTACGTGAGCAAGCAGGGCTTCGACCCCAAGACCCAGACCCTGGGCTGGGGCAACCTCGACTTCATCACGCAGACCGGCCGCTTCGCCCCGGCGCAGGACATCACGTTCCCCGTCCAGACCTCCGGCTACACCGGACACCACATCGTGTTCGTGATCTGGCAGGCCTCGCACCTCGACCAGGCCTACATGTGGTGCAGCGACGTGAACTTCGCCTGAGCCGGGGAGTGCCGCACACGGCACCGGCCCCTGCCGGGCGCCGGTAGCCCGCCGCCCGGCCGACCGGACTCCGTCGGGGCGGGGAACCCCTGGGGTCACCCTGCCCCGACGGGGCCTGCGGCGGGTCTGTCACATGGCGTTCGCCGCCGGTGAGCGCGGCGAGACCACCGGCTTCCGCGCGCAGCGAGTCCGGGAGCCCGTCACGGTGTCGTGGCGGGCATCGCCCGGCCGTGCGTCGCGTACCGCGCCTCCGCCGGGGTGGCACGAGGCCTGTCCGGCGGGGGCGGGGCGTCCTGGGTCAGAGCGCGGAGACGTAGTAGCGCTCCACCGTCATGCGGGCGTTGGCCGATGCGCCGGCGCGGCTGTCGGCGGTCTCCCTGGCCAGCGTGTAGAAGGAGTCGACGTAGTCGGGGTCGTCGGTCCACCACGAGGTGGGCATCGCGTCGATGAGGGCGTTGACGAGCGGAACGTACATGCCCTGGTCGGTGATGGTCAGCAGGGCCGTGGCGAGTGCCTTGGCGAGCGAGGAGTAGTTGGTGTCGCCGTCGTCCTCCATGAGGACGGCGTCGGCCAGGTTGTACTTGTAGTTCGACCAGTTGACGAGGATCTGGTTGGGGTAGTAGGTCGTGTTCTCGTCGTCGAGGTACGGCATGGTGACCGTGTCGACGCGGACCTTGCCGTCTGTGCCGAACCCGGTGACGAGGGTGAAGATCTCGGCATTGCCCTTGAACCAGGGTTCCTTGAGGTCCGCCACCCTGATGGACTTGATGCGGGTCGTCCAGAACCCGGTGGACGCGACAGCGGTGGAACCGGCCGCGGACGTGTTGGCCCCGGGGGCGCTCAGGGTGCCGAGCCCTTGGGCGGCGAGTTCCCTGTCGATCACTTCGAGGCCCGCGGCGAGGGCCTTCTGCCCGTCGACGCCGACGACGTAGACCGGCCGCTCCGGGGCCTTGTCCGCGTTCAGTTCGTGCGCGTTCCCCGCGCTGTCGTAGGCGATGACCACGTCGGCGTCGTCGTCGGCTGGCGCGGACGCGACCAGCGGCGAGATCCTGGCGAGGGCGGACGCGCTCACCGGCTTTCCGGCGAGGCTGACCCGCAGCAGGGATCCGGCGTCCGTGCCGAGCCCCTTGGCCTCGGCGATTGCCGTCTCCGCCTTGGCGAGGGTGGTCCGCAAGTCCACGGCCGGCCGGGCGGCGGACCTGGCCGTCAGGGCCAGCAGGTCAACCTCCTCGTCCGCGAGGGCCGCCTTCGCCACCTGCCGGTGCCAGGCGGGCTCGGCCAACGAACGGGCCAGGGCGCGTGCCGTCGACTCCTCGACCGAGGCGACCGGCGAGGTCTCGGCGGTGGCCGAGGCCGTTGTACTCGGGGCGTCGGCCGCCCCCGCGGTTCCCTGAAGGGCGGTCAGGGCCAGGCCGCTCAGCGCGAGTGCGGTGAGTGCCGCGCGGAGCTGTCTCTGTGCGAACAACTTGTCCTCCAGACAGTGGGGTTGCCCAGGACCGGGCTTACCGGAGAAACCGCTGTGCGGCGCACAGCGGGACGTGTTCGTGCGGGTGCTGCGCCATTGTGAACGGTCTCCGTCTACGCGGATAGATGGCCGTTCGGTGATTGATGCGCGGTCGTGGCGGTCTGCCGGGAAAGTCCCGGCGCAGATTGCTGCCCGGAGCGCGCCGACTCACCGCCGCTCACGTCAACGCCGGCCCCACCTCGCCGGGTTGCGCGGGTGAGTCGCCGGGCGGGCCACCACCGGCGTGGGCCTCCGGCACCGGGGCGCTGGAGGACGGGATGGCACCCCACCGCGCACGCCCACTCTTCCCGCGTGGGCGTGTGGGCGTGGGCGTTCAGCGCGGTCCGGGGAGGGCGCGGTGACGATGACGAGGCTGCCGGCGGTGGCCGCGGCGGGGGTGGAGCCCCGCAGGTGGATCAGGGCGGGAACGGCCAGGACACTGCCGCCGCCGAGCACGCCGAGCACGCCGAGCGCCAGGTCGGCCACGGCCCCCCGCGATCAGGGCCAGGACCAGGGCGCTCACGTGATCCGGCCGCCCGGCCCGCGCTCGTCGACGACCGGCAGTCCGGGGCGGCGGCCGGCCTTCGCCCAGGCGTTCATGCCGTCGGCGACGTCGGCGACGTCGACGGCGTCGATGCCGGGGGAGGCCGGGAGCCTGACCGCCTGCCGTGAACGGCGCCCGGAGCGGCAGACCGCCACCGCGGGCCGGTCCCGCACGTCCGGCGGGAGGCCGGGTCAGGGCCAGCAGCCGGGTCCGGGGCAGGCAGACGGCGCCGGGCGCGTGTCCGGCCCTCCGCTCCGGCGCCTCGCGCACGTCGGGCAGGACGGCGGTGCCGTCGCCGGTGCGGGTGCGGGCCTGCTCGGGGGTGAGGCGGTCCGTGCCGCGTCGGAAGGGGAGCGTGGTCATGCCCTTGGCCTGGGCGGGCGGATGGGGTGATCAGCGGCGGGGCACGGTCAGGCCCGCCTCGACAGCGGCGTCGAAGCCGTCGTCGACGGCGACCACGTCCCGTCCGGCGGCGTCCAGCAGGGAGGCCGCGATCGCCGCGCGCATACCGCTCGCGCAGTGCACCCACACGGTCCCGGCGGGCACCTCGCCGATCCGGCCGCGCACCTCGTGAATCGGGACGTGCACCGACCCCTCCACGTGACCCGCGGCGCGTTCGGAGTTCCGCCGCACGTCCAGCACCCCGACCCGCCCCGGGCCGGAGCGTCAGGAGAGGGAGAGGAAGAGCTTCTCCATCTTCTGGGTGTCGAGGCTGTCGACTCCGCCCTCCTGGCTCAGGCACTCCTTGAGACCGCTGGCGACGATGGCGAAGCCGGCCCGGTCCAGCGCCCGGTTGACCGCGGCGAGCTGGGTGACGACCTCCTCGCAGTCACGTCCTTCTTCCAACATGCGCACGACGCCGGCGAGCTGGCCCTGTGCGCGCTTGAGCCGGTTGGCGGCCGACCGCACCTGGTCGGCGGGGAGCTGGACCATGGGTTCTTCCTTTCACGGGGCCGGCCCGGGACCGGCCGCGGTCACCGGCCGGGGCTCTGGGCGGGGCTCTGGGCGGCGAGGGAGGCGCGGACGTCGTCCATGTCGAGCCCGCGGACGGCGGTGATCAACTGGTCCAGCGCCTGGGGCGGAAGCGCGCCGGGCTGGGAGAAGACCAGGATGCCTTCACGGAAGGCCATCAACGTGGGGATCGAGGTGATGTCCGCCGCGGCGGCCAGGCGCTGCTCGGCCTCGGTGTCGACCTTGCCGAAGACGATGTCGGAGTGGGCCTCGGAGGCCTTCTCGTAGACGGGGGCGAACGTCCGGCACGGTCCGCACCAGGAGGCCCAGAAGTCGACGAGGACGATGTCGTTGCCGGTGACCGTGTTCTCGAAGTCCGCAGCGGTGAGTGCGACGGTGCTCATGAAATGGTTCCTTCCGTTTCACCGGAATGGTGTCCTTTGATACCCCCTGGGGTAATGAACGCGGGAACGGGGCGGGGCATTCCCCGGACGGCACGACATGCCACTGCCCCGGCGCGCCGAAGGGCGTGCGCCGGGGCAGCGGGGCCGTCCACCGCTTGTGGCAGGGGCCGTACCGCTAGTGGCGGGGGCCGTCCACCGGCTAGGCCCGGTGGACGGCGCGTCGCAGCGGACAGCGGGCGACGAAGCCGTAGCAGACGCCCGCTCCGGCACCCAGCGAGGCGAGGGCCGCGAGCCCCGGGACCGCTACCTGGGCGGGGGCCTGCTGGACCAGGACGAAGGTGCCCATGGCCAGCACGAACCAGGCGAAGAGGCGGGAGAGGACGTGTGCGGGGACGCGCCCGGCCAGCCGCGCTCCGACGAAGCTGCCCACGACGGCGAACCCGGTGACGGCCAGGGTCAGGGTCCAGTCGATCTGTACGGTCGAGAGGTAGCCGGCGAAGCCCGCGGCGGACTTCATCGCGATGACCAGCAGTGAGGTGCCGATGGCCACCGGCATGGACAGGCCGCCCAGCAGGGCCAGGGCGGGGACGACGAGGAAGCCGCCGCCCGCGCCGACCAGGCCGGTGGCCAGGCCGACGGCCGCGCCGTCCAGCAGGACCCTCCCCACCGGAAGCTGCCTGTGGGCGCGGTCGGGGTCGACGCCCCGGCGGCCCCGGAGCATGGCGGCGGCCGTGACGATCATCATGACCGCGAAGGCGATCAGCAGGACGACGTCGGGGATGTGGCCGCCGAGGAGTCCGCCGGTGTAGGCGCCGGCCATGCCGGCCGCGCCGAACAGGACGCCGGTACGCCAGCGGACCCGTCCGCCGCGGGCATGGTTGATCATGCCCACGGCGGAGGTGACGCCGACGACGAACAGGGAGGTCGCGATGGCCTCCTTGGCGTCCATGCCCGCGACGTAGACCAGCAGGGGCACGGTCAGTATCGATCCGCCTCCCCCGAGCAGTCCGAGGGAGACGCCGACCAGCAGCGCCAGGACCAGGACGAGCGTCAGCGTCATGGTGATCACCTGCCGCCGGCGAGCTGGGCGACGGCCTTGCGCGGGTCGAAGGACGGTGTGCGGTTCCACGGCATCTTCGACAGCATCACGCCCATGGCGCAGGTGTTGCTGAGGGCGGCGAAGGCCAGTCCGCCGCCGACGAACGCGGACAGCGCCTGCAGACCGGGGACGAGGAAGCTGCCGAGGGCGCCGGCCAGCACCAGGGAGCCGGCGACCAGGCGGACCTGGCGCTCCATGTCCCAGCGCTCCTGGCCGTAGTTGGTCGGGGCGCCGGACTTCTCCCAGGCCGTCATGCCGCCCGACAGGACCGCCAGGCCGGGCAGCCCGGCCTGGTCGAGGGCGCGTTCGGCCTGGCCGGCGCGCTGGCCCGAGCGGCACACCAGCACCACGTCGGTGTCCAGGTGCTTCGTCAGCTCCTCGCGGTGCTCGCGCAGGGTGTCCAGCGGAACGTTGTAGGAACCGGGGATGTGGGCGCCCTCGAACTCGACGGGGGAACGGACGTCGAGCAGGCGCGGCGGGTTGGCGGAGTCGAGCCGGGTGCGCAGTTCGTCGATGGTCAGGCTGCGGGGGGTGGTCACGCGTTGGTCTCCTGTCGGTTGTCGCGGGTCGTGGGGATGCCGGAGGTGAGGGGGCACAGCCCCAGGTCGAGGGCGTTGTCGAAGCTGTCGTCGACGGCGACGACGTCACGGCCGCGGGCGTGGAGCAGTGCGGCGACGACTCCGGCGCGGTAGCCGCCGGCGCAGTGCACCCAGACACGGCCGGCGGGGATCTCCTTGAGGCGGCCCGGCACCTCGTGGACGGGGATGTGCACCGAGCCCGGGATGTGCGCCTCGTCGCGCTCCTGGTTGCGGCGCACGTCCAGGACGACGAGGTCGTCGCCGCCGAGAGCGGCCTTCAGGTCGCCGAAGGTGGCGCGCTCGTAGGCGGCCAGGGGCTCCCCGCCGGCCCAGTCCCCGGGGCCTCCGGTGGCCATGGCGGCCGGGCGGTCGATGCCGATGCGGACCAGTTCGCGCTGGGCCTCGGCCACGTCTCCGGCGGTCTCGCCGAGCAGGGTGAGCGGGGTGCCCCAGGGGATCAGCCAGCCCAGGTAGGTGACGAACTGGCCGTCCAGGCCGAAGTTGAGGCTGCCTGCCAGGTGCCCGGCGGCGAAGGCGGTGCGGTCGCGCAGGTCGACCACCCACTCGCCGGCCTCGATCCTGCGCCGCAGCTCGGCCGGGTCCGCGACGGACGGCGCGGACAGGTCGGGTTTGCCGGGCCCGCCGGAGTTGGCCGGGCCCATGTGGGCGTAGTAGGCCGGGTAGGCGTCGAGGCCGGCCAGGAGCTGCTCGACGTAGGCCTCCTCGTCGGAGGTCAGTGCGGTGTTGGTCCGCTTCTCCTCGCCGATGGTGCTGGACAGGCCCGTGGCCTGCGTGGCGGAGCAGAACGAGCCGAACCCGTGGGTGGGGTAGACGGCGGTCTCGTCCGGCAGTTCCTCCGCCAGCCGGCGCGCCGAGCGCCACTGGGCCCGCACCAGGGTGTCGGTGTGGTCCGGCCCCAGCAGGTCCGGCCGCCCGGTCGACCCGTACAGCAGGGAGCCGCCGGTGAACACCGCGACCTGCTCCCCGCCCGCCTCCAGGGCGTAGGACAGGTGGGTGTGGGTGTGGCCCGGGGTGTGGATCACGCGCACCCGCAGGGTGTCGCCGACCTCGACCACCTGGCCGTCGTGCACCGGGGTCCGCTCGTAGGAGACCTCGTCGTCGGCGTTCACCAGGTACTGCGCGCCCACCTCGCGGGCGAGGGCCAGGCCGCCGGTGACGTAGTCGTTGTGGATGTGGGTCTCGAACACGTGGGTGATCCGCACTCCGGCGGCGTCGGCCAGCGCGGTGACGCGGTCGTAGTCGCGCTGGGGGTCGACCACCAGTGCCACGGAGCCGTCGTGGGCGAGGTAGGTGCGGTCGCCCAGGCCGGGGGTCTCGACGGGCAGAACGGTGATCATCGCGTCTCCTCGGCGGTGGCGGGGGCGGCGGGGGCGGTGGAGGCGGTGGAGGTGCCGGGCTCGTCGCCGGTGGCCGCGACCCGGCCGGCGTCGATCCAGGCGGCGGTGCCGCCGCTGACGCTGTGGGCGTCGTAGCCCAGGTCGCGCAGCAGGGCGGTCGCCTGCGCGCTGCGGCCGCCGCTCTGGCAGATCACGTGGACCGGCCGGTCCTTGGGCAGTTCGGCGAGGACCAGCGGGAGGTCGGGCAGCGGCGCCGACCGGGCCCCTGGGACGTGGCCGGCGCGGTACTCGCCGCGGTTGCGGACGTCGACGACGAGGGCGCCGGTCGCGTGCGCCTCGGCGAAGCTCTGCTGGTCAATCTCGGGAACCATGCGGGGGAACTCCTGCTCGCTAGCCTTCACTAATACCCGGGGGGGTATGCCTTGGGTCAACCGTAACAGGAGGCGGTTTATGCCCCCGGGGGTATCCCGGGGTGATGCGTCACACCTGCGCGGGTCTGCGCCGTCGCCATCGGCCGGGGCCGCGGAGGGCCGCCGCGCCCGCTTCCCGGGAGCTGGTTTCCCTCGGCCGGCTCCGCTCTGCAACCGGAGAGGCCCGGGTTGCCGCTGTGTCTTTCGCCGAGCGGGGCGTGGGGTTCCGGGCGTCCGCAGGAGGCGCCGTCGCAGAGCGTCGCGGAGAGCACGCTGACGCGGTGGCGGACCAGGCGGAGAAGAGCCTGTGGGCGGGTTTCCCCGCGGGCCTGGCGGCGGTCGTGGCAGGTGCGGGAGGCAGGACCGTGCGGGGCGGCGAACGCAGCCCCGGACATCGCCCGGCTGAGCTGCCGGTTGCCGGCACGGGGCGCGTGTCCGCCGCGGACCGAGGTCTCCGACGACCTTGTTGGCGAGGCGAGGCGAGAGGCCAGGCGGGGCGGGGCGCCGGTGCAGGAGGCCAGGTGGGCGGCGGAGGGGAAGCGGGCCGCCGTCGCCGACGGTGACCGGCAAGGCGGCGGCGGTCCTGACCGCGCCCCGCCCCCGGTATCGAGGCCAGGACCGCGGAAGAAGAGGGCGAGCCTCCCACGACTGTCCGGTCCGCGCTTCGGGGGATCGTCGTCGTCCGCGGACGTCGTCGTCCGCGGACGGCCCCGGGCGGGCCAGGGACGGGACCACGACGTCGGGACTGCCGGTTCCCGGGACGACGGTCTGCTCGTCGGCGTCGCGCGCGCCGGGGCGACGCCCTGCCCCGTAACCGTCCCGCCGGCGGCATCCCGTCGCGGGCAACCACCCACGGCCCCGAGGGGCCGGAGGCCAGCGGGACGCTGGCGTGCCGGGGAGCAGGAGGGGAGCAGTGCCTCCCCTCCTGCTCCCCGGACGTGCGCGGCCCGGCGCCGCCCTCCGGCGGCTCAGATCCGGTGCACGGTGTGCAGGGTCCGCGCGTAGGTGCCGGTGCCCTCCAGGTGCGAGGCGCCGCCCAGGTCGGACATCGTGGGGCCGTTGACCGTCTTGCGGCTGGAGAGGAAGCGGCGCCTGCCCTCGGTGTCGGTGCCGAGGTGGATGCCGACGTGGTCCACGGTGGCCGTGGCGGCGTCGTCCCCGGAGTCGGCGTTGAACAGGACCAGGTCGCCCGGCTGGAGCTGGGCGGCGGCGGGCGGGTTCGTGCCGTCGGTGCGGTCGACGCGGACGCCCGGCGTGTGGTCGGCCATGTCCCGGGACCGGCGCGGGAGGCGGGTGCCGGAGGTGTCCGCGGCCAGCGGTACGCCCAGGTGGTAGCCGTAGACCATGCGCACGTACCCCGAGCAGTCCAGGTTGCCGACCTGCTTGCTGGACGGGCCGGTGTAGGCGCCGTCCGGGAACGTCCAGCCCACGCCCATGTACTCGTGGAAGTCGGCGCCCTCCAGGCGGTAGCCCTGCGCGTCGAGGTAGCCGTACCCGGACTCGCCCAGGACCCGCTTGCCCGCGGCCGGTCCCGAGCCCGCGACCACCGACGGGGCGCCGGGCAGGAACATCGCCGCGTACGCCAGCACGTCCGGCGCGGTCGAGCCGGACCAGGCCCGTATCGTCCCCTCCAGCTCCGGGGTCCAGGCGCCGTCGAAGGGCGCGTCCAGGAGGCGCACCCAGTCGCCGTGGGTGACGGTCGGCGGTTCCGCCCAGTGCCCGGCGTCCACCTGGAAACGGCTGACGAGCAGCCGGACGGGCAGGTTGGCGCAGCCGTCGTTGGCGAGGGCGCGCAGGCCCACCCGGCCCGCGCCGAAGGTGGCGTCGGTGACGTCGACGAGCCAGCCGGACGGCTCCGCGGTCGCCGTCGCCCACGCCTTGACCCGGATCCGGGTGCCCTCGCGGCGGACCCGGATCGTCCAGTCGGTGCCCGCGGCGACGCCCGTCGCCAGGGTCAGCGCGGACGTCAGCTGGGTGACCGCGTCCGCGACCTCCTTCTCCACCCTGAGCTGGACCGCGCCCGTGGTGAGGAAGGAGAGGCGGGCCCGGTAGTTGTTGTGGGTGTCCTGGTAGCCGAAGGAGAGGGCGTAGGAGACCGCCTCACCGGTGGGAACCTTGTCCAGCCGGGCCACGGACCGCACGTCGACGTCGGTGAGGTCGCCGTCCCTGAGGGTCGCGTGGCGGCTGGCGTAGTCGGTGCTGAGCGTGAGGACCCCGGTGCCCGGTGCCACCGAGTAGTCGGCGGCGTCGGGGCCCAGCGCCGACCAGCTGCCGCCGCCCGGGGAACTGCCCCAGCCTTCGGCGAGGGTGCGCTGGAAGTCGTCGGCGAACGGGTTCTTGTTCTCCGTGAACACCCGCTGCGGACCGGTCAGCAGGACGGTGCGCGCCCAGGGCTTCGGCGTAGTTGCTTGACGTCCGGTTCGTGATGATCTGTCAGTTCGACGGGGGTTCCGGGAACGTGACAGGCACGGGCTTCCAAGATCATGGAGTTCTCGACGCCCCGTGATCCGAGTGGAAGACCGTGCCTGCCGACGCATCATCGCCGATCCCGCCTGCCTTTGACCAACTCCGCCAGCTCCCAGCGGCCGTGCCCGAGGACGTCCCGGGCCTGCTGGAGCGACTGGGCGAGGTGCCCGACCCGCGAGATCCCCGCGGCGTGCGACACGCTCTGGTCGCCGTACTCGCGCTGACCGCGTGCGCGGTTCTGGCCGGAGCAACCTCCCTGCTGGCAGTCGGCGAGTGGATCGCTGACGCCCCGTCCTCTGTCCTGGAGCACCTTGGCGTACAGCCCGATCCGCTGTGCCCGAAGCGGTGCCTGCCTGCGGAAACGACAGTACGGCGGCTGCTGGGCCGCATCGATGGCGACGCGTTGGACCGAGCAGTGGGCCTCTGGCTGGCCGACAGGCGCGCCGGCACCGACGGTCAGCTGCGCGGAGTGGCGGTCGACGGCAAGAGCCTGCGCGGAGCGGCCAAGGCCAAGGGTCGGAAGATCCACCTGCTCGCCGCCTGCGACCACGTCCGCGGCCTGGTCCTGGCCCAGCTCGACGTGGGTGAGAAGACCAACGAGATCACCTGCTTCCAACCGCTGCTGGAGACCATCGCTGATCTGGCGGGCGTGGTCGTGACCAGCGACGCGATGCACACCCAGCGCGAGCACGCGGCGTACCTGCTCAGCCGCAATGCGCACTACATCGTGATCGTGAAAGGGAATCAGAAGAAGCTCCGCAAGCAGCTCAAGTCTCTTCCGTGGAGGCAGATTCCGCTGCAGGGACGCACCCGCGACGCCGGGCACGGCCGGGGCGAGATCCGCCGGATCAAGGTGTGCACGGTGAACAACCTGCTCTTCCCCGGGGCCCGCCAAGCCGTCCAGCTCAAGCGCCGCCGAGTGGACCGCAAGACCGGCAAGATCAGCGTCAAGACCGTCTACGCGGTCACCAGCCTCACTGCCGAGCAAGCCACACCCGCCGAGCTCACGAGCTTGATCCGCGACCACTGGAAGGTCGAGACCCTGCACCATGTCAGGGATGTGACGTTCGCCGAGGATGCTTCCCAGCTGCGGACGGGCACCGCGCCTCGCGCCATGGCCACCTGGCGCAATCTCGCCATCGGCGCCCTCCGCCTGGCCGGCAAGACGAACATCGCCTCCGCACTGCGGCACAACGCCCGCGACGCCCGCCGACCGCTCACCCTGCTCGGGCTCACATGATCACGAACTGGACATCACGACACTTTGCCGAGGCCCTGGGTGCGCGCCCCGTGCGTCAGGGTCGCGACCTGTCGGCCGCCCGAGGTGACCTCGGTGCGCGCCGGGGTGCCCGGCAGCACGGTGGCGGTGAGCCGCTCCGCCAGGGTCTCGCGGGAGAAGTAGGCGGCGTTCAGCGCAGGCATGGTCACCGAGGAGGTGGCCGTGGCCGTCCCCGCCGGGACGGGCAGCGGTTCGACGGCGGGGGCCGCGGCCTGGGCCGCGCGCGCCGGGACGGTGGCCAGCGGGACGGTGACGGCCGAGGCCGCGAGGGCGGCGAGCACGCCGCGCCGGGAGGTCTGTTTCATACGATGATCATCGCGGGCGCACGGCCGGGAGAGTACCCCCGCGACCGGCCACCGCACCCGGACCGCCCTGCCCGCGGGGGAGCCGCCTTCAAATCCTGGCGCTCCCGCCCCTCCCGCTCGGCCCGCTCGGCCCGCTCAGGCACGCCGCGCGCTCCACCCGCTCACGCTCCCGGCGGGCATCCTCCTCCGCCCGCCCGCCGCCGTGCCTCCTCCAGGCGCAGACACCCTCTTCTGGAGGCTCCTCGGTCCGTACGGACTCCTCGCGTGGTCCCCGGCAGGATCCCGGAGTCGATCTGGTCCTGGCGGGCCCACTTGCGCAGCGTGTCGAGACGTCCAGGGCGGGTGGGGCGACGTCTGACGGTGGGCCGGAGGCCTCGGCCTGGGCGAGGGCGAGGGCGGCGGTCCATCCGGGTAGGATCGCTGCTTGAGGAGTGGTGGCATGGGCATGGCCATGAAGAACTACCGGTGGTGCGTGGTGATCTCGGCGGCACTGCTGCTGGCCGGTTGTGGGGGCGGCCCGCAGAGCGACAGCGCGAACGACAGGGCCGCGGCGCTCACGAAGGAACAGACACGGCAGACGCTGCCGGACGGCGAGGCCATGCCAGGCTGGAGGCAGACCCATCGCCCCACGGTCCTCAAGCTGGACGAGAAGCTCTACCGTTCCCAAGCGTGCCCCGCCAGGAACAACGCGGGCTGCGAGAAGTCCCGCTTCTACGGCGCCTCGACCTTCCGGGAGGACGGCAGCGCCGCCACCGTCACCTTCCTGATGATCGCCTACGACAGCGAACAGGCCGCGCGGCAGGCGTACGACGTGCTCTGGAACGGCCACTACGGCAAAGGGGCTGGGGAGCGCGCCAGGGCGTTCGAGATCGGCCCGCTCGGTGACGAGCGCGACGCTCGATTCGGTTCCTACGATTTCGAGGGCAATCCGGGCGCCATCACCCAGACCCGGGTCGGCACAACGCTGCTGTGGACTCAGGCGACCTCCGCGGGCAGGGGAGGCATCGACGAGGACAGGATGCGGGAGCTGGCCACGGTGCTCGCCGAGCGGGCCCGCCAGGCCCAGAACGGGGACGAACCCTCCGCCGCGCTCGACAGCTGACAGGGTGGCCACGCCGGGACCCGTCAGGCGGACCTCACAGCGAACCGGTGGCCGACGCGCGGGCCCCCCGCCCGCCGACCCGTCAGGTGGTCTCGCTCTGTGTGCTCGTCCGCCCAGGGGCGGCCAGCGGACTGAGAAGGTGACCACGGCCAGGCGCGCGACCAGGGCCTGCCCGCCCGGCGGGGAGGAACAGGGGGCAGGCCCTGGTGGACTCAGGCACACCAGAGGCGCGCCGTCGGCGGCCGGGGGAAGCCCCGTCGGGTCCGCCACACTCCTACACCGCGAGCCACACGGCGTGGTCCGGCGCGAGCAGCGCCCCTTCGACGGGTCCGCTGGACAGCAGCACCGAGGTGTGGTCGGGCAGCGGGCACGGCTCGGCCGAGAGGTTGACCGCGCAGGCGAAGCCCTGGCCGCGGCTGAAGGCGAGGACTCCGGTGGGAGCGTCCAGCCAGGTGAGACTGCCGTCGCCGAGGGCGGGGTGTTCGCGGCGCAGCCGCAGGGCTGTGCGGTAGAGCTCCAGCATCGACGTCTCGTCGCCGGTCTGCGCCTCCACGCTGTGCTCGCCCCAGTGCGCGGGCTGTGGAAGCCAGGGAGCGGCGGAGGAGGCGTTGGGGCTGAAGCCGAACGGCGCGGTCGGCCCGGACCAGGGGATCGGCACCCGGCAGCCGTCGCGTCCGCGGTCGGTGTGTCCAGAGCGTTCCCAGATGGGGTCCTGCAGTGCTGCCTCCGGCAGGTCCTCGACCTCCGGCAGGCCGAGTTCCTCGCCCTGGTAGATGTAGGCGCCGCCGGGCAGGGCGAGCATCAGCAGGGCGGCCGCGCGGGCGCGTCGGGTGCCCAGTTCCACGTCGAGGGGGCCCTCGGGGCGGTAGGGCTCGTTGGCCACCCACCGCTTGGCGGTCTTGCGGCCGTAGCGGCTGAGGTGGCGCACGACGTCGTGGTTGGAGAGCACCCAGGTGGCCGGCGCGCCCACCGCGCTGAGCATGGCGAGCGAGTCGTCGATGACCGTACGGAGGTCCTTGGGATCCCAGCTGGCCATGAGGAAGTCGAAGTTGAAGGCGGTGTGCAGGCCGTCCCGGCGGACGTAGGCGGCGAGCCGCTCGGGGGTGTCCGCCCAGGCTTCGGCGAAGGTCAGTCTGGCTACGAGTCTCCACCTTGATCACAGCAGGATGACACTCGACTATGAACCCGGCGATCCACTGCCGATGCAGAGTTTTGTTCCAACTGGTCTGCTCTGCCTCAAGGCCCATGCGGACGCCGCTGGAGTCGAGGCCGATATTCGCGTAACTGAGCTGAACGGGCTAATCAACAGCGGCTTCATTGCCAACGACGACTTGTTCTACGAGCGGCTTACTGACACGGTCCTGCAGCCAGACGACGGCATGGTCGGGCTGATGACCGACGCGGACTCGTTGCACCATACGGTGACCATGGCCCGACTGATTAAAGAACGCTCCCCCCAGACGCTTGTCTGCCTCGGCGGCCCCGCGTCCTCTCCGATCGCCGAGCTGATGCTGGAGCGGTTCCCCTTCATCGACATGGTGGTGCGCGGCGAGGGTGAGCTGACCTTCACCGAGATGCTGCGCAGCCTCGCTAAGGAGCTGCCGCCGGACCAGGTGAAGGGACTGACCTGGCGTGCAGACGGCAGGATCGTACGCAATCCGGATCGGCAGGTGATGCCGGATCTGGACACACTACCCATGCCGAGCTTCGAGGCATACGGCATGGACCCGGACGCCCCCATCTATCTTGATGTTGGGCGGGGTTGCCCGTTCAAGTGCCATTTTTGCGCTACAGCTCCGTTCTGGAACCGCCGCTTCAGGATGAAGTCCATCGACCGGATCGTTGAAGAGATCAGGCTTCTCCGGGATCGTTACCACCGCGACCACGTAGGCTTCGCACACGATATCTTCACTACGAACCGCGAGTGGACTCTGCAATTCTGCAAGCGGCTGACCGAAGAGTCGCTCGGCACGACCTGGGCCTGCAGCACGCGCACCGACATCGTGGATCGTGAGATGCTCGACGCGATGGCGGCAGCTGGGTGCGTGGAAATTTACTACGGTATCGAGACCGGCTCACAGGATATGCAGAAGACCCTCCGCAAGAGTTTGGACTTGGAGCGCTCGCGGGACATCGTGGCGGCCACAGCCGCAGCTGGCATCCGACCGGTGACCGGCTTCATCGTCGGCTACCCAATGGAGACGCGGGAGACGTTCAACGAGACACTGAGCCTTTTCCAACCTGGTTCAGGAGTGCGGCTGTTGGGCTGACAACGTGGTGAAGCCCCTGGTAGATGGGTTTTCGACCAAGAGAACCCGCTC
>NZ_JBEYHH010000056.1:0-31728 GCF_040635175.1 Streptomyces sp. NPDC006997
AACTGCAGACACTCCTGGCCACCTGGACCGGCGCCTGCCCCACCTGCCACCGCGACATACCCACACTGATACGAACCTGACCAAGCCCTACTAGGAGTGAGACCGGGATGGCTCGCGGGGTGGAACGGCACTGTTCGGTGTGCCGTGCGACGCTCAGCCGATTCAACGTAGGACTGCGGTGTGGGCCCTGCCAGGGGGGTGGTGCAGCACCCCGAGTCGGACGTGAGTTCTGGGTGGAACCCGCAGTCGTGGCAGCGATCCGTGCCTGGGATCTCGGTGTGGTCGTGCGGCTCTTCCGGCAACACACCGGCCTCTCACAGGCATCGGTCGCCCGGCTCGTCAACATCGACCAAGCCGAAGTGAGTCGGCTGGAGCGCGGCCGGAAGAAGATCCGCGACCGTCGCCAGCTCGCACAGTGGAGCGAGGCCCTTGGAGTGCCTGACGGCCTCCTGGGACCGTTACCGGATGCCGACCGGCCGTCGTCGATGGCGGACAGCTCGGGCAACCACCTGACGCTTCCTGACGGACACGGGCAGCTCCTGCTGCCCGCCGGGCGGAACCTGCCGCCTACGGCGCTTCCCACGCTGACAGGGCCAGTCGCCTCCTTACAGGGCGACGCTCTGCTTCTCGCGTCGAGCGGGGAGGCCGAGGCATGGAGTCGGATGCCGCTCAGGGCCCTGCTCGCCGTGCACCACAGCGGAGACGGGACACAGCGGTACTTCGTCACGGATGTGCGCGGGGGCGCCCGTGACGAAGCCGGAAGGCCCTTCGCCATTCCCATGGCCTATGAGTTCGACGACTTCACCTTGGGGATCCTCTGGGCTGCGGCAGGGTTCGACTCCGCCATCCTTGGCGACGACGCGGCGCTTTACGGAGAACTGGACCTTCCACCACAGGACTTGCCAGGAGTAGGCCGTCAGTCGGTCACTCTCGACGGCCTCACCGACGGCTCCCAGATGCTCGTCGGCTCGCGGGCATGCGCCCGGTTCATCCTTGACCAGCGCGACCAGCTGGCCGGCGATCCGGTCTTCTGGACCCGCGAACAGCGAGGGGAGGAAGCCGCGACCTGGCTGCTCTTCGAGCACAAGCACCGCTACCTTGAGTTGATGGCTCCCGCGCGAGCACACGACGGCGTCGGACGAGCCTTCTGCGTTCCCCACCAAGAGGTCGCCGCCTCGCCCATGTACGAGCGCGTGCTGCTGTTCCTCGCGATCGCGCTGATGGAGTCGTACGGCATCACGACCTGGGTGACCGACGAGGCGGACCTCCAGCAGACGGAGGGCTTTGCGCTAGTTCCTGGTCACCGGGCCGCCATAGCGACCTGGGTACGCGCTGAATCCGCGCCCCAGACCGCTCTGACTTCCGGGGCGCGATCCCTGCGGGCCTTCGCGGGCATCACGGGCCACGCGCGAGCACATAGCGTCACCATAGGATCGACCTCCGGGGAGCGCTTGGCGGCGACTTCGGACTATCTCGGCCTTGACCGAGAGTGGTTGACCCACCGCTGCGGACAGCTTGCCGCTGTGGGAACCACCGGCCTCGCCCGGCCACGAAGCCGCCACCTCAGCCTTGATGCCTTGGACAGAGCCTGCGCGTACGTGGCGGCGGAGTTACAGTCCGAGGCCGGTGACCCTGTGGGAGCGACCCGATAGCCTGCACGGAAAGATCTCCGAGGACGAGATCCAACCAGGCTGCGCGGATCGGAAGTTGGGGCGATGGCAGGCGTGACACGAACGGTGGCTGTCTACTCTCTCGGCGGCACCATCGCCATGACCACCGACCCGGCGACCGGGGGAGTCGTGCCGGCTCTCTCCGCCCATGACCTTCTGGCGGCTGTCCCCGGCCTGGATGGTCACGGCATCGACCTGCGCGTGCACGACTTCCGCCGGGTGCCCGGTGCCTCGCTCACCTTCGACGACCTCACGGAGCTCGGCACCGAGATCGACAAGGTCCTCGACGGCGGCGATGTCGACGGGATCGTGATCACACAGGGCACCGACACCATCGAGGAGACTGCGTTCTTCCTCGACCTCCGCCACGGTCACAACCAGCCGGTCGTCGTTACCGGTGCCATGCGCAACCCCACCATGGCCGGCCCTGACGGACCGGCCAACCTGTACGCGGCCGTTGTCGCGGCAGCCGACCCGCAACTGCGTGGAGCCGGGGTGCTGGTCGTCCTGAATGACGAGATCCACGCGGCACGACATGTCCGTAAGGCGCACACCACCAGCCCTGCCGCCTTCGCGTCATTCGGCGCCGGACCCATCGGCCGGATCGCGGAGGACCGGGTACGGCTGGCTTCCCCGTTGCCCGATCGATTCGTTCCCCTGGCACCGGCCGTCCGTGACCCACGCGTGGGCCTTTACACGGTCAGCCTCGGCGACGACGGCACGCTGCTCGAAGCCTGGTCCGGCCAGTGCGACGGGCTCGTCGTCGCTGCCTTCGGCGTGGGACACGTCCCACAGCGACTCGTCGAGAGCCTCGAACGGCTCGCCGTACGTGTTCCCGTCGTCCTCGCCTCGCGCATCGGCAACGGCCCGGTCCTGACCGGAACATACGGTTTCCCCGGGTCGGAGAAGGACTTGATCAGCCGGGGGCTCATCCCGGCCGGCGACCTCGGCCCGTACCAGGCCCGCCTCCTGCTCCAGGCCTTGCTCGCCCAGGACGCGGCCCGCGAGAGCATCGCTGAGAAGTTCGCCGTTTTCGCGCGCTGATCCCGCACGTCAGCCACGCCCGAGAGGACCCGCATGCGTGCCCATGAACTGACCACCGGCCGGACGTTCGGCGTCACCTTCGACCACGGCGAGGACTTCTTCGACGCGCTCTCCGCGTTCTGCCGTGACCAAGGAGTGCGGCAGGGCTACATTCCCTCGTTCATCGGTGCGTTCGCCGAAGCCGAGATCGTCGGCGCCTGCGAGAAACTCGAAGACCCGGACGCCCCGGTCTGGGCCAGGACGTATGTCACCAACGTCGAAGTCTTCGGTGCTGGGACAATCGCCCACGATCCGGAGACGGGAGGCATCCTGCCGCACATCCACGTCTCCGCCGGGCTGAAGGCGCAGTCGGCCGACGGCCGTACCAGCCACCTCCTGAGCGCCAAGGTCCAGTTCCTCAGCGAGCTCTTCGTCGTGGAAGTGATCTCACCGGCCATGACCCGGCCTCGAAACCCCGAACTGTACGACGTGCCACTGCTCACTTTCGGCCCTCCGGAGTGATTCCCTTGCGGAACTACAAGGTCGTGATCGTGGACGGCGACGAGCACGCGCGCGGATTCGCCGAGGCAGCGCTCAGTGCGGAGTCGGCTGCTGTGAAGACCCGTGGCGTACCGGCATCCAGTCTCAGCCACTCTCGCCTCCTTCCTCGCACGAGATAGCACGGGTGCCGTACTTCACGAGAGAATGAGGCAACACGCTCAGGTAGTCCCGTCGCGCGAAATGAGTGACCACTGTCCGTAACGGGATGCGGCTTGTTGATCGCAGCAGTCGAAGAGAGGCGCGGACAATCTGTCCGTAAGCAATTGCTCCACAACCCTTGACGACCGAGTCGCGATGGCACTCGAATCTGGACCATTTTCTTCCTCCTTGCCCGCGTTTACGTAAGTTCCTCAAATTGTGCTGGGGGTCTCGGGCGCGACACCAAGGGGCTTCTCCCCGTGGGCGCCCCGCTGCCAGCTCCGTTAACACTTGGTGACCAGGGGCGCGAGTTGGGGCGTTTTCCGTACCCTGAGGCGAGTGCTCCATCGCGAAGGGACAGATCCACCGATGAGTGAAAACCTGACGCTGGGAGATCGTCTCCGTACAGCACGCAGGACACGGAAGCTGTCTGCTGCTCAACTGGCACAGAAGGTCGCAGTCTCCCCGAGCTACGTGCAGAAGTTGGAGTCCGGTGCGCGGAAGGCTTCACCGTCGCTGGTGCTGGCACTCGCGAAGGCGCTGCGCTTCGGCCCCGAGGTCCTGACCGGCCAGCCCTACTACGGTGAGCCGGAAGCCGAAGACGGCGTCCACGCCGTCATCCCTGAACTTCGCCGCCTCCTGCTCTGCTACGACAGCCCCGACGACCTGGAGATCGCACCGCGTGCGCTTCCCGTGCTCGCCTCGGAAGTCGACCAGGTGGCGGCCCTGCGCCGTGACGCCCGCTACGCGCCGATGGGCCCCCTGCTGCCGCCGATCATCACCGAGTTGACGCACGTGGCCCTTGGCGGCGGCAACGGCGACCAGAGCAAGGCGTTCTGGCACCTGGCGCGCGCCTATCGTGCCGTGAACTCCCTTGCCCACAAGATGGGCCACCACGACCTGTCGAACACGGCGCTGGAACGCGTCCGTTGGGCCGCCGACCGCTCCGGCGACCCCCTGATGCAGTTCACGGCCGGTTACCTCGTCGCGGGAGCGATGCTCCGCCAGGGCGCGTACTCGCCGGCACGTCGCAAGCTCCTCGCGCTGCGGACCGAGCTGGAGCGGTTCCAGCCGGAACGCTCCTTCACGCAGGACGCGCTTGCCGTCGACGGTGCGCTGCTGCTGAAGCTGGCCGTTCTCGAAGCCCGTGAGAACAACTCCGATCGCGCCGACGAGTACCTGAGGGAGGCGGAGCAGGTCGCGGGCATGGCAGGCAACCGCGACTCCCTTGCGTACGAGATGTCGTTCGGCCCGACGAACATCCGCATCCACGAGGTGCACGCGATGATCGACATGGGTGACACCGAGCAGGCTCTCGCCCGCCTCACCGAATGGTCCCCGGTTTCCGGCGGCGAGTGGGCGCCGCCCAGTACGACCGTCGGCGAGCGGTCGAGCCACCACTTCATCGACGTGGCCTCCGCGAAGCTCGCTGTGGGCGATCGGCCGGGTGCCTTCGCGGATCTCAAGCGCGCGCGGAAGGTCGCGCCGAACCATACGCGGTTCCACCCGTCCGTCCGCGAGACGACTGCTGCGCTGCTCAGGATGGACTCCCATCCTTCCAACGAGCTGTCTGCGTTCGGCAGTTGGACGGGACTTAGCACAACCTGAGCTTGTGTCAAGGGCTTTGGCGGGAGAAGCCCACGGACAGTCTGTCCGCGCACAGTAGCTTGCTGAATGGAATGGTCTCCTCACACCCAGTGGTGAGGAGGCCTTTTCCATGTCCGACGACAATCCCGCGGCTCGCGCGGTCCCGCCGCGCTGGATGCCCATCGGCGAGGAGCCGGAGCTGTGCTCGGCCGGCGAGTGGTGGGATGCCGTACGCGCCGTGGAGGCCGTGGGCCGGCGCGCGATCGAGATCCTTGGCGAGGGTGGCGAGCCGGTCGGCCCTGTGATCCTGGACCACGAGGGTCCGGAGCCCCGGCTGTACTTCCTGGTTCCGGTGGGCACCGCAGCCCGCTGGGAGGAACCTGGGACCGTTGCGCTGGGGGAGAAGTGCCACGTCGTCGTGCCGTCCGCCGAGAGCACGACACCTCCGGGGATGCACTGGCACGTCTTCCCCCAGGCCCCGCGATCGCTGACCCGGGCCGATGCTCTGCGCCGCGCGCTGAGCCAGGCTCGCAGGGAGCGACGGGGGTCCGCGGAGGAAACGGCCTCCTGATGGCTCTGAGCATCTCGTTCGTGCTGTTGCTCGGCATCGTCGTGGTCGTTCTGATCCGCAGCAAGGCCGTGAAACCCGGGCCCGCGATCGTCTGCGCGCTCTTCGGGTTCTTCCTGTCGAGCACGTCGATGGCCCCGAGCATCAACCGGTTCATGACCAGCATCGCGGACATGATCGGCCAGATTCGCTTCTAGGCAGCCCGACCCGGTGCCCGACTCGGGCACCGCTTCGCCTCCCAGCGGCGGTGCACCCACCAACTTCGCGGCCCCACCCCCCAACTCGCCTGAGGCCCCCGATGACACTGACGTTCAACCCAGAGCGCACGACGCCACCTCGCACAGTTCGAACACGCCGGACGAGCGGCCTCGAACTCGCGTTCCGCCACCGTCCCGTTCACGGCGGGGGACTCTGATGCGCCTCGTGTATCACCCTGCCGGCCACGACGACGACCTGGGCGTGGCCCTGGTTGAGTTGCAGGCCGGCCGCTGGAGAACGGCACGGCAACTGCTGCTGGCCACGGCCACGCATTGGGCACTGCGAACGTCACGCACCCAGCTGCTGGCGGTGGCAGCCGCCCGGTCGGATGTGGTGGGCGTGTGGCTCGACGAAGAGCCCGGCAGCTACGACGCGCAGTTGATGGGTGCCCGCGTGGCCGTCGAGCGGGCGCTGCGCGCGCACAGGCAACAGCATCCGCAGACGCTGGAGTTCGAGTTCAGGGCTCGGCGTGACGCGCTGCTGGCGGCGCGTCGCGCGCTGCATGATCCCGTGCCCTGGGTGTGCCTCCTGGCTCTGGCGCAGATCGACACCCGGCAGTTGCGCCAGGAACATCGCGTGGATGCCGGCGAGCCGATGTTGCCCAGCGGTCCGTGGGGGCTGTTGTACGAGGTCAACCGGCGTGACCCGTACAACCGGGAGGCCTACCACCGGGTGCCTCCCTGGCCGCGGTCGTCGACTTCGGTCGGGCCGTCGCCTCGCAGCGGCCCGTCGGATCGGCACTGCTGCTTCTGCCCGCGTACGCGCAGGTCGAGCTCCGACGGCGATCGCGCGTCGATCCGCTGTGGCGGCGACAGTGGGCGCAGGAGTCGACGCTCGACTACACGCTGACCGCGTTCCACGACTGGTTCCACAAGACGCACGGCGAGCGGCGCTCAGTGGCTGACCTGAGCCTTCTTGCCTACGCGTTGTGGGCAGGCCACAAGTACCTGGAAGCCGCCGAGGTGTTCGAGGCGATGGGCCCGTACGCGGCCCGCGAGCCGTGGGCGTCGGTGCATGAAGGGGCCGTGGGGCCAGACCCGGGTGAGGCGCTGCTCCTTCGAGCGCGCGCCGAGTCCCTGTCCTACGCCCGTACCCGTAGGCCGCGCGCCGGACCGCACCCATAACCGGAATCCGCTGCCCACGAAGCCGCATTGGCATGAACCTGTCCATTTGTTTCTCTCTGAGCTTGGAGACTGACCTGTGTCTCGCTTGAGTCCGAACCACCGTGCGTCGTCCCGGAAGTCCGATGACGCATACCTGCGGGAGCTCGGCTACGAGCCCGTGCTGACCCGGCGCATGGGGCCGTTCGGAAACTTCGCGATCTCCTTCAGCGTCATCAGCGTCCTGTCCGGCTGTATGACCCTGTACGGCTTCGGCCTGAACACTGGCGGCCCGTCGGTGATGCTGTGGGGCTGGCTCGTCGTCGGCGCCATGGTGATGTTCATCGGTGCCGCCCTCGCCGAGGTGACCTCCGCCTATCCGACCTCCGGAGCCCTGTACTACCAGGCGGAGCAGCTCGGTGGCCGGAAGTGGGGCTGGTACACGGGCTGGCTGAACCTGCTGGGCCTGCTCGGGGCGATCGCCGGCATCGACTACGGGGCCGCGCTGTTCACGGGTGCCCTGTTCAACCTGCAGTGGGGGTTCGAGCCGACGCCGGGCAAGATCATGGTGATCTTCCTGTGCATCCTCGCCCTGCACCTCGCCCTGAACCTCTTCGGGGTCCGGCTGGTCAGCATCCTCAACAGCATCAGCGTCTGGTGGCACCTCGGCGGCGTCACGGTGATCGTCGGCGCTCTGGCGATCGTCCCCTCCCACCACCAGTCCTCGGACTTCGTGTTCGGCGAGTTCGTCAACAACACCGGCTGGAGCCCCCTCTACGCGGCGGTGCTCGGTCTGCTGCTGGCGCAGTACACGTTCTGTGGTTACGACGCCTCCGCGCACCTGTCGGAGGAGACCACCGACGCCCAGGTGTCCGCATCCCGCGGGATCATCCACGCGATCGGCTGGTCGTGGCTGGCCGGGTTCGTCCTGCTCGCCGGGCGCACGTTCGCGATCCAGGACTACGCGGGCACCGTGGGCACGGCGACGGGGGTGCCGCCGGCGCAGATCTTCCTGGATGCCCTAGGCGTGGCGGGGGCGAAGGCACTGCTCCTGGTGGTGATCATCGCGCAGTTGTGCTGTGGCAACGCCGAGACCGCCGCGGCCAGCCGGATGGTGTTCGCGTTCTCGCGTGACGGGGCGCTGCCGGGCTCGCACCTGTGGCGGCAGGTGGACCGCCGTACTGGTACCCCGCGCATGGCCGTGCTGCTGGCGGTCGTGTGCGCAGCCGTGCTGGCCCTGCCGAGCCTGTACAGCCCGGTCGCGTACGCGGCGATCACCAGCATCAACGTGGTCGGCATCACCCCGGCCTACGCGATCCCGATCTACCTGCGCATCAAGAACCGGGACCGCTTCCGACCCGGCCCTTGGAACCTCGGCAACTGGGGCGTGGCCGTCGGCGCGATCGCCGTTGTCTGGGTGGTGTTCGTGACGGTGCTGTTCTGTCTGCCGCAGACCCGCCCCGCCGACGGCGCCCTGGTGTCGGTGGAGACCTTCAACTACGCGCCGGTCGCTCTGCTCGTCGTTCTGGCGCTTGCTTGGGCGTGGTGGCGGAAGCAGGGCAGCTCGTACGAGGTGCCGACCCAGAACTTCGACCGCTCGGCGGCCACGTACGAGGACGAGGTCGTCTGATGACGAGAACCACGAGCGGCAACGGCACCGTGGCACGCCTGACTGCCGCGTCCGTCCCCGAGCAGCGCGGGCGCTCCGAGAAGGCCTTCTCCCTTTCCGACCTGCGGAACCTCGTCAAGGCGGGCGCCATCGACACGGTGCTGCTCGCCGTCCCCGATCTGCAGGGGAGGCTGAAGGGGAAGCGATACGACGCGGACCACTTCCTCAAGCGCGTCGCGCATCACGGCGCCGAGGTGTGCGCCTACATCCTGGCCACCGACATCGACATGAGCCCGGCGGACGGCTTCGCCCTGACCTCGTGGGAGACCGGCTACCAGGACCTGTCCGTGCAACCGGCCCTGTCGACTCTGAGCGTCGTGCCGTGGCTGCCACGCACCGTTGTCGTACTCGGCGATGCCGTCCACCACGACGGAACGCCGATCGACATCGCACCCCGCCAGATCCTCCACCAGCAACTGACCCGGCTGTCGCGGCACGGCCTGCACCCCAAGGCGGGGATCGAGACCGAGTTCGTCCTCTACAGGGGCACGTACGAGGACGCGGAACAGGCCAACTACCAGGGCCTGCGGCCGTTGACGACGGGGAACCTGGACTACGCCCTCGATCACGACCCCGTATCCGACCGGTTCCTGCGCCGTCTTCAGCGGGCGCTCGCCGGCGCGGGGATGCCCGTGGAAGCGATCAAGACCGAGGCCGGTCCTGGCCAGGTCGAGGTGACCTTCCCGTACGGTGGCGCGCTCACCGCCTGCGACCGGCACCCCCTCTTCAAGCACGCCGTGCGCACCCTGGGTCTGCGCGCCGGTCTGGCACCCACGTTCATGGCAGCCCCGGAAACCGACCGAGCCAACGGCCTGCACCTGCACGTCTCGCTGTGGTCGAAGGCCATCAGCCAACTCAACGAGCCCGGCAGCGAGTACGGGCTGTCCCAGATCGGTGAGCACGCCATCGCGGGTCTGCTCGCCGGCCTGCCAGAGTTGGGCCCGTTCTACGCGCCCAACGTCAACTCCTACAAGCGGTTCACGACCGGCTCGTTCGCGCCGACCACGTTCACCTGGGGCCGCGACAACCGCACCTGCGCGGTCCGTGTCGTCGGCCGCGGTGAAGGGCTGCACCTGGAGATCCGTGTGCCGGGTGCGGACGCCAACCCGTACCTGGCGCTGTCGGCGGTACTGGCGGCCATCGACCACGGTATCGAGCGGAAGCTCGCCCTTGCTCCCGAAGCGACCGGCAACGCCTACCGGGCAGGCGGAATCCCCGTGCCACCCGCCCTCGGACCGGCTCTGACCGCCTTCCAGAACAGCGTCTTCGCGCGGGAAGCCTTCGGCACCGGGGTGGTCGAGCACTATGCCCATCTCGCCCGCCTGGAACTCGCCCACGACGAGTGCCTCGTCACCGACACCGAGCGGCAGCGATGGCTGGCTCGCGCCTGACAAGTCCGCCTCACAGAAAGGATCCACAACCGTGAGTGCCCGCCCGACCCGCCCGCCCGCGACGCTTCCGCTGACACCCGCACAGCTTCGGATCGCCCAGAAGGTCGCGGAGGGCGAGAGCACCCACGCGATCGCCTCCGAGCTGTCCATCACCGTCGGCACGATCAACGTGCAGCTGAAGCACTGCGGACAGAAGCTCGGTGTGAGAGGCCGGGCCGCCGTCGTCCACGCCTGCTTCGTTACCGGGCAACTCCAGCGTCCCGAGACGGCCGCCTCCCCGGAGGGCTTCTCGGAAACGGAGATCGAGACATGGCGGATGGTCGCGATCGGTACGACGTCACAGGAGTTCGCGGACCGGGCCCGCATCAGCCGTGACAGCGCGCTGGCGCGGGTCAAGGCCCTGCGAGAGCGCGTCAAGGCCGAGAACGACCCGCACCTCGTGACGCTCGGCTGGAGCTGCGAGGTGCTCGACGAGTCTCTGACCGAGATGGCCTCCGGGACCGTCCTCCGCGTTCCCACCCCCAGATGACCAGCTCAGGCGGCACTGTCAGTGCCCCCTGGCAAGCTACCCACCCACAACAGGACACTGAGTGCATTCGATCCATCACTCATCGTGGCGCGGTCGGAAGGCTCGGCGAGCGGAAGGGTGCACCGTGACCGACATGCCCAGCGCGCTCCACCACCTGGTGGAGTCGGTGACCGACACGTACACGGTGGTCGCCGAGCACCCCAGGCCCGGCGACATCCGGCCTTCCGTCTGGGAGCTCAACGGGCCTGATGGCGAGAGGTGGTTCGGGAAGCTCCACGCGGGCCCGAAGCTCCACCACCGCGAGGTGTCCGCGTTCCAGAAGTGGACCGTGGCCATGGGCGCCGGCCGTGCACCCGAGCTGGTCGCCGCGGACACGCAGACGCGCACCGTCCTGATCACCGCCGTGCCCGGACGCGGTCTCGACACGCTGCGTCTGCCGGCCGAGCAGGAACGGGCGGCCTACGAGCAGGCCGGCGAACTGCTCGCCCGGTTCCACACCGCGGCAGCCGACGAGCCGACGCAGGAAGCAACGGAGGAGGCGTGGGACGAGGTGGTCGCCCAACTGCTGGACCGGACGGCGGCGTACGCACCGGAGCACGACCTCGCGATGGTGCGCACGCTCGCCGAGGAAGCTCCGCCGAGCCTGCCTCAGGTATCCCAGCACGGCGACTACATGCCCAAGAACTGGATGTGGGACGAGACCGAGCAGCGTCTGCGGGTCATCGACTTCGAAAGGGCCGAGTTTCGGTCCGCCGCCTACCGGGACCTGAGCCGGCTCCGCTACCGGATCCTGAGCCACCGCCCCGACCTCAACGCCGCCTTCCACCACGGATACGGCCGCCCCCTCACCACGGAGGAACTTGTCGCATGCCGGGCGTACGGGGCACTGGACGCCCTGGACTCGCTGAACTGGGGGATCAGGCACCGCGACGTCGGCCTGGTCGACGAGGCGCACATCATGCTGGAGAACCTGCGCCTGGAGACCCGCAAGCAGACGTGGGGCGGGTGGCGTACGTGAACGTCTGCGCTCGAACCTCCGCGGCTCCACACCTGTTCGCCGTTCGTCGCGATGACTTTGAACAGACCGTCACCAACACCCTCACCCCATTCGTCGACAGGCAAGTGCTCACGGAGGACAACGCCTTCACCCCCCTCACGGCATGCCGTCCCTCCGCACACGAAGGTCGGTGATCTGTATGGACGAAACAGGCTGGGGCGAGACGCTGACCGCTGACGTGCTGGAAGACCGGTACGGGCTGGTCGCCGACATAGTCGAACCGGTGCACATGGGCACCGACACCATCAACCGGCGGGTCCTGACGGACGACGGGCTGCGGCTGTACGTCAAGCAGTACCCGTCGATGGCCGACCTGGACGAGGCGCGCAACGCGTGGGACATGTCGGAATACTGCCGGGCCGCGAAGCTCCCCGTTCCGCGGGTGTGGCCCGACGCCAACGACAACCTGGTCACCATCGCGGGAGGCAGTGCGTGGGCCGTGGTCGACGAGGCTCCCGGACGGGTGAACCCCTCGGCGATGACGGTCCCCCTCGCCGAGCACCTCGGCGTCGTCATGGGACGCATGCACCGTGCGCTCGCCGCGTACCCGCTGCCGAAGCGCGTGCAGCAGACCCGCTGGCGGACCGAGCCCGTCGAGGACGCCGCAGCGAAATGCGACGCCGTGCTGGCCAGAGCCACGAGCCAAGGCCACGACCGTCTCGACCAACTGCGCGTCGACCTCGACCAGAGGCGTGAGGACCTGCGGACCCACGTCCACCTGTTGCGGGCACATCTGCCCGAGACCCTGGCAGAACAGACACTGCATGCGGATCTCAGCCGCACCAACCTGATCACCCTCGCCGACGCAGTCACCGGCGTCATCGACTTCCGCTGCGCCAGCGCGATGCCGGCCTGGGAGTTGGGGCGGGCGGCGTTCGACCCGCGCACCGTCGCCACCAGCACTGATTGGGCCGCTTGCGCCCTGGCCATGGTCGGGGCCTACCGCTCGGAGCACCCCAGCCTTCCGATGCGGGAGGTGCGGGCATGCGCCCGGATCGCGCTGCTGTACATGCTGTTCAGCTTCTACGGCGCCACCACCGCCGAGTACGACCTGCCGGGGGAGGCGGAGGCGGATCTTCAACGGCACTGGTGTGAGCGCCAGATCGCCATCCGCCGCCTGCTCAGTGACCTTGAGGGCCTCGAAGACGAGCTCAACGGCCTTGAGGGGAGCGGAGGCACATCGTGACCAACCAGCACCTTCCGACCGCGCTGAACGAAACGGCTGGCAAGCGACAGCCTCAACCACCAACGGCACACAGGGGGACGTCTTGGCGTATCAAACCGTGATCGGTCCGCACCTGGTACTCATCCGCGAACAGCGTGATCCGCTGGGACTCCTTACGCACTCCCTGGCCGGGCACCGCGTGTCGGCGGAGGGCTGGAGCCGATGACAACCATCCCGAAGCCCACCGCGACAACCGCGCCGACCGGCGAGGCGGAGGTCTCGGATGAGGAACTGAAGTTCGTCATCCCCGGCGACCGCCGTATCGAGGCCGCCAACGCGATCACGACCCGTGCGATGGCCCGACGACTGCCCCAACTGATCCGCCGGTCCCTCGCACTGGGCTGGCAGGTCGACCGCGCCGCGGTCATCGCCCTGCTGGGCGTGCAACTCCTCTCGGGGGTGCTGGAAGCGTTCGGGCTGATGGCCACCACCGGGGTGATCAAGCCGCTGATCGCCTCACAGCACATCAGCGGCGACCAGCTCCGCTCCGCCGTACCTTCCCTCGCCGTCCTGTCGGGGGCCATCGGTCTGCGCGCCCTGCTGGGCATCGCCTCCACCGCGCTGTCGGCCCGGCTGGCCCCGCGTATCGCCCGGGAGGCCGAACTCGAGCTCCTCGACGCGGCGACCAAGGCGGAACTCGCCGCGTACGACAACCCCGGATACAACGCGGTCAGCCAGGCGAGGGAGCCGAAGGCGATGGCGGCGCCGAAGACGCCGAACAGGAGGTAGAGGAGCGCGTCGGAGCCGGTGGTGGTCGAGGGCGCGCTGGTACGTGGTGCGGACATGGCGGGTCCAAGGAGGGGGAGAACGGACAAGGCGAGGCGGGGCGCGCGGCGCTCTTCTGCTGGTCATCGGGGCAGCTCCTGTCGGGGCAGGGGACGGCAGTTGGGGGTCAAGCCGAGGTCATCGGGTGCGTGGCGACCGGGGCGGTAGGGCGCTGGTGGGTGGTTCGGATGCCGCGCCGACGGAGGGCGCGGTCCGCTGAGCGCCGGCGTGTGGGGAGGAAGCGCGGGCGGCTCGGCGTCGGTCCGCTTCCGGGTTCCGGGAGGCGGGCGGCTCGTTGTCCGCGACCGCGTCGTTGCCGACGACATCGCTGAGCGGCTCCCTGGTCCGCAGTGCGGGCACCTCGTCGCGGTACTTGGGGTCGCTGAGTTGAACAGGGCACGCGGCGATCATGTCCCCGGCGACCTCCAGCTCCTCCTGGACGTCCCGCAGCATGCGGGTGGCGGCGGCCAGCCGTGTCCACGTCTCGAAGGTCGGGTTGTGGTGCGGGCTCTCGAAGGTCAGACGGGCTCGGGTCCAGTCGGCCGCCGCGGCCACGAGTTCGGTCAGCTGGGGGAGCGCCCCGAGGGCTCCGTTGACCTCCTCGATGATTCCGGCGACCTCATGGGGAGTCGCTGTCTCCGTGAGCCGGGCTGTCATCCCCGGGACGGAGTACGGGTCGGCCGACGGGTGGGGCAGGTGTCGGACCTGCGGGGGCGTGTCGGAGCCGGGCGCCTTGCCGCTGTAGGCAAGCCGGATGTTGTGCTGCATCGCGGCGCCTACGGCGTCGCCGATGCTCGGGTAGAACTCGGGCACTGTTCCTCCTTGGGCGGGGAGTTGGGTCGGTGCCGGGTGGGTTGGACAGATCCCTCGGACCTTGGCCGGTCTAACGGGTCCGAGGGCTTGTGACCTGCGGCGCACCTACGGCTGTACCAACCTCCGGCGACGGAGTTCCAAGCGCCGAAGACGCCTTGGCCCTGTCCGCCGCGGGTGACGTGGCGAGAGCCGCGTTTCGTGCGTCGGGCGGGGATGGGGACTGCGTCTGCGCCCCGGTGTGGTCCTGCCGCGAGTCGTTGACACGGTGCAGTTCGCGTCCCGCTCCAACGAGTTCCGATTGCGCCGCGCTGACGAACTCCGCGGCGAAGCCGAACCGGTCGGCGAGCGCGTACGACTCGTCGTCGAGGTCGGTGATCTGTTCGCCTGCCGTCTCCAGAGCTTCCCGGAGGCGTTCCAGGACGCCGTGTTCGGGATGAAGGAGGTGATCGACCGCCTGGGCAAGGTCGGCACCGTTCTCGGCGGCCCTGATCTGGTCGGTCAGCCGGAGGACTTCGGCTCCGGCGGTGTAGAGCCCGAGAGGGTTGGCCGGGCTGGTCGACCGGCTCGTGTCGAGGTCGGGGTCCAGATCGACGCTGTACCGGGCGGCGCGGAGCATCTCGGCTGCGTGGGAGGCGATGGCGACGCGCTCAGCCTGCGGGGTGGTGGTCGCCAGGCGGTGGCGACGGCCGTACCAGTCCTCGATCTGCTGGAAACCGGCGTGCTTGAGGAGCGTGGCGGACAGGTCGTCGCTGGCGCCCTTCGCCGAGACGCTGCCGCTGGGCTCTGCGCTGATGGTGATGTAGGGGGCAGGCACGTGGGCCTCCTGGGCGCGGGGTGTCGGGCGCGGGGCCGGGGGCAGGTGGCCGAGTTCGGTGGCGATGCGGTGGCACTCGGTCTGGAGACGGAAGGCGTCGCGGTAGGTGCTGTGGTGGCTGCCGTCCTCGCGGGCGAGGGTGGCCACGACGTGCACTTGCCGTGCTTGGTTACGCACGGCGATCCACCGGCAGGCGTCCGGATCGCCCTCCGGGGCGATGCCGGTGGCCGCCACGACCCGGCGGGCCACCTCGGCCCACTGCGCGTCGGTCGGGTCGGGGTGCCGGGGATCGGAGCGGACCGAGCAGAGCCACACCGGCCGCTCGGGAGCTCGGGCCCCGAGGCGCTCGACGGGTGCGTCGAGGGCGTGGGCCAGGTACGCCGGCGCGTCGGTCTGGGCGAGCATCTCGATCGGGGCACCGTGGCCGTCCCCCGCGATCAGGCGGGGGTTGGTGTGGTTTCCGCGCTCGCCTGGCCCGTACAGGTACTCAAGGAGGCCGGCGGTATGGCTGGCACGCTGCAGGTGGGCGATCACGGCGTCTACCTCGAAGGGGAGTGGTGAACGGGAGCCCGGGTGGTCGGGCCGTCGAGGAGAGAGGATCCGCGGAATCCGCGATTTGGCCTGGCCGGAGATGGGTGGTAGACGCCTGAGGTCACTGCGGCTCGTCGAGGCCCTGGTCGTAGGCGGAGTCCGCGCAGGCCGAGCGCGCGAGGTACGCGTCGTTGTGGAGCCAAGCCCAGCAGCCGTCTTGGCGGATGACGATGGAGAAGGCGCGTGAACTCCACCAGGTACCTTCTGCGCGAGGCAGGCGATACGGCATGATGCCGACATGTCAGTGACGAAGCCCAGCAACTCGCAGACCCACCAGGCAGGACGCCACCTTGCTGTTGCCGAGGCGTTGCTGCGCGGACTCCCAGCGAAGCCACGGGGAGCTCAGACTTACATTGAGGTCGGTGAACATGTTGCTCAGGTGATGGTGGCTGCCAAGGGCGCTTGGATCATCGCGGACATCGACAAGTTCACTGCTCTCACGTGCGACCGAGTGGTCTTGGTCAACGTCACCGATGGTCGCGACTTCTACATCGCTGAGGGCGACAAGCTGCGAGCTGAGGTGCGTGCCCGCCACCGGGAGTTTCTTGAGCGGGTAGGAGGCACCCGTCCACGAAACCCCGATTCCAGGAACACCGTTATACAGCCTGCGCATGTAACCGAATGGCGTGATCGGTGGGAACTTCTCACGTAGCTCGCCGACTGCGCCAACGCCTGGTGCGAGATCGGAAGTTGGCCGACCGCACCCGGGAGCGGAACGAGTCCGTGACGCGGCTGCACATCCTGCCCACCTTCGGAGCGGGAACCGCTGTCGACGTCACCACGGCCCGAGTGCGGAGCTGGCGGGGCAAGCTGCTGGCGTCCGCTCGGGGGTGTTACGGCAGGTCTTCTAGCCGGGCGAGCAGGCCTGCGGCGGTGGCGACGGCCGCGACGGCGTCGGCGCGGGTCCAGGTGAAGTGCTCGGTGCTGCCCGTGTCGTCGTGCGGGGCGCCGCTGAAGAGGCTGTAGGCGCTCTGAGTGAGCACCGCCCAGCGCTCCTCTTGGTCCCGGTCCGCCGGCTTCTTCGGCGCCCGTGCGTTGACGTTCACGGTGTCGCATGCCTCGCGTACGGCATCGAGGGCCTGGCGGGCGAGCGTCACGGCGTGCTCGTACCGGCCGTCTCGGATCGCGGTCTTCGCCTCGCGGATCCGTCGGGCCGCGGTAGTACGGTCCTCCACCTCGGTGATCGGGATGAGGACGTCGACGAAGGCGCCAGCGTCGAGCTGGGTGATCGCATTGCTCCACGTCGCGTGCGGGATGCGTATGACCTCCTGGTCGGAGGCGACGGGCCAGTGCTTCGCCTCCGCCAGGGCGGTCAAGGTGAGATTGGCGCGCAGGGTCAGGTCGGCGCCCGCCCGCATCTTCTCCAGGCCGCGCAGCTGCTGGTCCGTCACAATCGTCTCGAGCGTGAGCATCGTCCCGAACGACTTCAACCCGATCGGCCCCGACGTGGCGTGCAGGACGCCGATCCAGCTCGCGGGGTTGGGCATGTCGTGCGTCCAGAGGGTGCCGGAGACGAGGAACGGTGCGTCCTCGGCGTAGTCGCCATGGGGGTGCACCTCGAAGCTCAGGGCGAGACGGTGCACGTCCCAGCCTGGGAAGAAGTTGACGTACGGCTGCGCCCGGATGTTGACGTTGTAGCCGTTCGGTCCGAATTGGAAGTTGGCCATCGTTCCTCGCCTGGTTGAAGCCTTGCCTGATGGTGGCAGGTCGACCGTCCCCGGCGGCAGCGGTTTTGTGCAGGGCGCCGACTGGCCAGTGCGCGGGGCGATGAACAGGCCGCACGGGTGCCTCGTCCCGGCCCTGAACGCCGCCTCCGGCCAGTGGTCGCGGGCCGTCGTGGAGGCAATGGCCCCGGACGCGCTGCCACAGGAGCCGATCGCTGGCGGAGTGGCGGCGGGCAGGTCGCGCAAGTCGATGGGAGAAGGCAGCAGTGCCTCCGCCGCGCAGAAGCACGCGCGGCGGGTCAGTTACCAAGGCTGTGCGGTGGTGCCGTCCGTGTTCAGGCCGAAGCGCCACAAGTCCTCGGCATCTTCACGACGACCGTTGAGTTCTCGCAGTCGTGCGAGCTCCTGCACCGCGCTGGGGTGTCCGTATGCGAAGGATGCCCGGGCGAGGCGCTCGGCGCCTGCTAGGTCTCCCTCGGCTTCCCTTGACCGCTGCAGTGCCAACATGACGTCGCGGTCTCCGGCGGCTTCGGCCTCCTGGTAGAAGCGCTTGGACTGCTCCAGATCGCCGGCTTCCTCGTGCCATTGCCCCAGTTCCACGAGAACCATGGGGTGCCCAGCGAACGCGGCTTCGTGGGCGAGGCGCTCGGCGCCCTCACCGTCGCCAGCACACCAGAGCTGCTTCGCGAGGTCCCGGAACGGGCCGGGATCTCCGGCTTCCAGGGCTTCTCGGGCAAAGCTCTCGGAGCCCTCGCTGTCCCCGGCCCGGGCACACCGCTCCGACATGATCCTGAGTCCGACAACGTGCCCGGCTTCGGCGACCAACCGATACAGACGGTCGCTACCCTCACGGTCCCCGTGCATCGTCCAACGCTTCGCCAGTTCGAGGCACGAGCCAGGATCCCCGGCTTCCAGCGCCTTGCGAGCAATGACTTCCGCGCCGACAAGGTCTCCGGCTCGCAGACGCCGCCCAACGAATGCCCGCATGGCCCCGATGTCCCGGGCGTCGACAGCAAGCTCGTACAGACGTTCAGCGCCGTCACCGTCGCCACGTCTCTCCCGTACCTGTGCCAGAGCCCCCCACACCCCGCGGTCCCCGGCCTCCACCGCCAGCCGGGCAAGACGCTCGGCGTCATCACCGTCGCCACGCCGCTCCAACCCCACCGCCAGTATCCTCAGCCCCCGAGGATCGCCGGCGTCAGCGGCCCGCTGGTACAGGAGATCAACGCCCTCACCATTCCCGTTCAGCACCCGCACCGCGGCCAGCTCCAACCACGCGGTGGCGTTCCCGGCCTCAGCTGCCAGCAAGTACAGGCGCTCGGCACTCTCCGTGTTTCCGCGCCGGGCGGCGATGTTCAGGAGAAATCGGGTGTCGCCGGCGTCGGCGGCCTCGCGGGCCAGGCGTTCGGCGTCTTCTCCCCTGCCTGTGTCCTCTCGCATCTGCGCCAGGACGCCCAGGGCGGCCGTGCTTCCGAGCGTGGCAGCCTTGCGGGCGTACTCTTCGGCGCCCGCCCCGTCCCCAGTCTGCCCCCGGAGGACACTCAGTTGGTACAGGGCGATGGTGTCCCCGGCATCGGCGGCTTGGCGGTATAGCTCGTCGGCTCCCGCATCATCGCCGGCCTGCCGCCGCAGCACAGCCACTTCACACAGCGCGGCACTGTGCCCTTCCTCCGCGGCCCGGCGGTAGAGCGTGGCTGCCTGGCGCAGGAATCCTCGGTTGCGAGCGGCTTCGGCCAGGGGGACCAAGTCGTCGACAGCGGTGACATGCTCGGCGGCGGCATCCCAGAAGCTGTCCGGTGGAAGTACGCCACGACGGGTGCGGGCGGTGTGCTGCTGGAGGTAGTCGGCCAGCTTGTAGTGCGGGGTGCCGTGCTGCGGCGCACGCCGGGGGCGGATGGCCTCCAGCGGTGCGAGGGCGCCGTGGCAGGGTTCTTCGCATTCGTCCAGGGCCTCGGTAATCCAGGTGCTGGAGAGGCGGTTCCACTCGCTGTCGGTCAGATAGTCCACCGCGGCGTGTTTCAGCAGGCCGAGCGGAAGGTCCGGGCCGTGGCCGTATCGCCGGGCATCCGCCGCGGCATCCAGGACCGCCCGGGCGGCAGCTGACGCGTGGTCGTATCGGTCGATCAAGTGGGGCGTACCGGCGAGGTACTGGGCGATGGCTCCGCCGACTGCTTGGTCGCGGGCCTGGGCGAGGCGGGGGTCCTGTGCGGCGAGTTGCCGAAGAGCGGTGAGCTCATCGCTGGTGAACGAATCCGGCAGAGTGAGCTTGGTGCCGATTCCTGTCAGGAGTTCACGCTGCTGGGAGAGGACGTCTTCCTTGCCGACTGGCGGGCGTCGGGTGAGGGTGCGCCACTTGTCCGGCCACAGGGTCGCCAGCACCAGGACAGGTCCCCGGGCCGGGTCGGCGAGGAGGACGCGCAGTTTCGCGGTGACGTTCTCGGCGGTCTTCGGCGCGCAATCCAGCAGGTAGAGCTGGGCTTCGTTGAGCCAGATCACAGTGTGCGGACGCACGGACTCCAGGCCGGTGAGCGCCGCTTCGGGGCGGCTGGGTGCGAGCGGATGCCAGACCTTCCAGTGGCTGGGCAGTGCCTGGATTGCCTCCCAGCAGGCTCGGGTCTTACCCGTGGAGGAGCCGCCGATCAGTGTGACCATGGCGCTCGTTCCGGAGGCCGCTCTGTTGATGATGCCCGCCAGCTCACGGTCATGGGCGCGCGGCACGTACAGCGGCAACGGGGGAAGGAACGGCGGAACAATCTTGTCGACGCTGACTGCGCGGTGGACCTCCAGCCCGAAGGGGTCCAGCTTGTCGAGGGGCGTGCCGGGGGCGTGCTGGGCGAGGGCATCGTGCTGGGCACGATGGCCCTCGACGACAGTCGCTGTGCGGACAGCTGCACCGTCAAGGGGCGCGACGGCAGTCTGCCTCCAGCCGTCGGCCGGAGCGCCGTGCGGCGGGCCCTCCACGATGAGAGTGAGGGGCAAGGCGGGCGTTCCGCCCCGGGACCCAGCGGGTGGCACGGAACTCGACAGCGATGTCGAGGGGCCGGCAGGCACGGGAGGGAGCAGTCCCTTGGCGTTGAGAAGGTTGATCACTTTGGTGTAGACGGGGATGAACTCGTCTCGCGCTCGGCATGCCTGCCTGTTGAGTTCGTTGCGCTCGGCGCTGGTACCGGGATAGCTGATCTCCAGGACATCCTGACCTTCGTCGGAGATGTCGTTCATTCCGTTGAGCTCGAAGCACAGGGCGCCGAGGGATTCGACGAGTTCGCGGTGGGCTTCCTGCAGTTCGGGGTCGACATAGTCGGGCCGGTCGGTCTCCAGGGGTCGGTGAGCGTCGCAAACCAGGTCGCTCACGGTCAGCGGGACCTTGAACATCGTCTCGGCGTTCTCGAGCCAACGGAGCCATGAGCCGTCGAGCGGGAGGAGGCGCAGCAGCCGCGCGGCCTTGGCCACGTCGCCGACATGCGGCGCCGCCACGGCCGGGGCGACGAGCTGTGCGGAGCGGTCCGCCGGCTCCTTCGGCACCGCGGACGCATCCCGTTCGTCGGCCGCCTCCTTGCGCCGGTCACGCCACCAGTTGATCCCCCTCGGCAAGACGCCGTTCTTCTCTGCCCGGGGTTCGAGCAGCTGGATCAGGTACCGGAACGGCCTGTCGTCCTCGGGAACGTAGTCGCCCTTGAGCCAGTTGCTGAGCTTGCCCCTGCCCAGCTTCACGATTGGCGTCTGCTTCCTGCCCTGCGTCTCGATCTGGGTGTACGAGAGACCCGAGGCGTCTTTCAGCTTCTGCAGTTCCCCGGCCAGCCGGTCACGCGCCGACGTCTCCCCCATGGGTCTCCCTGTTCAGTCCGAACCCCTCGCTGAACACTATCTTCACCCGCGCTGGCCTGGCCTGACGCCCTGTTCAGTGGTTCAGGCCCCTCGCTGAACACCCCGGCGCTCCGGCCCCCTTGTCGTCGTCACCCACGACGACACGAGGGAGCAGAAGATGAAGATCACCATGAAGCGGGCGCAGCACCGGCGGCCCCAGGCGCGGGGGCGCCGGATCGCCCTGGCTGCGAAGAAGCTGTGCGAGTGGATCGTGCAGGGAGCCTCGTCCGGCGCCGTACGGGAGATCCTGCGGTACGCCCTGGACCTGTGGCTCCAGATGTGACTGCCCATGGCCCCCACCTGATGTTGCCGGCTACCAGGGCCCCGGTCCCCGGACAGGAACCGGGGCCCTGCCGCCGGCAGTGGCGCAGCGGTTCAGGCACGGTGCCCCGCCGAAACGGGGCACCGGGCGGTCAGAAGTGGGGGTTCTCGGTGGGCCGGTCGGCTACGGTGGCCGCCTTGAGCAACTCGGTCAGGTCGCCGGGCTCGGAGGAGCGCTGGTCGATCCACCACCCGGCGCGGGTGATCGTGCGAGCCGTATCCTCGATCTCTTCCCACTCCGCCTCGTTGGTCTCGCCTTCGAGGACCAGAGCGGTGTAGGCGGCAGCCAGGACCTGGTGGCGGCAGCGCACGCCCCAAGCGACGGCGCGCTCGCGGCCTTCGAGGGGCGGCATCCGGTACTGCTCCGACCAGGCTTCGGACTCGGCCTGCTCTTCGGCGTGCTTGGCCTCCAGCCAGGCGGCCTTGTCCTGCTCGTTGCCCTCCTTCGCGGCACGCCAGCAATCGGTTCACTCCTGCTTGGCGAGCCACTCGGCGAACCCCGCGCGACGGTCGGCCGCCCGGTCGGACAGGTCTCGCCGAGCCTGGTGCCCACAGGAATGGGTGATCTGCCAAATGGTCTTCACGGCCATGGGAAGGGCTCCTTACGGGAGTTAGGTCAGCGGTTGCGGGAGAACGCGATGCGCGGGTCCACCGTGCGGGCCGTCGGGCCGGAGGCGGCGGGCGTGGCAGCCGGCGCCTTACCGGGCAGGCCGCTGTGGGCGGGACTGGCGGCGAGCGCGGTGGCGCTGATGGGGAACTTGTGAGTGGTGAAGCCCTGGTTGCGCTGGTGGTGCGTTGCCGTCGTAGGCGCGGGTGAGCGGCGCGCGGCTACGTCCTGGGCGGAGGGGCTGCACGGCCACCTGGAGGTCGGCCCGGTGCATCGCCAGCGTAGCGGTGGCGACCTTGTCGAGCGCCTCGCTGCGGTGCGTGGTGATGGGCAGCGTGTAGATGTCCAGGTCCGGGTTGTGCCGCCAGCCGTGCTCTTCCAGGATGAGTCGGCCGCCGAGAGCGGAGGAACCGTCGGCGGTGGCGGCGACCACGCCGAGCTGCGGGTGTTCGGCGAACGCGATGTCCGGCTCGACGCGCGGGGGCCGGTCGGGGGCGGGCGCTGGTCCGGAGTTCGGCGAGGGGTCGAACGCGGCGTCCACGTCGACCCGGTAGCCGGCTTTGCGCAGCAGCGCGACGGCCCGGGTGGTGCGGCCCTGCCCATCACGCTGCTGGTTGGCCAGCGCGTACAGGTTGGGGTGGTCGGGAACGGGATGGAAGTCGAATCCCTTCAACATCCAGGTGCTTGCCGCCAGTTGCTTGGGGTTGGCGGCGACGATGCCGAAGTCGGGGTGGCGGCCGACCGCGATGTCGGGAAGCGGGTCGTGCTCGGGGGTGGGCATGGCGGATCCGTCCGATGGGCGCAGGGGGAGCGGGGCGGTCGAGGGCGGGGACGGTTCTGCTGGTGCGGGACATGGCGGGCTCCAAGCTGGGCAGCGGTCAGCGACCGGGCGCGGACGAGGGCCGGGCGGGAGGCAGGGAGGGAGGTGCGGCTGAAGCTGACGGCGGCGCGGCTGGGGCCGTGCGCCGTGCGGTCGGCGAGACCGCGAGAGCGGCGGCGACCCGGGACGCCGCCGGTTCCTTCGGGGCGAGCTGGTCCACCCGGGCCTGGAGCCTGCCGGGGTGGTCGGTGTGCCGGTCGGCCAGCACGCCGCGCATGGACCGAATGTCCAACGCGTAGGAGTCGAGCTTCTGGGCGATGTAACGCAGCCGGTTCGCGTAGTGGGGATCGGCGGGTTCGCTCAGGCCTTCCCACCAGTCGGCCGTCGTGTTGAGGGACTCCGCGACGCGCTGGAGAACGCCGTCACCGGGAGCGGTCAGCTCGCTCAGCGCGGCGACGACCTCGCCCGTGTGCGACGCCGACTGGATGGACTGGGTCAGGTGGCCGAGCCGGTCGCCGAGGCTGAGTCCCTGATGGTCAGGGGGCGGCAGGCTGGGGTCGAGCAGGCCGGGATCGCACGAGACGTCGAAGCCCTCGGCCTGAAGCATGTCGACGGCCCGGGTCATTCTCCAGACGGAAGGCAGGGTCAGTGGCGGACGAGGCCGGTGAACGGCGCGTGGAGGTCGGCCGGGGTGGTACGGCGTCGGACCAGGAGCGCGGTGCGCTGGTGGCGCTGGCAGATGGTCAGTTCCGGTGCGCCTTCCGGCAGGCCGGCCTGGCACGCCTCGCGGTCGGGGACCTCACCGGAGCCGGGCCGGGGGGCCGCGTGGTAGGCGGCGTGGACGTGGTCGGCGGCCTGCCAGATCCGGGTGCGGGCGGCGCTGAGCTGGTCACGCTCGATCGGCGTGAGCCGGCCCGTTCGGGCGGCGTGGGCATCGAGCAGGCCGTGCAGCGAGACGAGGTGGGCGTGTAGGGCGTCCAGCTCGGCGCGAGTGGTGACGAGAGGACCGCCTGGCACGTTGAGCGCGCGGTGGAAGTCGAGCGCGGCGGTGGCGAAGGGCACGAAGTCCTGCCCGGTCGGGCTGGCGGTGCGGGACATGGCGGTGCTCTTTCGGAAGGGAGGAGGGCCGGCATCAGACGGCGAGGGCGAGCGGCACGGCGGCGGCGGTGAACGCCTCGGCCTGCTGCCAGGTGAGAGGCCGGAGGTCGAGCTGGGCGCCGACCGCGGCGGTCTCCACGACCGCGCAGGCGGAACGAAGTTCCTCCTCGGAGTCGGCCGAGACGGTCAGCAGGCCGGTCAGGGCGACATCCGCGTGGCCGGCGATGAGCTGGCGCTCACGGGACTTGATGTCCTGGTACTCGATGGAGTCCGCTTCGGAGTCGACCTGGCCGCGCCGCGCTCGCTCGGCTGCGTCCGCGATCACACTGGCCTTCTTGCGCTGGACATCACGCAGGGCGGCGTCCAGCCCCTTCGGCTCGTACGACAGCGACAGGGTCCGACGCACCCCGGCGGTGAACAGCAGCTGGTGCAGGAAGCCCGCCGACGTCTCGGTGCGGGGCCAGTTCTCCACCCAGTACGTGGAGTGGACGGCGGAGTCGGTCGCGATGTGGTCCGACTTCTCGACGACCACGACCGGGCCGGCCGCGTCCGCGTCGGCCTCGGGGCGCCCGGAGGAGGACCAACGGTCCAGTGCGGAAAGGGCCTTGGGGTCGTACGCCGTTCGTACGACTGCCGCGATCTCGCGGGCGGTGAGCCAGCCGGTGGGGTTGAGTCCGGCGGTGCGCGCGGCCTGGTCGAAGGTCGAGGTCAACTGTGCCAGGACGCTGAAGGACCCGGTCAGACCGCCACCGGCCTGGTTGATCAGCCGCCTGGCGGCCTTGGCGTCCAGGGAGACCGCGACGTACGCCTCGTGCGGAGCAGCGGCCGGGCCGGCGCTCTGGATCAGCTCGCTGTAGACCTGGCCGGCCACCGGGGCATCGGGCCGGCCGTGCTCCTCCCAGTACCGGCGGAGGGCGTCGCCGGAGTCCGGCACGGTGCGCTCGATCACCTGGATCCGGGCGACCTGGCCGGTGCGGGCCAGCGCGGCGAGGGCACGGCCCCAGCCGTTGACGTTGGCGTTCTGGGTGCCCGGGTCGAGCAGCGCGTAGGCGCGGGAGGACACCTTGACGACGGCGGTCAGCCTGCCGGTGTGGGGGTCGTGGACCGCGCCGTACCGGCGGTCGGGTGCGGTGACCACGCGCAGGCTGGCGGCGGTACCCGGCAGGTGGAGGAGTCCTTCGCGGACCGGTCGGCGGGAGGGGCGGGCGAGCCAGATCAGCTGGCCCCGCATCCGGCGGAGCGCGTACCGGGTGACGATCGGCGCCCAGTCGGCCAGGGCCCGGCCTCGGTAGCGGACGAAGACAAGCAGGGCGATGCCGGCCCACAGAGGGATGAGTTCGAGAGCGCCGACCACGCCACGGGCGAGGATCACGGCGAGCAGGAGCAGGCCGGTGAGGCTCACGACGATCAGCTGCGGGGCGGTCAGGCCGAGCAGGATGCCGCGCCTGCTGCGGTGCGGGAACTTCACGGTGGCCGTGGTGACTTCGGCCTGGCGGTTGTCAGACATGGCGGTTCCAGACAGTGGGAGCGGGCGGGACGAGGCGGAGGCGTGGCGCTCTTCTGGAGGTCATGACCGGACTCCCTTTCGGGGTGTTCGGGGGGAAGGGGGCGGGCTGGAGGGAAGCAGCCCGCCCCCGGTGGTGGTGGGTCAGGACCCGGACGGCGGCTGGTCGGGGTAGACCCAGTTCGTCGGAGTCGGGGAGCCGGTCGCCGACGGACCGGTGGAGGGCGGCGGTGGTGCGGCGGGACCGCCGGGCGGAGCGGCACCTACGCGGGTCAAGCTGCCGCCCGGAATCGACGCGCCAGCGGGCTGAGGGGCGGAGGGAGCGCCCTCGGAGCCTCCTGCTTCGCTGTTGGCAGGCCGTGTGATCAGCGCGGGGATGCCGGGGCGCTGGATCAGGGCGCGGCCCTTGTCGCCGGAGGCGTTCGGGTCCTCGCCGTACCGGAAGCGGGTCTGCGGCTTCGGAGGCCCGGCGTCGATGCCCTCCTTGCTCAGGTTTCCGCCGGTGGGGTTGATGCCGGAGGCGACACCGTCGCTGCCCGCGCCGGGGACCTTGCTCGGCCCCTGCGGAGCGGGAGTGCCGGTGCTGGCCTGCATCGCGAGGCTGCCCGCGGTTTTCGCCGCGCCTGCGGCGACCGCCATGCCGGCGACGCCGGTACGGTGCAGGTCGTCGTGTCCGCCGCCGTCACTCGCCCAGTGGACGAACTTGTAGGTCGCGTAGGGGCAGAGCAGGACCAGGACCATCACGACGATGCCGGCCATCGCGTCGGAGAGGGCGGCCATGCCGTCCGTGGCGTCGGACTTGCCCATGGCCGAGACGCCGATCAGGAAGACCACGGTCATCAGCAGTTTTGACACGACCAGAGTGGCGGTTGCCTCGATCCACCCCCTCCGCCAGCGCTTGGCGACCTCCCAGCCACCACCGGCTCCGGCGAAGACGGCGAGGGCGACCATGATCAGGACGCCGACCTTGCGGGCGACCATCACGCCCCAGTACATGAACGCGCCGATCGCGCAGCCGAAGGCGACCAGGGATGGGATGGTCCAGCCGAGGGCGTACATCGGCCCCAACTGGTTGACCTTGATGACGCGGCGGATCGCGTCGTCCACCGAGGTGTTGGCCGCTTGGAACAGGCCGTCGGACAGGGCGTCGACCACCGTGATGGCGACGGAGGTGAAGGCGACGGCGCAGAAGGAGAAGAGGACGCCGGTCATCGTGCCGATCGCGGCCTGGGCGAGTGCGCGTTCGTCACGTCGCCAGGCCGCGAGCATCAACTGGATGCAGAACGTGCCGACGGTCAGGGCGAGACCGATGGGCAACAGCAGCTCGTAGTTGTCCCGGAACCAACCGGCGTTGAGATCGATGGCGGTGGTCTCGTTGACGGCCCTGGCGGCGAGATCGGCCGCGCTGGCGGCCAGCTCGCCCGCTGACTTCGCGATCCAGGCCCCGATGCCGTCGGTGACGGTCCCGGCGGGGTTGGTGGCGAAGTCGACGGCGCCGCAGACCTTGTCCATCAGCGGAAAGTCGCAGACTCCCATGGCGGTACCTCCTTTCTGGGGTGGGGGTCAGGGAGCGACGGCCGACAGGACACCGGCCAAGGCGCAGGGCTGGGAGGGACGGCACTGGACCGCGAGGGTGGTGACGCGGTTCTCGGCGCCGCCGTGCGACGAGCCTTTCCAGGCGATCGACTGTTTGCCGGAGACCGTCACGGCGTAGACGTACGCGGTGGTGATCGCCCCGGGGTCCGCTTGGAGGGCCTGGGTGAACGAGTCGGGGAAGTGCGCCTCGTTCACCTTGGCGGTGGCGAACTGGCCGTTGGCGGCCATCTCCTTCCACAGCACGCGCGAGGGGACGAGCGCGTCGACCGAGGCGGTGTCGGCGTACTTCTTCTCGCTGGTCAGCCACCCGCGCAGGGCAGCCACCAGCTCGCGCTGGGAGTAGGCGCGGGTGTCGTACGACCACAGCGCTGCGGCTGCCGCCTTGCCGAAGGCGATCGGGTCGTGCGTGGACGGGGGAACGGGGAGTTCGCCGCGGCTGCCGTGCGGTTGTGACGAGGCGGAAGCAGAACCGGTCGGGGAGGACGGGGAAGCCGAACTCACCTGCGGTGCGGGAGCCTTGGAGGAGGTCCTGCCGTCGCGGGTGAGGTAGGCGGCCAGGCCGGCGAGGGCGACGAGCACCATCAGGACAGCGGTGCCGAGCAGCGCCCGGCGGCGCACGCGAGATGCGCCGCCGGGGTTCGTGGAGCGGGGAGACATCAGCGGACCTGGCTCCCCAGCGTGCTGAAGAACGCCACCACGCCGTTCGCGGCACCCAGCAGGAGGGCCGCGCCGGCGCTGACCAGCACGCCCTTCTTGCCGTTGGCCTCGGCCTGGTGGCCGCCGGAGTGGTGGCCCCAGGCCCACACGCCCGCGCTGACGGCGAGCGCGCCGACCACGGCGATGATCCCGAAGAGGTTGATCGAGCCCATCACCTGCTTGAGGACGGCCAGGCCCGGCAGCCCGCCCTCGTTCGGCTTGATCCCGGGGTCGTAGGCGAGCTGGACGACCTTGTCGACGAGGTACATGATTGTGAACTCCAGTTCGATTTAGTGCACACCAAAGCCCGAGGGGGCGAAGCGCCAGGGCAGGAGGGGGAGGGGGAGACGGGCCGGTCAGACGACTCGGCGGGCCGCGAGAATCTGCGGCTTCCAGGACGCGAGGGTCGCGAGGCGGACCACGTCGCCGGTGCGCGGGGCGTGCACGATCAGGCCCTGGCCGACGACCATCCCGACGTGTTCCGGGACTTTGGCGGTCCCTTCGGTGAAGACGAGGTCACCGGGCCGGAGAGCGTCGACCGATACCGGCTTGCCCTCCTTGACCTGCGTGTACGTCGTCCGCGTGAGGGTGACCCCGGCGGCCCTGTACGCCTGCTGCATCAGGGAGGAGCAGTCGCAGCGGCCCGTGGGGTCGCTCCCGTGGGAGTCGGTGCAGCTCCCGCCCCACTGGTACGGGGTGCCGAGCTGGCCGAGCGCCCAGCGGATCGCCGTCTGGACCTTGGTCGGAGCGTCTGCCGGAATCTTGTATCCGGTCGGCACCGCGCCGGGCGGGATGGTTCCGAAGTCGGTGCCGTCCCCGCCGGCCGTACAGCCGCTCGCGGTACTCGACGCAGCACTGGCCGTGCTGTCCGAGCCGGACGACGAAGGGCTCGGCGACGTGCCGCCGGCCTTCGACAGCAGCGGCTCGATCGCCTGCTGCAAGGCGGTGGCCAGAGGCTCCCACTTCGCATAAGCCTCGGGGAAGCCGGACCTCTGCACCGCCTGGGCTGCCTGGGTGACGGACAGGGACTGCCAGCCCGAGACCTTTTCCAACGCCTCGTAGAACTTCGTCGAGGCGTGCACCGGGTCGAGGATCTCGTTCGCGGTGCCCCACCCCTGCGACGGCCGCTGCTGGAACAAGCCCAGCGAATCGCGGTCGCCGTAGGTCAGGTTCCGCAGGCCGCTCTCCTGCAGGGCGGTCGCCAGGGCCACGATCTGGCCCCGGGCCGGGATGTTCATCGCGACGCCGGTGGCCTGGATGGTCTTGGCGTTGGGGATCTGCTCGGCAGGGTCGTCCAGGCCCGGCACGGAGACCGTGCCCTTGCCTCCGCCGTCCAGGATCGCCTTCACCTGAGCGGCGACGGCTGAGGTATCCACAGCCTGTGTACCGCCAGCCGAGCAGGAGGCCGAGGCACTCCCGGCCCCGACGGCGAGGATCGGAACGGCCAGCAGGAGCGGACCGGAGGCGAAGAGACCGACGACTGCTCCGGTGGTCTTCTTCATCGCCGGCGCCGTTCGCCGGGGCGGACAGCCCGGCCGGGCAACGGTGTTGGGTCAGGGCGTGGGCGTATCAGGGCGTGCTGCATCGCAGCGGCTCCTCGCGGTTCGTAGGAGGCGCGGTGCCGACTTCTCGTGCAAAGCCGTCGACACCGCGCCGATGTGAATCCGCCTCTCAGGGCGGGCCCGGGTCAGGGGAGTTGGTAGCTCCCGGACGCCGGTTTCGGGTCATGCGCGGCAGCCAGCCGCGCTCGTAATCTCAGGCGGTGCACCGGGTCTCCTCACGGCTTCGGGAACGGGGAGTCAACGTGCCTTCCGGCCCGCGTCCTTGGACGCGGAAACACGGATCAGCACAGGTCAGCAGGGGTAGAGTCGGACTCCGCCTCGGTGACGTGGCGAGACAGTAGACCGGGATTCCGGCCGCACCAAACGACCACCGAACCGGGCCCGAACCAAGGCACCGGCTCGTTAGGAGCGGCCGGAAATCGCGGCTAACCTCCGGCACAACCCCGCTCCGACCGCGTGCTGTTGACCGCCCTCCGGAGCTGGCCCAGTCCCGTCATGCCCTGAAAGAGGCCCCGCACATGAGCTACACGCTGCACCGAGGCGACGCCCTCACCGTGCTGAAGACCCTCCCGGACGAGAGCGTCAACGCCGTCATCACCGACCCCCCGTACAACTCCGGCGGACGCACCAGCTCGGACCGCACCGGCCGCACCGCCCGCGCCAAGTACGTCACGGCCGGATCGGCGCACGACCTGCAGAACTTCCCCGGCGAGAACCGCGACCAGCGGAGCTATCGAAGCTGGCTGACCGCACTGCTCACCGAGGCGTACCGGGCCGCGACCGAGCACTCCGTCGCCATGGTCTTCTCCGACTGGCGTCAGGAGCCCACCACGTCAGACGCCCTGCAGATGGCGGGCTGGACCTGGAGCGGCACGATCCCCTGGATCAAGCCCGCCAGCCGGCCCCGCAAGGGCGGGTTCAAGCAGTCGGCCGAGTTCATCGTCTGGGGCGTTAAGGGCAGCCTCGAAAAGGACCGGGACCTCTACCTGCCCGGCCACTTCATCGCCTCCCAGCCCCGCAAGGACCGGGTCCACATCACCCAGAAGCCGGTCGAGATCATGCAGCAGCTCGTGCAGATCTGCCCCGAAGGCGGCACCGTCCTCGACCCCTTCACCGGCAGCGGTTCCACAGGCGTTGCCGCCCTCCGCGAGGGCCGACAGTTCGTGGGGGTCGAGCTCTCCACGCATTACGCCGACGTCGCCGAGGCGAGGCTCCGAGCGGAGCTGACCCAGGACGCCTTCGTCCTGGCAGGACCGGAGGCATGAGCGTGAGAGTGACCGGCCCGGGGCCGACGGACCGCAGACGGATGAGGGCGGCTGGTGCATCGAGAAACCGACGCACCAGCCGCCCTTCCTCTTGCGTCAGGCCGCCTCGAACGCCCGCCGGATCAGCGGTCCAGCCTTCTCCAGGTCGGCTGCCGAGGCGATACGCACCTCCAGGTCGCCGGTCCCGAGGTGGCCGATACCGCGCATGTCACGCGAGAAACCCTCCTCCAACTCGACCGTGTCCGGGTCGACCTTGAGGTAGACCAGGATCGCCTCGTGCTTCGGACGGAAGAGGACGGAGGCTACGTTCACCATCCGGCGGTACGCGATGTAGTGCCGAAGCTGAGCCACCTCGACCTCGCCCCAGGCGGTGAGGGCCTCGTCCAGCTCGGCGTACAGGTCCTGCAGGCAGCCAGGAATCGCACCCGCGGTAGCGGTCGCCTGAGCGGACGTCTTCCCGTCTTTGCTGGCGGCACCAGCCGTGACCTCCCGCTCGCGGCTCTGGCGCCGATTCGAGATCGGTCTCGCGGATCCGGGCGTGGACTCGATCAGCAGCAGGCTCAGCAGCCCACCCTCGAAGACGCGGTAGCGCACCAGGTCGACCCGCTCGCGCAGACGGTGCATCGCGACTCGGTCGTGGTGCGAGAAGCCAGCGGCGATGCAGACCATCCGAGGGTTCCGCCAGTCGATCGACTCGGCGGCCTCGGAGCCCAGCTTCTCCTTGACCAGTGCCTCGAACTCATGGCGTGCGGAGTCCAACCACGACAGGTAGGAGACAGCCTGCGACAGGACACCGCTGTCGGCGCCCTTCTTGTACTCGATCAGCGCAGGTGTGCCGTTCTCGTCCAGACCGAGCGAGTCGATCCGGCCCCGGTGCAATCCCCGCGAGTTCACGATTTCTGAAGGTATCGAAATCTGAACTGTAGGTGCTGCTGGGGGATTTGGAGGCTTTCTGGCCGTGGGTTCGCAGGT
>NZ_JBEYHH010000057.1:0-25624 GCF_040635175.1 Streptomyces sp. NPDC006997
TGTACTCACCCTCTCGGGCTTTCCTCCGGGCGCTTCCCTTCGGTCTTGCGTTTCCGACTCTATCAGATCCTTTTCTCGACCTGACCCCCAGTCAGTGGGGTTTGTCTTTCCGGCCGCTGGGCCGTTCCGACGTCTCAAACCTTAGCGGATCCTCCCGGCGATTCCCAATCGGGCCGCCGAGCCCATAGCGGAATTGAATTCAGGCACGCCGAAAGCAACCCCGCAGGGAGATCGTGCTGATGGTTTGGTTTGCCGCTGTCGCGGCGGGAGGTGCTACCGCAGAACCGTTACGGCCCCGCGGCAACCCGAAGAACTCTACGGATCGACGAGGGGCGTGTCAAGCGACCCCTGTCAAGATCTTTTCAGGAGGGCCTAGTCGAGGTCACTGAGGCGGCCGCCCGCGTCCGGCTGGGCGTCTTCCACGCGGCGCAGCAGTCGGGTGAGGACCTCGTCGAGGAGGGTGCGCTCGGCGGGGGTGAGGTCCTGGAGGAGGTCCTCCTCGAAGACGGTCGCCAGACGCATGGCCGCCAGCCACTTCTCCCGGCCGACGGGGGTCAGCTCGACGATGACCCGGACCCGGTTGCTCTCGTCCCGCTCTCTGGTGACCAGACCCTCGGCCACCATGCGGTCGATGCGGTGGGTCATGGCCGCGGGGGTCAGACCGAGGCGCTTGGCGAGGTCGCTGGGACCCATGCGGTAGGGGGCGCCGGAGAGGACGAGGGCCTTGAGGACTTCCCAGTCGGTGTTGCTGATACCGAGCTCGGCGGTCTGACGGCCGTAGGCGACGTTCATGCGGCGGTTCAGCCGGGAGAGGGCCGAGACGATCTTCTCCACCTGGGGGTCGAGGTCCCGGAACTCGCGCTGGTACGCGGCGATCTGCTCTTCGAGCGTCGGCTCGGGGAGGTTGGATGTGTCGCCCATCACCGCAGTATGACACGCCTGCTTTGCTTCTAAGCCCTTCGAGATGTAGTCTTTAGCTTCGAACTTTAGCTTCTAAGTCTTCAGCCTTCAGGTCTGACTGGTGAGTGGGGTGAACGTGACCAGGGCGATGGGCGCGGCGATGCGCCGGATCCACGTGGGCAACGCGCTCAGCGCGTTCGGGCTCGGCTTCACCGTCCCCTATCTGTACGTCTATGTGGCGCAGGTACGGGGGCTGGGTGCCATGACGGCGGGCAGTGTGCTCGCCGTGTTCGCCGTGGCCGCGCTGATAGTGCTGCCGTTCGCCGGGCGGGCGATCGTCCGGCGTGGCCCGCTGCCGGTGCTGGTCGCCGCTCTGGTCACCGCCGCGGTCGGGGCGCTGAGTCTCGGGCTGGCGGGCAGTCCGGTGAGCGTGTTGCTGTCCGCGGCGCTGCTGGGGGCAGGGCAGGCCGTGATGCAGCCCGCGCTGGCGACCATGATCGTGGACTGCTCGTCGTCGGAGACCCGGTCTCGGGCGTTCGCGATGCAGTTCTTCCTCCAGAACCTCGGGCTCGGGGTCGGTGGGCTCATAGGAGGCCATCTCGTCGACGCGACCCGGGTCTCCTCCTTCACTCTGCTGTTCGCGATCGAGGCGGCGATGTTCCTGCTGCTGGTGGTCGTGATGGCGACGGTGCGGATGCCGCGTGCGCCACGGGTCGGTGAGGCCCCCGCGCTGTCGGCGCGCGGGAGCTGGAAGCAGCTGCTGGGCAACCGGGCCATGGTGCAGCTGTGTGTGCTGGGCTTCGTGATGTTCTTCGCCTGCTACGGGCAGTTCGAGTCGGGGCTGAGCGCGTACGGCGTCGAGGCGGCGGGGATATCGACGTCCGCGCTGGGGACGGCGCTGGCGGCGAACACCGCGGTGATCGTGGTGGCGCAGTTCGCCGTGCTGCGGTTCGTGGAGCGGCGGAGGCGGTCTCGGGTGATCGCGGCCGTGGGGCTGATCTGGGCCGTGGCGTGGCTGGTCGCCGGGTACGCGGGGCTCGGGCACGGCAGCCAGGAGATGGCGACGGCCGCGTTCGTGTCGACGTACGCGCTGTTCGGGCTGGGGGAGGCGTTGCTGTCGCCGACCGTGGCGCCGTTGGTGGCCGATCTCGCGCCGACGGGGATGGCGGGGCAGTACAACTCCGCGTTCGCCCTGGTGAAGCAGTTGGCGTTGGCGGTGGGTCCGGCGGTGGGCGGGCCGATGGGGGCCGCGCTGCACGGGCCGTATGTGGTGACGTTCCTGTTGTTCTCGCTGGGGATCACGGTGCTGGCGTTGCGGTTGGGGCGTCTGCTGAGCGTGGTGCAGGACCGGCCGTCGGCGGTGCGCAGCCGGGTGGTGACGCGGGGCGGGGCGAGTGTGGAGCCTGTCTCCGCGGAAGCCTGAAGGCGGCGCCCGCCGGTAAGTGACCGGCCGCGGGCCGGGACCGTGCGGGTCTGCCCCGGCCCCGACCGGGCCGAACGGTGTCAGCGGAGTGCGGTGACCAGGACCGCGGTGAAGGGAAGGGTGGCGGTGCCGTCGGGGGCTTCGTAGTCGGCGAGGCGTTCGGCCAGGTCCTGGCCGGCCTGGATCATGGTGTCCTGGCCGGTGGTGGTGAGGGACCGGGTCCAGGGGACGGAGGCCATCTGGCCGGGGATCCACTCCTTGAGCGGGGGTGTGTGGACGTCGCGGCTGATCTCACGGGCGGTCGCGTCGTGCAGGCCCGCGTCGGTGAGGGCGGTGGTGAGGCGGTCGGTGGTGCAGGAGAAGGCGGTGCGGAAGGCGGCGGTGTCTTCTGGGGCGGCGTACTGCTTGAGCACCTCGTGCTGGGCGGCGAAGTAGGGGGAGCGTTCGGCGGGGGCCCAGACCGTGAGGGCGAGGCGGCCGTCGGGGCGCAGCACGCGGGCCGTCTCCCGGAAGGCGGCGGTCAGGTCGGGGAAGAACTGGGCGCCCTGCTGGCAGATCACGGTGTCGAAGGACGCGTCCTCGTAGGGGAGCCGGTCGGCTGGGGCCAGGGTGAGTTCGAGGTCGGGGTAGACGTGGGGTGCCTTGGCGTGGGCGACCTTCAACATGCCCTCGTTGATGTCGGCGGCGGCGACATGGCCGGTGGGCCCGACGCGGGCCGCCGCGGCGCGGGCCACGAACCCGGTGCCGCAGGCCAGGTCGAGGACCTGGGCGCCGGGGTACAGATCGACGGTGTCCAGCACGGTTTCGATGAACGGCGCCATCATCGGCGCGATGAAGTGCTCATAGCGCTCGGGGGCGCTGCCCTGGAGTTGGAAGCCCGTTTCGTCTGGCATGGGACTGCTACTAGCACCGGATGCGGGAGGTGCCTAGGTGGCGCGCGGGAGGACGAATTCGCACCACACCGCCTTTCCGCCGCCTGGTGTGCGCCGGGAGCCCCAGTTGGAGGCGATGGTGGCGACGATGGCGATGCCCCTGCCGGACTCGTCGGCGGGTTCGGCGCGGCGGCGCCTGGGGAGGTGGTCGTCGCCGTCGGTGACCTCGACGATCAGACGGCGGTCGGTGCGCCGGAGCCGTAGCCGCATGGGTGGGGTGCCGTGCTGGAGGCTGTTGGCGACGAGTTCGCTGGCGGCGAGGACGCCGAGGTCGTGGAGTTCGGTGGGGAAGCGCCAGCTGGTGAGGACGCCGGAGGCGAAGGCACGCGCGCGGGGGGCGGCTTCGACGCCGCCGAGCAGGTCGAGGGCGGCGTTGCGGAAGAGGTCGCCGTCGGGGCCGGTGCGGGCGGGGTGCTGGAGGACGAGGACGGCGACGTCGTCGTCGTGGTCGGCGGTGACGCCCGCGGAGCGCATCAGGCGGTCGCAGATGACCTGGGGGGTGCCGATGGCTCCGGCGAGGGCGTTCTCCAGGGCGGCGATGCCGTGGTCGAGGTCCTCGTCGCGGCGTTCGACGAGGCCGTCGGTGTAGAGGACGGCGGTGGAGCCGGGGGCGAGCGGGATGGAGCCGGAGGAGTGCATCCAGCCGCCGGTGCCCAGCGGCGGGCCGGTGGGTTCGTCGGCGCGCAGGACGACGCCGTGCTCGTCGCGGACCAGGATGGGCAGGTGGCCCGCGGAGGCGTAGACGAGGCGGCCCTCGTTGGGGTCGTGGACGGCGTAGACGCAGGTGGCGATCTGGTTGGCGTCGATTTCGATGGCGAGGCCGTCGAGGAGTTGCAGGACCTCGTGCGGGGGGAGGTCGAGGCGGGCGTAGGCGCGGACGGCGGTGCGGAGCTGGCCCATGACGGCGGCGGCACGGACGCCGCGGCCCATGACGTCGCCGATGACGAGGGCGGTGCGCCCGCCGCCGAGGGTGATGACGTCGTACCAGTCGCCGCCGACGGCGGCTTCGGTGCCGCCGGGCTGGTAGGTGGCGGCGATGCGCAGGTCGTCGGGCTGTTCCAGTTCCTGGGGGAGGAGGGAGCGCTGGAGGGTGACGGCGGTCTCGCGCTGGCGGCGTTCGCTGGTTCTGAGGCGGTCGGCGGCCTCGGCGTGGTCGGTGACGTCGGTGGCGAAAACGAGGACTCCGCCGACGCTGGCGGCGCCGTCGCCGTTCTCGCTGACGGGGGTGCAGGTGAAGGTGTAGGAGCGGCCGTCGGTGGCCTTGCGGGACTTCAGGGTGCGGGGTCTGCCGCTGCGCAGGACCTGGTCGAGGAGGGGCAGCAGGCCCAGTTCGCTCAGTTCGGGGAGGGTGTCGCGGGCGGGTTCGCCGGTGGGGCGGGTGCCGAAGGCGGTGGCGTAGGCGTCGTTGACGTAGGCGAGGCGGTGGTCGGGGCCGTGCACCAGGGCGACGAGGGCGGGGACGCGGTCGAGGACCTGGCGCACCGGCAGTTCGTCGACGGCCCGGGTGGGCGGGGGTTCGTCGGTGAGTCGTTCGGCGCGGGCCGCGGGCACGGAGCCTTCCCCCCGGCGGTCGGGGGCGGTCGCGTGGTCGGTCCGCGCGGCGGCGCGGCGCTGCGTTCCGGGGAGCCGGGCGCTCCAGCGCGTGAAGTTCACGAATCCTTGCCTCGTGTAGTCGTCGTCGGCCGGCTCCGGACCCGGCCGGGGCCCTGGGGAGCCGCGCGGCGGTCGCCGCACGGTGTCACAACCCCCGGAAGATGCAGCACTTGGGAACAGTCTCGTGGGTTTGGGAGGGGCGGGTGGTGGTCCGTCCCCCTGTCAGTCGTGGACCAGTCTTGCAGTCCGGGTGACCGGGCCGACATCCGTCAGACGCCGGGGTGGCCGCCAGAGTTCCTGGGTCGGGTCAGGACGACCCCTTCGGGTCGTGGGGTGGGTCGTTAGGAGACTTTCCCCCGGCCGCGAGTTCGAACTCCGCTCGGGGGTGTTCGAGTGAGCCGAGGGAGACGATCTCCCGTTTGAAGAGCGCCGAGAGGGTCCATTCGGCCGCCACGCGTGCCTTGCGGTTGAAGGTGGGGACGCGGCTGAGGTGGTAGGTGCGGTGCATGAACCACGCGGGGAGGCCCTTCACCTTGCGGCCGTACACGTGGGCGACGCCCTTGTGGAGGCCGAGGGAGGCGACGGAACCGGCGTACGCGTGGGCGTACGTCTCCAGGGGTTCGCCGCGCAGGCTGTGGGCGATGTTGTCGCCGAGGAGGCGGGCCTGGCGGACGGCGTGCTGGGCGTTGGGGGCGCAGTCGCGGCCGGGGGCCTCGGCGGTGAGGTCGGGTACGGCGGCGGCGTCACCGGCGGCCCACGCGTGCGCGTGCCCCTCGACGGTCAGCTCGGCGGTGCACTTCAGGCGCCCGCGTTCGGTGCGGGGCAGGTCGGTGGCGTCGAGGAGCGGGTGGGGTTTGACCCCGGCGGTCCACACGACCGTACGGGTGGGGAAGCGCTGTCCGTCGCTGAGGACGGCGACGCGGTCCGCGCAGGACTCCAGGCGGGTGTTGAGGAGGACCTGGATGTTGCGGCGGCGCAGTTCGGTGACGGTGTAGCGGCCCAGCTCGGCGCCGACCTCGGGGAGGATGCGGTCGGACGCCTCGACGAGGATCCACTTCATGTCCTCGGGCTTGATGTTGTGGTAGTAGCGCGCGGCGTAGCGGGCCATGTCCTCCAGTTCGGCGAGCGCCTCGACGCCCGCGTAGCCGCCGCCGACGAAGACGAAGGTGAGGGCGGCGTCGCGGACGGCGGGATCGCGCGTGGAGGAGGCGATGTCCATCTGCTCGATGACGTGGTTGCGCAGTCCGATGGCCTCCTCGACGGTCCGGAAGCCGATGGCGTGCTCCGCGAGGCCGGGGACGGGGAGCGTGCGGGAGACCGAGCCGGGCGCGAGGACTATCTCGTCGTACGGCAGCTCACGCGGGCCGGTGCCCTCGTCGTCGGTGGCGAGGGTGGTGAGGGTGACCGTCCGTTCGGCGTGGCGTACGGAGCGGACCTCACCGACGATGACGTCGCAGCGGTCGAGGACGCGGCGCAGGGGGACGACGACATGGCGGGGGGAGATGTTCCCGGCGGCGGCCTCCGGGAGGAAGGGCTGGTAGGTCATGTAGGCGTCCGGGGTGACGACGGTGATCTCCGCCTCGCCCCGGCGCAGTTCCTGCCTGAGCCCGCGCTGGAGGCGCAGGGCCGTGTACATCCCGACGTAGCCACCGCCGACAACGAGAATGCGCGCACGTTCCTTCACCATCCCATGACGCACCCGCCGCTCGACTTTGTCCACAGCCCCGGCGATTCGTATGACTGGAGGCCGGGTCGGGCCCGGGTTGGCCGGTTTACCGGTGCGCGGGGCGGCGGTGCAGGTCAGAGGGTGTGCGGAGGGGGTTGTGCGGGGGCGCATTCCGGGCGTATGCGACCCGTACTCCGATCGAGGGGCGCTCCGTGCGGAACCTGCCCCTTCTGAATTGACTGTCTCTCAACTATGTTCGTGTGTCGACGGGGTGTAGGGGGATGCGCCCATCGGGTCCGCGACGGGCGGGCCCGGGGTTCAGGCCCGTTCCGCGCACTCCGGCTTTCAATGGCGGGGAGTCTCCGGGGGGAGACGTCATTACCGGGGGATTTCGTATGCACATGCAGGACTCTCGTTGGTCTACCGCTTCTGCCGTCGCGCCTGGTGGCCCGATCGGTACCGCGGCGGGCGGTGGACGCGGGGACGGCCCGCGCCAGGCGCCGCTGCGGGTGGACGCACAGCGCAACCTGGAGCACGTACTGCGCGCGGCGCGCGAGGTCTTCGGCGAGCTGGGGTACGGCGCGCCGATGGAGGACGTGGCGCGGCGCGCGAGGGTCGGCGTGGGCACGGTGTACCGGCGCTTCCCGAGCAAGGACGTCCTGGTCCGGCGGATAGCCGAGGAGGAGACCTCCCGGCTGACCGACCAGGCACGCGCGGCGCTCGGGCAGGAGGACGAGCCGTGGTCGGCGCTCTCCCGCTTCCTGCGCACCTCGGTGGCCTCCGGCGCGGGGCGGCTGCTGCCGCCGCAGGTGCTGCGGGTCGGGGTCGCGGAGGAGGGCGGCGCGGCGGACGTGTTCGACGCGGCGCGGGTGCCGCAGCAGCGGGTGCAGCCGGGCTCCGGCGAGCTGCGGCTGGTGTCCGACGAGGGCGCGGCGGGTGCCGCGTCCCTGGCGGAGGACACCGGCGCGGCGGCGTTGCTGGAGGTCGTGGGACAGCTGGTGGAGCGGGCGCGGGCGGCGGGCGAGCTGCGGCCGGACGTGTCCGTCTCGGACGTCCTGCTGGTGATCGCCACGGCGGCGCCCTCGCTGCCGGACGCGGCCCAGCAGGCGGCGGCCTCGGCACGGCTGCTGGACATCCTGCTGGAGGGACTGCGGTCCCGCCCGGCGTGAGGACCAGGCGCCCTCGCCTCGTCTGCCGTCCCGGGAAGGGCCCGTCGCGCCTTCCCCGGGACGGATGACGTCTAGTACGGCCGTGCGGCACGTCCCCACGGACGAGTGGATGGGTCATCCGCGCGTGTCCCGGCCGGAAACCGGTGTGGCACGCTGACCCGGTGTTCTTGAGGGCTGGGCAGGCGGCGGGGGGCTCGCGCGATGAACAGTGAGCGACACGACGGACCACCCGGGGGCGGCGAGGAGCCGGACGCCCACGGCCCGGCAACACCCCAGGTACCGCAGCAGGGCGGCCGGGCGGACGTCCCACGGCGAAGCGCCCCCGCTCCCGAGACGCCGGACCCACGGAACGCACCGGGCGCTCCCGGCGCCAGGGACGAGGACCCCCTGGTCCCCCAGCAGCGCGACTGGCGGGAGAGCAGCGTCCTGCCGCCGCCCAGGGAGCTGCCGCCCTCCGACACCGAGCTGATCGCGCGGATGCGCGGCGGCGACGACACCGCGTACGAGGAGCTGTACCGGCGCCACGCCGACGCCGTGCGCCGCTACGCCCGTACCTGCTGCCGGGACGCGCACACCGCCGACGACCTCACCGCCGAGGTCTTCGCCCGGATGCTCCAGGCGGTGCGCGGCGGTTCCGGCCCCGAGCACGCCGTACGCGCGTATCTGCTGACCACCGTCCGCAGGACCGCCGCCCGCTGGACGCACTCCGCGCGGCGGGAGCAACTGGTCGACGACTTCGCGGTGTTCGCCACGCAGGCCGCGCGCGCCTCGGAGGTGTCCGGCGCGGACACCCTCGACCTGGGCGCAGACGTCCGCGCGATGCACGAGGCCGAGCAGTCGATGGCGATGCGGGCGTTCAGGTCGCTGCCGGAGCGCTGGCAGGCCGTGCTGTGGCACACCGAGGTCGAGGACGAGTCGCCCAGCGAGGTCGCCACCCTCTTCGGGCTGGACGCCAACGGCACGCGCGTGCTCGCCAGCCGGGCCCGCGAGGGCCTCAAGCAGGCGTACCTCCAGGCCCACGTCAGCGCCGCCCTGGCCGACGACGAGGCGTGCGCCCGGTACGCCGACCAGCTCGGCACCTACGCCCGCGGCAGGCTCCGTACCCGCGCGGAGCGGGGGCTGCGCAAGCATCTGGAGGAGTGCGCCAGGTGCCGTCTCGCCGCCAGCCAGATCGAGGAGGTCGCGAGCGGCATCCCGGCGGTCGTGCCGGTCGCGGTCATCGGCTGGTTCGGCGCCGCCGGGTACGCCAAGGCGGCCGGGCTCGTCGCCGGTGGCGCGGGAGCGGGCGCGGCGGGCGCCGCGGGGGCGGCAGCGGCGTCGGGCGGTTCCTCCGGCGGGGCCGGGGGCGGGGCGGCGGCCTCGGAGGGCCTGGGCGCACCGGCGAAGGCCGGTATCGCGGCCGGGGTGGTCGCCACGGCGGTCGCGGTGGTGGCGCTCGCGCTCACCGGCGCGGAGGAGTCGCCCGAGCGCCCGGTGGCCGAACCGCCCGCCTCGGCCCCGGCGGCCCAGCCGGACCCCCCGGCACCGACCCCGCAGAAGCCGACGCCGAAGCCGAAGCCCCCGCCGGTCGAGCCGGTGGCCGCCCCGACCCCGCCCCGGACGACCCCCAGTCCGACCCCGAGCCCCACCCCGACGCCGAAACCAACCCCCACCCCGACACCCACACCCACACCCACCCCCACGCCGACCCTCGCCCCGACACCGCCGCCACCCCCACCTCCCGCTCCGACGGCCTACCAGTGGAGCGAGCTGGCCTACGACTCCACCGGCGACGGCACCAAGCCCGAGATGCGGCGCGCGGAGAGCAGCTGGGTGTGGCAGCGCGACGGCCTGTCGATCGCCGGGCAGCGGTACGCGCGCGGGGTGACCGTGCACGGCGAGTCCTCGGTCACGATCGACCTGAACCGCCCGTGCACGGCGTACGACGCGCTCGTGGGCGTCGACGACATGACGATGAAGCTCGGCAAGGTGTACTTCTCCGTCTACGCCGACGGCACCCGGCTGTGGCGGTCCGGAATGGTCAAGGGCGGCGATCCGGCGGTACCGGTGCACGTGAACCTCGCCGGCCGGGAGACCGTACGCCTGGTGGTGGAGCCGCACAGCCACTTCGACCCGGTGACGCTGGCGGACTGGGCGGACTCCAAGTTCACCTGTGCCTGAGGCGTGTCGCGAAAGTCCCGCCCGCCGCCCGGCAACCCTGGGGAGGACACGGCGACCGCCTCCCGGGTCACGCTCCGGAGGCGAGCGCCCCCCGCCTCGGCTGGATGCCCGCCGGTACCGCACGCGCGCGTGCGGGGGTGCCGGTCCAGCAGGTGCCGCGGCGGGCGAGGAGGCGGTGCAGCCACAGCTCCAGGGAGACGAGGTCGGCGAGGCCGTCCAGGGGCAGCGGCTCCCCCTGTACGGCGCCCCGCAGCGCCTTGCGGACGACGCGGGCCTCGACGAGCCCGGCCTGCGCGAGCAGCGGCGTGTCGAACAGGCCCATCAGCGGCTCCACGGCCAGCCGCAGTCCCGCGCGGGCGGTCGCCGCGGCCGGGGCCTGGGAGGGGGCGCCCCAGCCGGACGGCAGGTCGGTGACGCCGGCGCCCTCCAGGACCGTACGCAGGATCGCGGCCCGCGCCCCCGGTTTCACGCGCAGCGCCTCCGGGAGGGCGCGGCAGGCGCGGACGACCTGGTTGTCGAGGAACGGGGTGTGCAGCCGCTGGGAGCGGATCTCGGCGGCCTGTTCGAGGACGCGCAGGTCGGCGGCCGCACGGGCGAGCGCGGCGCGCGCCCGGAAGTCGCCGGGCCGCTGCCCCGGGCCGATCCCCGACCTGCTGGTGGCCCCGTGCAGACGAACCGATACTTCGGCGAGCGCCTCACCGGTCAGCCAGCGCGCCGCGGGTCCGGGCCTGGCCCAGGTGAGCGCGGCGAGCGACGCCGCCACTGCGCCCCCGGGTTCGTCGAAGCGGCGCTGCCGCAGCCGCTCGGCGAGGTCTTCGAGGCCCGCGCGGTACGGCGTCCGGGCGAGTCGTCGGGCGGCGGCGTACACGCGCGCGGGGACCATCACCGAGCCGTCCGCCTTCGCCAGCGCGGCCACCGGCCGGACGAGGTGGCGCCGCTGCCGGTCCATCAGCAGGTCGGCCAGGCGCGCGGGGTGGGCGTCCAGGACCTGCCGGGCGCCGTACCCGGTGAAGTGGTCGGCGCTGCCCGCCGCGAGCCGGGCGCGGTGCCGGGCGGCCGTGACCAGGCTGGGGGCGGGCTCGTCGGTCAGCGGGCCGTCCAGCTCGGCGTACGGCAGGGTCTCCTCGGCGCCGGTGACGACGACGTGGTGCAGCCGTGGGTTGGCGGCGAGCGCGCCGGCCTGCTCCAGCTCGGCCTCGCGCCCGCCCACGGCCAGGTCGTTGAAGGTGACGGCCAGCAGCCGCTCCCCCGCGCCCGTGCCGTGCCCGAGCACGGTGCCCGGCAGCCCGGGCAGCCCGGCCGCCAGCAGCGCCAGCGTCCCCGAGGCGGGCCCGCCGGACAGGTCGGCCCCGATCCCGGGAGCCGGCATCCCGCGCGCGGCACGCCGTTCGGCGGGCCCCATGCCCGGTACCGGCCCGGGGTCGATGTCCGGGACGTGCCGGGGTGCGGAGAGCCGGGCCCGTACGGCGTCGACGAGCGCGTCCCGGACGTCGGCCACCGCGCGGTCGGGGTCGGCCGGGGGTGCCGCCACCGCCAGCGAGGCCACGGGCTCGTACCCGGCGATCTCCCGGGCCCCGGTACGCAGGATCAGCGCGTGCCCCGGCGGGACGCGCCGTACGCCGTCGTACGGCGTGGAGTCGTGCACCGCGGCCGGTACGTCGGGGGCGGCGAGCAGCGCGGCGAGGTGCCCGAAGTCGAGGTTGGCCTCGATGAGGTCGGCCAGCGGCAGCGCGGCGGTGGCGTAGGCGGTGCCGCCCGCCCACGGGGTGTGGAACACCGGCCGGGCGCCCGCGATGTCACCGCAGACGGTGATCCGCCGCCCCACCTGCACGACGACGGTGTAACTGCCGGGCCAGGCGGTCAGATGCCGAAGCGCCCCACCGCGCGCGGTGAACAGCCCGAGCCGCAACTCCTCGTCGCTGGCGCCGCAGACACCGAGGACGGCGATCCGGTTCTGTTCGTCGGCCCTGACGACGCGCACCTCGTCGGGTCGCCAGTCGCCGACCGCCCAGAGCGGATCGGGGTCGCCCCACAGGAGTTGGGAGCCGACCGGGTGCAGGGTCTCACCGTCGTATCCGGTGGCACCCGCCGAACCGAGCGCACCCGTTCCCGCGGCGGTGCTGCTCCAACCCACCAACCACCGCATCGCCGCCTCCACAGGCTGTGGACAACCAGTGCACCGTACGAACCGGTTCCCCATGCTGCCACGAAGGGCGCGCTGGAGCGGGTCGGCGGCGCCGCTCGCGAACCCCGGAGTGCGCCCCGCGCACCCACGGCCGCCCCGGCGCGCTCACCACCCCACGCGCACGGCGGCGTCAGCGACGACGAAGGGACCACCGCGCGCGCGACGACGAACTACCGCGAGAGGCAGCGGAGTTGATGGAGAAGTCATCCACGGAGCAACAGAATCCAGCCGCCGCCACGGCGACTCGAATGCGCCCCCAAACGCTCCCCTAAAACTTCCAACGCGCCCTCAATTCCTCTGGTGAGAGGGCTGATCACCCACGTGTCACGGGGTCGATTTTCGGCCAAATCCTGATCGCGGCACGCCGCGAGACCGCCCTCCGTGCACGCTCCGTACATGCTCTGCGCATCGCCAGCGACGCGCGGTCCGGGAGGCGGACACCGCCCCCCGGACCCGTCCGCCGCCCGCGGGGATGAAGGCGGCGGTGTCCCCCAGCCCACTGGATCCAGTACAGCGGGCCGACCCACGCAGAGCCATGGAACCGCTCCCCGGATGGCCGGAGTAGAGCGCACACACAGGCGCACGGCCACACACCAGGGGCACACCGCAACCGTGCGTGCGCAGCCCGTACTCGCGTGCGGACCACAATCCCGCCATCCGGAACAATGCCTCTTAACGCATGGGATGCGGCGAACTACGCTGGGTTTACGAATGCCGCGTGGTTATGCCAGCGCGGCAGCCGTCTGTGTCGAGGGGTGGCGCATGTCCAGGGAGCAACGCGGGCCGAACGAAAAACTCGGCGCCGTTCTCGCCCTCGCGGGAATCAGCAACGCGGGTCTCGCCCGACGCGTCAACGATCTTGGCGCACAGCGGGGCCTGACTCTTCGCTACGACAAGACGTCGGTGGCGCGCTGGGTGTCGAAGGGCATGGTGCCCCAGGGCGCCGCGCCCCACCTCATCGCCGCCGCCATCGGCCAGAAACTGGGCCGCCCGGTCCCCCTGCACGAGATCGGCCTGGCGGACGCGGACCCGGCACCCGAAGTGGGCCTCGCATTCCCCCGGGACGTCGGCCAGGCGGTCAGGTCGGCGACCGATCTGTACCGCCTCGACCTCGCCGGACGCCGCGCGGGCTCCGGCGGCATCTGGCAGTCCCTCGCCGGTTCCTTCGCGGTCAGCGCCTACGCGACGCCCGCCTCCCGCTGGCTCATAACCCCGGCCGACAGTTCGGTCGCCCGGGACGCGAACCCCTCGGAGGGCTCCGGCGCACCGCTCAAAGTCGGCCACAGCGACGTCCAGAAGCTACGGGAGGCCGCCGAGGACGCCAGACGCTGGGACTCCAAGTACGGAGGCGGCGACTGGCGTTCGTCCATGGTCCCCGAGTGCCTCCGCGTGGAGGCGGCCCCCCTCCTCCTCGGCTCCTACTCCGACGACGTCGGCAGGGCTCTGTTCGGCGCCTCCGCCGAACTGACCCGCCTGGCGGGCTGGATGGCCTTCGACACCGGCCAGCAGGAGGCCGCCCAGCGCTACTACATCCAGGCCCTGCGCCTCTCGCGCGCGGCCGCCGACGTCCCCCTCGGCGGGTACGTCCTGGCATCGATGTCCCTGCAGGCGACGTACCGCGGCTTCGGCGACGAGGGCGTGGACCTCGCCCAGGCCGCCCTGGAACGCAACCGCGGCCTCGCGACGGCCCGCACCATGAGCTTCTTCCGCCTGGTCGAGGCCAGGGCGCACGCACGCGCGGGAGACGCCCAGGCGGCGGGCGCCGCCCTGAAGGCGGCCGAGGGCTGGCTGGAGCGGGCCCGCCCCGGCGACAGCGACCCGTCCTGGCTCGGCTTCTACTCCTACGACCGCTTCGCCGCCGACGCGGCCGAGTGCTACCGCGACCTCAAGGCCCCCCGACAGGTCCGCCGCTTCACCGAACAGGCGCTCTCCAAACCCACCGAGGAGTTCGTCCGCTCCCACGGCCTGCGCCTGGTCGTCTCCGCGGTCGCCGAACTGGAGTCGGGCAACCTGGACGCCGCCTGCGAACAGGGCGTCCGCGCGGTCGAGGTCGCCGGACGCATCTCCTCCGCCCGCACCACGGAGTACGTCAAGGACCTCCTGCACCGCCTGGAGCCCTACGGCGACGAACCCCGCGTCGTGGAACTCCGCGAACGCGCCCGCCCCCTCCTCATGGCCCCGGCCTAGCACCCGCACCCCACCCCCACCGGGTTTGAAGGCATTGTCAGTGGCGCAGTGCACTATCTGAGGGGGAGGTGGTGCGGGTGGCGACCCCGACGCTGGTACATGACTGCGACGTCCTCGTGATCGGCGGCGGCATCATCGGCATGTCCACGGCGTACGCCCTCACCCGAGCCGCCCCCGGCACCAGAGTCACCGTCCTGGAGAAGGAGAAGGCCCCCGCCCGCCACCAATCAGGCCACAACAGCGGAGTCATCCACAGCGGCATCTACTACCGCCCCGGCTCCCTCAAGGCCCGCTACGCGGTCCGCGGCGCCGCCGAGCTGACCAAGTTCTGCGCGGAGTACGACATCGCCCACGCCGTCACCGGCAAGCTGATCGTCGCCACCGACCGCACCGAGCTGCCCCGCCTGCACGCCCTCGTCCAGCGCGGCCGGGAGAACGGCATCCCGGTCCGTGAACTGGGCGCGGCACAGATCCCCGACCTCGAACCGGCCGTACGCGGCATCGCCGCCATCCACGTCGGCACGACCGGCGTCTGCGACTTCGTCGGCGTCACCCGCCAGCTCGCCGACGCCTCCGGCGCGGAGATCCGGTACGGCGCCCAGGTCGTCCGCGTCGACCGCCGCCCCGCCCTCGGAGTCGCGGTCCGCACGGCCGACGGCACGGTGCTGCGCGCACGGGCGCTGGTGAACTGCGCGGGCCTGCACGGCGACGAGGTGGCCCGGATGGCGGGCGACGACCCGGCCACGCGCATCGTCCCGTTCCGGGGCGAGTACTACACCCTCGACCGCCCTGACCTGGTCCGGGGCCTGGTCTACCCGGTACCGGACCCGGCCTTCCCCTTCCTCGGCGTCCACCTCACCCGCGGCATCGACGGCACGGTCCACGTCGGCCCCAACGCGGTACCGGCCCTCGCCCGCGAGGGGTACCGCCGGGCCGACTTCAGCGCCCGCGACCTGCGCGGCGCGCTTGCCGACCCCGGCGTGTGGCACCTCGCCCGCGAGCCCTGGCGGTACGGCGCGGGGGAGGTACTGCGGTCGCTGTCCAAGGCCGCCTTCACCGAGGTTGTGCGGCGCCTGCTGCCCGACGTCCGGGCCGCCGACCTGACGCCCGCGGCGGCGGGGGTGCGGGCTCAGGCGGTCCTGCGGGACGGCAGCCTGGCCGACGACTTCCTCATCCACGAGGGCCCACGCACGGTCCACGTCCTCAACGCCCCGTCTCCTGCGACGACGGCGGCCCTGCCGGTGGGGCGGGCGGTGGCGCGGAGGGTCTTGCGGGTGCTGGGGTCGGGCTGAGACGCGCTCACGCTGCGCCGACAGGTGCCCGGCGCGGGTGCTGGCGCCGGGTGGCGGCCCGCGCGGCCCGGCGCTACGGGGTACCTCCCCCAAGCCCTCGCCTTCGCTCAAGCAGGGGGACCCCATCACCCCAACGGCACGACGGCCCACGGCGACGGCAGATGTGGCCCTCTCCGCCAAGCCGCTGCCGGGTGGGTCCCGCCCTGGCTGCGGGCCGGCAGACGGCTGCCCGCAGCGAGGGCGGATCTGGGCGACGGCCCGCAGCGAGGGCGGATCTGGGCGACGGCCCGCAGTCGCCGTACGACGGAAGGGGACGTGTCGGGGGGTGTCCGCCCGCAGTGGTTCGCGCGGAAAACCCCGCACACCCCTCACCCCACAGCCCGCGCGGTTCCGAGGACGGACACCCCCCGGCACGGCCCCGCACCACCCCCCGGCAGACAGCGCTACCCCAGCCACCCACCAAACAGCCACAGGCCGCCGCAGGCATCACGCGCCGTAAAATCGGTCGCATTGTGTCTGAGTCGTTGAGCAACCACCCCACCACCCCCACGCCCGCCCCCCGAGCGAAGGACGAGCCGCGGTTCCCCGACGGCCCCAAGGCCGACCCGGCGGGCTCGCACTTCGAGCGCCGTATCCGCAGCTTCCAGCCGCGCAGAAGCCGCGTGACCACCGGCCAGGCCGAGGCCCTGCAGCGCCTGTGGCCCAAGTGGGGCCTCGACATCGACGGCCACACGGTCATCGACCTCGCCGACCTCTTCGGCAACGACCACCCCGTAGCCCTGGAGATCGGCTTCGGCATGGGCGAGGCCACCGCCCAGATGGCCGCCGCCGACCCCCGCACCAACATCCTCGCCGTGGACGTCCACACCCCCGGCCAGGGCAACCTCCTCAACCTCGCCGACCGCAACAGCCTCACCAACATCCGCGTGGGCAACGGCGACGCCATCATCCTGCTCCGCGAGATGCTCGCCCCCGACTCCCTGGACGCCCTCCGCGTCTACTTCCCCGACCCCTGGCCCAAGAAGCGGCACCACAAGCGCCGCCTGATCCAGCCGGACTTCCTCACCCTCGCCGCCACCCGCCTCAAGCCCGGCGCGCTGGTGCACTGCGCCACCGACTGGGAGCCGTACGCCGAGCAGATGCTCGACGTCCTCACCGCGCACCCCGACTTCGAGAACACCCAGCCGGACGGCGGCTTCGCGCCCCGCCCCGCCCACCGCCCGCTCACCCGTTTCGAGGGCCAGGGCCTGGACAAGGGTCATGTCGTGAACGACCTGCTCTTCCGTCGCGTACCGCGCCTACAGCACACTGACCTGCCCCACCCCGGCGCCTGACCACCGCGGACAGCGCCCCACCCCCGTTAGGGTCGATGCCGTGGCCACCAGTCCCGCGTACCAGACGTACGGAACGTACCCGGCGTACCCAGCCCCCCGCCCCCGCTGGTGGCACCGCGCCTGGGTCCGCTACGGCGCCCTCTTCACGCTCCTCGCGCTCTCCGGCCTCGTCATCCTCGCCCTCGTCCGCAGGGAGACCGGCACCGACGGGTTCCTGGTGGGGCTCGGCCTCGCCGTCCTCCCCGTCCCCCTCCTCGTCACCGCCTTCCGCTGGCTCGACCGCGTGGCCCCCGCCCCCTGGCGCAACCTCGTCTTCGCCTTCGCCTGGGGCGCCTGCGCCGCCGCCCTGATAGCGATCGTCGCCAACAGCTTCGCCACCCGCTGGATCGCCACGACCACCGCCGACCCGGTCGGCGCGGACACCCTCGGCGCGACGGTGATAGCCCCGGTCGTCGAGGAGTCGGCGAAGGCCGCCGCCGTACTCCTGGTCTTCCTCTTCCGCAGGAGGGACTTCACCGGGATCGTCGACGGCGTCGTCATAGCCGGTGTCACCGCCACCGGCTTCGCCTTCACCGAGAACATCCTCTACCTCGGCACCGCCTTCGGCACCGACCAGCTCACCGGCGGCAGCGGCATCGCGTCCGTCACCGCGGCGACGTTCTTCGTGCGCATCATCATGTCCCCGTTCGCGCACCCCCTGTTCACCGTCCTGACCGGCATCGGCTTCGGCATCGCCGCGCTCGGCGCCGACCGGCAGCGCGTGCGCCGCGTCCTGCTCCCGCTGTCGGGGCTACTGCTCGCGATGGGCACGCACGCCCTGTGGAACGGCTCGGCGTCCTTCGGCCCGTACGGCTTCTTCGCGGTGTACGGCCTGTTCATGGTCCCGGTCTTCGGCCTGCTGGTCTGGCTGGCCGTCTACACCCGCCAACGCGAACTGCGCACCGTACGCGAGGAACTGCCCGTCTACACCGCCGCGGGCTGGCTCACCCCGGCCGAGCCGTACGCGCTCGGCTCCCTGCGGGCGCGCCGCCTGGCCCGCGGGTACGCCGGTCACCACCTGGGCAAACCGGCGTCGCGCACGGTGGCGCAGTACGAGGCGTACGCGACGGCACTGGCGTTCCTGCGGCACCGGGCCCGCCGCGGCCGGGCCGGGGCGGACTTCGCCGTACGGGAACGGGAACTGCTGCACGAGCTGTGGAGCCGCCGGGACATCGCCTACCCGGCCCTGGACCACGCGGCGCGCATGACGGCTCCGGTGCGTCCGGTGTACGGATGGGTGCCGACGCAGACGCCCTACGCGGCCTATCCGGCTCAGCCGGCTCAGCCGGTCCACAATCCCTACCAGCACTGAACCGGCAGCCCTGACGTCGGGGGGTTGCCGTCAGGACCGCCGGGGATCAGGGTGAAGCGGGGGTGGAAGCGGAGTAGGGGGATGCCGCGAGACGCTCGCTCAGGGCGTGAGCCCCTTGCCCTGGAGCCAGGCCATCGGGTCGATCCCGCCGCCCCCGTCCGGGTGCACCTCCAAGTGCAGGTGCGGCCCGGTGACGTTGCCCGTCGCGCCCACGCGCCCGATGACGTCGCCGGTGGTCACCTTCTGACCGACGCTGACGCTGATCGACGACTGGTGGGCGTACCAGATCTCGGTGCCGTCATCGAGGGTGAGGACCGTCTTGTAGCCGTACGAGCCGTCCCACCCGGCCTGCGTGATCGTGCCGCTGTGGACCGCCTTGATGAGCGTGCCCGTGGGCGCGGCGAAGTCCAGGCCGGTGTGGTAGCCGGAGGACCACATCGCACCGGCCTGACCGTAGGTCGAGGTGATCGTGTACGAGGAGGTCGGCAGCGTGTACTGCCGGGCCAGCTCGGCGAGCCGCTCGGCCTCGGCCTTCTTGCGGGCCTCTTCCTCCGCGGCGGCCTTCTCGGCGGCGGCCTTGGCCGCGGCCTCCTCCTCCGCCTTCTCGGCGGCCTCGGCGGCGGCCTTCGCTGCGGCGGCCTCGGCGGCCTGCTGCGCCTTGGTGTCGACCTGGTCCTGCTGCTGCTCGGCCTGGGCCATGATGCGGGCGCGCAGTGCCTCACCGGCGTCGGTGGTGCCCTCGGCGGTGTCCGTGGTGGTGACGCCGACGCCGCTGAGCGGGGTAGCGGCCTCTTCGGCGGGCTCGGCGGCGGTGTCCTCGGAGTCGTCGTCCGAGAAGGGGGAGCCGACGGAGGGCAGGTCGGGTATGGAGATGGAGACCGGCGGCTTGCCCGTCTGCGCGGTGGCCATGCCGCCCGCGCCGACGGCGGCTATGACGCCGACGCCGAGAACGGTGGAGCTGCGGGCGAGGCCGCCGCCGCGCTGCTTGCTGACGCGGTGCCGTCCGCGTACGGGGCGGATGGAGTCCGCGGTGGGGTTCCACTCCTCCCAGGGGCCCTCGTCGGTGCGCTCGCCGCCGTAGACGACGGTGTCGACGGTGTCGACGGTGTCGACGGGACGGACGGAACCGGGGTCGGAGCCGAAGGCAGCAGGGGTGCCAGGCCGGTTGGACGCCACGTAGGCGTACTCCTTCCTTCCTTCTTCGCCTACCGGGTTAGCTGACGGGTTCGGAGCAGGAAGGTCTCCTACGCGCGTAAACCAGTCGTACTTCTACGGTGGTTGACGCGCGATTCACCCCAGGGTGGTGGTTCCCCGGTTCCCTCGCGGGATTCGGCGCGTGCGCACGGAGCCGTCTCTTGTGACGGCTGGGACGACCGCGCTGCGTTATCGGACGTTAATAGAACCGGGGGCTGAATTCCAAGCCGTTCCGCTTGATCATTACCGAACGCTGGGGGACGTACGGGGCCATGAACGGCGAAAATCGGGCGAGTTGGCCGGGGATTGGGTTCCTGACTGTATGTCAGTTGTTATGCGGAGGGCGTTCGAGGGGTCACGGGTTGTGACGGGGGGCGGGCGGCCACGCCGGGAGATGTGAAGTCGTACGCCACAACGCTTAGGGCCGGAATCCATGTACTGGATTCCGGCCCTAAGCCTTCAGTAGCGGGGACAGGATTTGAACCTGCGACCTCTGGGTTATGAGCCCAGCGAGCTACCGAGCTGCTCCACCCCGCGGCGTTGACACCAGTGTACGCCATTGGCGGGGGGCCCAGCACACGCCTTTATCCGGGGTTGTTCGCGTGGGTCAGGGTCTCCCAGGAGACGAAGCGGCCGTCGGCGCCTGCGGGGCGGGTACGGCGGGCGAGTTCGCGGGCGTCGTCGAGGGGGGTGTCGCCGTCGCCGGTGTCGTCGAGGCGGTGGTCGAGGTGGTTGAGGACGACCTCCAGGTGCGGGCCCATGTTCCGGTCCGCCTTGCCTGCGCAGAGCCAGGCGGGGGTGGGGCCGGTGCGGCGGAGCTGGTGGCGGGCGTGCAGGGTGAGGGTGGCGGTCAGGCGGTCCTTGAGTTCGTCGTAGAGGTCGACGCCCTGGTGCCAGGCGGTCTCGGCGATGTGGGCGGTGGCGGCGAGGGAGTAGCCGACGTGGCGGAAGTCGTGGCAGGTCTCCTGGGTGAGGCCGTCCTTGTACGTCTTCTGGCCGAACCAGTACGTGGAGATCTCGGCCGGGGTGTTGATGGTGCCGCCCTTCGGGGGGCGCGGGCGGGGGCCGTCCTTGGCCAGGTAGAAGTAGGCGGGGACGCGGGCGCGGGCGCGGGCGAGGGCGTCGTCGAAGGTCTGGTGGTCGTCGAGGAAGACGGCGATGGCGAGGGCCGCGTTGGTCATGGCGAGGTCCCAGTTGCCGTTGAAGTCGGGGACGCGGGCGGTGACCTCGGGGAGGTGGGCCGTGCGGAGCATGTCCTCGAAGCGGCGTACGCGGCCCTGGGGCCAGCCGGAGTCGGGGGTGTACCGGATGATCTCCGCGGCGCGGGCCCAGGTGGCGCCGGACCAGGCGGCCTGGAGGGCGGCGTTGCCGCCGGTGTGCCGTTTCAGCTTGGCGGACCAGGCGTCCATGATGGCGGTGGCCTTGGCGGCGTGCTGTTCCTTGCCGGTGACGGTGAAGAGGAGGGCCTGGGTGTAGGCGGCGATGGCGTCGCGGCGCTCGGCTCGGCAGCCGGGGCCTGGTCTGCCGTTGGTGGGGCAGGAGACGGTCGCGGAGGGCTTCGGGGTGTAGCGGTACGAGCCGTACTCGCTGTCCCGCATGTCGAGGTACGCCTTCAGCCAGGGCTGTTTGCCCGCGGTGACGTTCTCGCGGACGGCCTTGAGCTGTGACTTGCCGACGAGGATGCCGGGGTGGGTGAAGTCGGCGTCGGGGGGTAGGGCGCGGGCCATGCTGCGGGCCTCGGAATCCAGACTGCCGCACCCGCCGAGCAGCCCGGCGAGACAGCTGACGACCACCCCGAACACCACACTCCGCGCCATCGACCTCACGCCCCACCACCTCCGCACTGTCCGCCAGCCTGTCCCTGGCAGCGTGCCCCGCCGCGTGGCGCCGCGCAGGTCCATTGCTCCAGATGCACGCCTGCGGCGGCCTGTGGCTGTTTGGTGGGTGGCTGGTGTGGCGCTGTCTGCCGGGGGGTGGTGCGGGGCCGCGCCGGGGGGTGTCCGTCCTCGGAACCGCGCGGGCTGTGGGGTGCGGGGTGTGCGGGGTCTTCCGCGCGAACCACTGCGGGCGGACACCCCCCGACCCGTCCCCTTCCGTCGTACGGCGACTGCGGGCCGTCGCCCAGATCCGCCCTCGCTGCGGGCCGTCGCCCACATCCGCCCTCGCTGCGGGCAGCCGTCTGCCGACCGAGCTGTGGGCCGTCGTGCCGCCGGGGCCATGGGGGTACCTCCTGCTCGAAGAGCTTGGGGGAGGCACCCCGCCGCGCCGGGCCTCGCGGCCATCCCCCGGCGCCAGCAGCCCCGCCGGCACCCCCACCTACCGCCCCGCAAAACCCCGTCAACCCACCAAGTGTCGGTTCGGCGCCACCGCCGCCCCCTCGAACTCCGGCAGCAGCACCACCTGCGCCCCCTCCCCCACCAACACCCCACGCCCATCCGCCCCGGCGACGAACGTGTCCGGCTCCCGCCACCCCGTAACCACCCTCCGCACCCCCGCGTCAAGAATCAGCCGCGCACATGCCCGAGGACGCGACGCCCGCCGGGCGCAGGGCTCCAGGCTGCTGTACACCGTCGCACCGGCCAGCCGCAGCCGCCCCACGTCCCCCACGTCCCCCACGTCGATCTTCCCCAGCGCCGCCTCCTCCGCGTGGACGACGGGATCTCCGCCCTCCCGGGAGTAGCCGCGGGCCAGCTCGGTGCCGTCCGCCGCGACGACCACCGCCCCCACGCTGAAGGCCGTGTCCGACGGCGGGCACAGCGCCGCCAGCTCGCAGGCGAGCCGCAGCCAGTGGCGGTCGGCGGCGTTGGGCAGCGACCCGGCGCCGGGGGCGGTGGGCTCGTAGCGTAGGAGGACCGTGTCGCCGAGCGGCCGGGTCTCCCGCAGGCGCAGTCGGCCCGCCTGGTAGGACCCCGGCCCGAAGAGGCGCGGCGCCGTCGGCTCGCCGACGAAGAGCGGGGCGACGGCGAGCTGGAGTTCGTCGGCGAGGCCCTGCTGGAGGAGCTGGGTGTGGACGGTGCCGCCGCCCTCGACCATGAGGCGCCGTACGCCGCGCACGTCGTGCAGGTGCGTCAGCAGCTTCCGCCAGTCGACGTCGGGCCCCAGGGGGACGACGGAGGTGGTGGCGGACAGGTCGGGGGCCCGCTCAGCGCCCTTGTCCGTGGTGTAGAGGATCTTGGCGCCGCCCGTGTGCCAGAAGCGCGCCGCCAGGTCGAGGTCACCGGAGGCGCTGACGGTGACCTTGAGGGGGTACTCCGGCTGGCCCGCGGCCCGGCGGGCGGCGCGGCGGGCGGCGGAGTTGACCAGCAGGCGGGGGTTGTCGGCGCGGATCGTGCCGGCGCCGACGAGGATGGCGTCGACGGAGGCCCGTACCTCGTCGACCCGGTCGAAGTCGGCGGGGGAGGAGAGGAGGAGGCGGTCGGGGCCGTTGTCGTCGAGGTAGCCGTCGAGGGAGACGGCGGCGGACAGCAGGACGTGGGGGACGGGCATCGGCGGTAGCCACCTCTCAGGTGGTGTGATTCAAGTTTTAAGCAAAACTACCCTGGGCGTATGACGACTCGCTGGCTCACCCCTGAGGAACAACGTGCCTGGCGCGCGTTCACGGCCGCGACCCACCTCCTGGAGGACGCCCTCGACCGCCAGCTCCAGCAGGACGCCGGGATGCCGCACCTCTACTACTCCATCCTGGTCCATCTCTCGGAGGCCCCGGAGCGGCGGCTGCGGATGACCGGTCTGGCGGAGCGGGTGAAGATCACCCGCAGTCGGCTGACGTACGCCGTGGCGCGGCTGGAGCGGGACGGGCTGGTGCGGCGTGAGGGGTGCGCGTCCGACCGGCGGGGCAGTCTCGCGCTGCTGACGGAGGACGGGATGAGCGCGCTGGAGCGGGCCGCTCCGGGGCATGTGGAGACCGTGCGCGGTGCCGTCTTCGATCAGCTGGACGAGGAGCAGGTCGCCCAGTTGGAGGAGATCTGTTCCCGTATCGCGGGCGGGCTGCAGGGGGACGGGGGGACGGGGTGCGCGTCGTCCGGGGATCTGCCGTGGCGGCGGAGGTCCACCCCCTGCAAGTGAGGGGACGAGGGCCACTCGGCTGTCGCTTCAAAGCTCAAGCATGGGGGGTCTCGGATCGCCCAGGTTGCTTCGCACCGCCACGGTGATCGCCGCGAACGCCAGCAGCGGCGCGAGCACCGCGGTGGCCGTGATCAGGATGAGCCTCCCCGGCTCCCTCATGCCGGTACCCCACGCGCCTTCGTCGCCCCCGCTCCGCTCTGTGGTCCCTTCCCCGCCCCCGCCACCCGAACGGCCCACACCGGTGGCCGTGCCCCGCCCGGGCGCCGAGAGTCGAACCACCCGCGCCGTCCGCCGCGCCGGAGTGGGGATCCGCCATCAGGCCGCAGGGAGAACCGCCATGAGCCAGACGACCCACCCCACACCCCCGCCGTCCGCACCGAGGTCCGGCGGCTGGGCCACCGGCGGCACGCTCTTCGCCGGTGTGCTGCTGTTCGTGGGGGGTGTCCTCGGCATCCTGCAGGGCATCGCCGGTATCGCCAAGGACGACGTGTACGCCGCCATCGGCGACTACGTCTTCAAGTTCAACCTCACCGCCTGGGGCTGGATCCACCTGATCCTCGGCGTCATCCTGGTCGTCGTCGGCTGGGGCCTCCTGAGCGGCCCCGCCACCTGGGCCCGCGCCAGCGGTATCGCCCTCGCCGCCCTGAGCATCGTGGCGAACTTCCTCTATCTGCCGTACCAGCCCTGGTGGGCACTGATCGGCATCGCCATCGGTACGTTCGTCATCTGGTCGTTGGCGCAGACGGCGGCGCCGTGAGCCCCGCTCCGGATGACGTCCGGAACGGGGCGACCTGATCCCGCTCAGAACCGCAGCAGGCGCTGGGTGACCTCCCGGTACCGCCGCAGGGCCTGGTGGAGTTCGGCGTCCCCCGTCTCGGGGTCCTGGTCCTGCCAGCCCTCGCGGAGGGCGCGTCGCTGTTCGGCGAGGGCCTCCATGAGCTGGGCGGCGGCGTCGTCGAGGGCGCCCTCGGCCTCCTCCAGGGACTCACGCGGGGCGTCGGGGAACGTGTTGACGGCCCGTCCGAGGCGCCGGAGGATCTTGTCCCCCGCCTCCGCGGGGATCAGCGGTGCCGGGCCGGAGGCACGGTGGCCCGTGGCGTCGCGGGGCTGGTTCGCGGGCTGTTGGGCACGTGTCTGGTCGTACATCATCAAGTACCGCTTTCCTGTGCGTCGTGCCGGACGTCCGCGGCACCACGACCCTGAGCCGTGCCACCGCCCACCGTCCGGCGCCTGCCGGTGCCAGCGCGATACCGCCTGCGACGGGCCGCGATGGTGACACAGGCGGGAGTACGGCGGAGAGGCCGGGGACTGTCCGTCCCCCGGAACCCGGGCTGGCCCAGAAGCGCCCCCTCGCGTTCCGCTCCACCAGACCCCCATCCTCGCACCGCGCGTCCCGCCGCGTCAGGGGCGGCCCTGAACCCCGGGCCAGCCAGCGGCATCCAGTCCGCAGACGGCCCCCTCACAGGACGCGGCCCCGGCCAGAAGAACTGGTCGGGGCCACGTGAATCGCTGGTCAGGGGCGCAAGAGGGGCCCTGACCCCGTAGGCCGATCGACCGAGGGTACGACGGCCGGCGCCCCCTGATGGAGGACCGTGTTGCCGGAGCGGTCATCCTGCGCCATGTCCCCGGCTGCGACCCCACAGCCTGGTACCCCGAGTACGCCCTCCCCAGCCGCCCCCTACTTCCCGCCGAGCAAGCCTGGTCGACCCTCATGGATCCGAAAGCCGCGGCTGAACTCCTGAACGAAGACCGAGCCGGAGCCCTCACCCGGATGTCGTCCTGGGCCGATGACCACCGAACCAAGGAACGTGCTCGTGCCGGATCCCTCACGGCACACGCGGATCGGCTCCGGGAACTTGCCGACCGCCTCGACGGCCTCACCAACGCCTTCAACGCCACAAAGGGGACCACGCCTGCGGCGGCGAACCCTAAGAAGAGACTCGGTGGCTGAACAAGCCACCCTGCCTGTTGGCACACCCGCTCACGCAGACGGACTCCACACATGGCATGGCCCCGGCCAGGACGACTGGCCGGGGCCACGAAACCGCTGGTCAGAGCCACAAGACGGCCCTGCCCTCGGTAGGCCCTGTGGGACTCGAACCCACAACCAATGGATTAAAAGTCTTCGAACCCCTCAGACCAGCCACTTCCGGCGAGTACCGCCCTCTGCCGG
>NZ_JBEYHH010000058.1:0-25428 GCF_040635175.1 Streptomyces sp. NPDC006997
GCCTACCGAGCGACGAGTGTGAGGGAGGCCGGGGCCTGCTCCTGGTCGACGTGTTGGCCGCGAACTGGGGAGTCCGACCTGGCCCGGGCGGGGGCTCGGAACCGCGCGGGCTGTGGGGTGCGGGGTGTGCGGGGTCTTCCGCGCGAACCACTGCGGGCGGACACCCCCCGACACGTCCCCTTCCCTAGTACGGCGACTGCGCGTCGTCCGTGGGTTGCACAATGGCCCCTATGGCTCTGGCGACCGCGTTTCCCACTGTCGGCTTCGATCTCGACATGACCCTCATTGACTCCCGGCCCGGCATTCACGCGTGCTATCTGGCGTTGGCCGAGCGGACGGGGGTCTTCGTCGACGCCGATCTGGCCGTCACGCGGCTGGGGCCGCCGTTGGAGGAGGAGTTGCGGAACTGGTTCCCGGAGGGGGAGATCGCGGGTGTGGCCGATCTCTACCGGGCGATGTACCCGTCGATCGCCGTCGCCGCGACGCCCGCCATGGTGGGGGCGCGGGAGGCCGTCGACGCGGTGCGGGGGGTCGGGGGGCGTGCCGTCGTCGTCACCGCCAAGTACGAGCCCAACGCCAAGCTGCACCTCGCGCACCTGGGGATGGAGCCGGACGCGGTCATAGGTGACCTGTGGGCGGAGGCCAAGGCGGAGGCGCTGCGGGAGGAGGGCGCCGTGGTGTACGTCGGCGATCACGTCGGCGACGTACGGGGGGCCCGGGCCGCCGGCGCGCTGGCGGTGGCCGTGGCGACCGGGCCGTGTTCCGGTGCGGAGTTGCGGGCGGCCGGGGCGGACGTCGTCCTCGATGATCTGCTGGGTTTTCCGGAGTGGCTTTCGGCCTATCTGGACGCCTCCCGCGCCTGACGGCGGGCCGCCGCGATGGAGCGCAGCACCCCCGCGGCGGCGATGGCGAAACCGACGCCCATGAACATGCTCAGTCCGAACATGTAGGTGGGAAAAGGCGTCGTTCCCAGGAACAGCGGCGTTACCGTGACGAGGGTGGCCACGGTACCGATGAGGAACACCACGGCACCGGCACGGATCAGCCGGTCACCGGGTGCGGCGGAATTAGTTTGGGTTTTGTCACGCACCGGACCAGGGTAGTTCCCAGCGCGAAGGAACAACCGGGTGACGTCTTGTCACCGGCTCCCTGACCCATAGTCTTGGTACCGGCGGGTCACGGACGACCCGCCCCAGTGCTATCAAGAGCCGTTTTCCGAAGCAGTTTTCCGACGAGTACGAGGACGAGGACAGACGTGCCTACCGGCAAGGTCAAGTGGTTCAACAGCGAGAAGGGCTTCGGCTTTCTCTCCCGTGACGACGGCGGTGACGTCTTCGTCCATTCCTCGGTTCTCCCCGCCGGAGTCGAGACACTCAAGCCGGGTCAGCGCGTGGAGTTCGGGGTCGTCGCCGGACAACGTGGTGACCAGGCCCTCTCGGTGACGCTGCTGGACCCGACGCCCTCGGTCGCCGCCGCGCAGCGGAAGAAGCCCGACGAGCTGGCCTCGATCGTCCAGGACCTGACCACCCTCCTGGAGAACATCACGCCCATGCTCGAAAAGGGCCGCTATCCCGACAGGGCTTCGGGCGCGAAGATCGCCGGGTTGCTGCGGGCGGTCGCCGACCAGCTCGACGTGTGACAGGTCCTACGGGAAGGCGAGGGCCTCGGGGCCGAGGGGCGGGAGGAGTCCCTCGGCCGCCGCGCGGGTGAGCAGGCCCCGTACCGCCGCGTAGCCGTCGGGGCCCAGGTCGGCGGTGAACTCGTTGACGTACAGGCCGATGTGCTGGTCCGCGACGGACGGGTCCATCTCCTGGGCGTGTTCCATCACGTAGGGGCGGGACGCCTCCGGGTCGTCCCAGGCCAGCTGGACCGAGGTGCGCAGCGCCGTGGCCAGGCGGGTGAGGGCGGGGGTGCCCAGGGAGCGTTTGGCGATGATCGCGCCGAGGGGGATCGGCAGACCCGTGGTGCGCTCCCAGTGCTCGCCCATGTCGGCGAGCTTGCGCAGGCCGTAGTTCTGGTACGTGAAGCGGGCCTCGTGGATGACCAGGCCCGCGTCCACCTTGCCGTCGCGGACCGCGGGCATGATCTCGTGGAACGGCATGACGACGATCTCGCCCACGCCGCCGGGCACGGTGTCCGCCGCCCACAGGCGGAACAGCAGGTACGCCGTTGACTTCTCGCCGGGTACGGCGACCGTCCGGCCGGTCAGGTCGGTGGTCCGCTCGTCGCGGGTCAGGACCAGCGGGCCGCAGCCCCGGCCCAGCGCCCCGCCGCAGGGCAGGAGGGTGTAGGTGTCCAGGACGTACGGGAGGACGGCGTACGACACCTTCAGGGCGTCGTACTCGCCGCGCTCGGCCATGCCGTTGGTGACGTCGATGTCGGCGAAGGTGACGTCGAGGGCGGGCGCGTCGGGGACGCGGCCGTGCGCCAGGGCGTCGAAGACGAACGTGTCGTTCGGGCAGGGGGAGTACGCGATGCGGAGCCGCTCACCTGTGGTCATGTGGGTTCCAACTCTCCAGTACGGGCGTCAGCTTCCCGAACGCCTCGGTGAGCGCCGCGAGCGCCTCGCCGATGCGCCAGGCGGCGCGGTCGCGCGGGCCGACCGGGTTGGAGACGGCCCGTATCTCCAGGACGGCAACGCCGTGCAGCGCCGCCGCCTCCGCGACGCCGAAGCCCTCCATGGCCTCGGCGAGCGCGCCGGGGTGCCGGGCGCGCAGCGCGGCGGCGCGGGCGGCGGTGCCGGTCACCGTGGAGACGGTGAGGACGGCGCCGGTGCGGGCGCCGGTCGCGGCGGCGGCCTCCCGGACCAGGGCGGCGGGCGGACGGTGGGTGACGGTGCCGAAGCCGAGGTCGGTGACCGGCAGGAAACCGTCGGCGGTCTCGGCGCCCAGGTCGGCCGCGGTGATCTCGTCGGCGACGACGAGGGAGCCGACGGGGGCGTGGGGCGCGAAGCCGCCGCCGATGCCCGCGGAGACGACGAGGGTGTGGCGGGCGCCCGCGAGCGCGGTCGCCGTGGCCGCCGCGGCGGCGGCCGGACCCACCCCGGCGGCGATCACCGGGCCGGGGAACGCCCGGGCCACCGCGTCCCGTTCGGCGGGGACCGCGGTGGCTACCAGGACGCGCGGGGCGGGCGTGGTCAGTAGTCCTTCTCCAGCTTGAAGGACCACAGGCCGGTGACGTCCTTGTCACCGCCCGCCTTGACGGAGATGACGGTGGAGTCGCCCTGCGCGCCGTACTGGGCGTTGAAGAACACGCTGCCGGGGACGGTGCGGTAGGTGCTCTCGCTGGGGTCGGAGATGGCCCGGCCGTTCATCAGGACCGTCCACTCCTGGTCGGCGATCTCCTGGTCGACACCGATGCGTACGGTCTCGTCCTGGCCGACCTTGATGGACTTGACGTCCTCGTCCTTCTGGCACTTGGCGATGTCGGCGGCCTTGAGCGTGTCGCCGTCGTTGTAGCAGAGGGCCTCGGAGGTGACCGAGTCCGACCCGACGGTGACCGTCGACATCGGCGTCGGCTTGTCGCAGGCCGACAGGACGAGCAGTCCGGCGGATACGGCGCCGGCGGCGGCGACAGCGCGGCGGCGTCGCACAGCAGCGGATTGCATGGTCATGGCCGAAGGCTATCGGGCGCCCGCCGCCCGCTGGCCATGTGGGGTGCGCCGTGCGCGGTGCGTTACGCCACGCGGGGACGCCCGGAGCCGCCGCGCCGCGCCGAGGTGAGCAGCCCGCGGACGGTGGCCAGCCAGCCGACGGCGACGATCGCGGCGCCCACCGACAGGCCCAGGGTGCCGTTCAGCGGCAGCGCGATGCCGACGGCGCCGCCCACCACCCACGACATCTGCAGCAGCGTCTCGGAGCGGGCGAACGCCGAGGTGCGGACCAGTTCGGGCACGTCCCGCTGGATCAGCGCGTCCAGCGACAGCTTGGCCAGCGCCTGCGCGAACCCGGCGAGCGCCGCCAGGCACACCACCAGGAACGCGCTGAAGAACGTCGCCGCCGTGATCGCCGCGCCCACCTCGATCGCGACCACCGTCACGATGATGATCTCCGGCGCCCTCGACCGCAGCCACGCCCCGACCGCCGTACCCAGCGCGTTGCCGGTGCCCGCCGCGACCGCCACCATGCCCAGCGACACCGCCGCGCTCTGCCCGGACAGCGGGTGCTCGCGCAGCAGGAACGCCAGGAAGAAGATCAGGAAACCGGCGAGGCAGCGGATCGCCGCGTTGGCGCCCAGCGCGTGGGTGACCGCGATGCCGACCGTCCGCAGGCCGGGGCGCTTGACCGGTTTGAGGTGCGGGCCGTGCAGGTGCTCCTCGTCCGACGCGAGCAGCGCGGTGTCCTCCCCCTTGGCCGAGTCGACCTTCGGGGGGAGGGAGAAGGAGAGGAACATGCCCGCGATGAAGATGACGAAGGCGCCGTAGAGCGGCCAGCGCGGGCCGACCGCCTGGAGCCCCGCGCCGACGGGCGCCGCCACGCCGGTGGCGAGCAGCCCCCCGAGGGTCACCCGCGAGTTGGCCTTGACGAGACTGAAGCCGGGGGGAAGCAGCCGGGGGACGACCGCGCTGCGGACCACGCCGTACGCCTTCGACGCCACCAGCACGCCGAGCGCCGCCGGGTACAGCTCGATACTGCCGGTGATCACCGCGCCGGACAGCACCAGGGCGAGCATCGCCCGCGCGAGCATCGCGCCCGCCATCGCCGCGCGACGGCCGTGCGGCAGCCGGTCCAGGAGCGGGCCGATCACCGGGGCGAGGAGCGTGAACGGCAGCATCGTGATCGCCAGGTACAGCGCGACCCGGCCACGCGCCTCGTCCGTCGGCACCGAGAAGAAGACGGTGGAGGCGAGCGCCACGGTGATCATCACGTCGCCCGCGCCGTTCACACCGTGCAGCTCGATCAGCTTGCCGAGCCCCGACTCGCCCGCGCCGTGCGCGTGGGTGGCTCTGCGGATACCGCGGGCGGTGCCCGTCACCGGGAAGTGCAGGGCACGGCCGACCGCACGCACGGACCCGAGGAGCCGGGCCCGCACGTCACCTGCGCTCTTTCCGCCGACCTGGCCACCGATGCCGGTGGCACCGTCGGATGACTTCGCGGTTGCCACCCCGTCATAGTGCCCCGAGAAAGCCGCCCGTAGTGCGTGTACGGCGCGTATGGCCCGCACATCACGGAAGACGCGCCCCGCCGGAAGATCACCGTAGGGCCGCGATCCGTCCCGTCGGTGTAGGCCAAGCGCCGCCGAACAGGTAGCGTGCGTATCTCGGCCATCCCGCAGAATGGATGGTGTCAGGTGCGCTCGTAGTGCGATGGCGCGTGGACGTCGACGCGGTCCCCCGGTCCGCTCCGTCCGCCCCGCCGCCTTCAGGCAGGCGCACCCGAGAGACGGCGTAGGAGAGAAGCGATACCTGTGAGCGCAGCGACAACGCGAAGCCGCACCCCCGACCGCCTGTGCGCCGAGGCCGTCGACCTCGCCCGCGCCGCAGCCGAGGAGGCGGCGGCACCAGGCGTCGTCGGCGAGCACGTGGGACTGGTCTCCGAGGGCGACCGGGTCGTCACCCACTTCTTCGAGTGCAAGGAGCTGGGCTACCGCGGCTGGCGGTGGGCGGCGACGGTGGCCCGCGCCTCCCGCGCGAAGATCGTCACGCTGGACGAGGTCGTCCTGCTGCCCGGCCCGGACGCGCTGCTCGCCCCCGAATGGGTGCCCTGGAGCGAACGCCTCCGCCCCGGCGACATGGGGCCCGGCGACCTGCTGCCCACCGACGCCGAGGACCTGCGCCTGGAGCCCGGCTGGACGGGCGAGGAGGAGCCGCCGCCGAACTCCGCCGTCTCCCACGAGATGGCCGACCTGGTGGAGGCCGAGGACGCGGAGGTGACGGCGGGCACGCCCGCGACCCTCCCGGTGGCCCCGACCCGGGGTTCCATCTCCGCCGTCGCCGAGGAACTCGGCCTGCGCCGCGCCCGCGTCCTGTCCCGGTACGGCCTCCACATCGCCGCCGACCGGTGGGAGGAGGGGTACGGCCCCAAGACCCCGATGGCCCAGGCGGCCCCCGCGGCCTGCGTGAGCTGCGGCTTCCTCGTCGCGCTCGGCGGCTCCCTCGGCCAGGCGTTCGGCGTCTGCGCCAACGAGTTCTCCCCGGCGGACGGCCGGGTCGTCTCCCTCACCTACGGCTGCGGCGGCCACTCGGAGGCCGCGGTCATGCCGAAGCCCCCGGTCCCCGCGCCGCCGGTGATCGACGAGACCCGGGTGGACCCGTTCCCGCTGCGCCCGTCGCGGGACGCGGGCTCCGTACCGACGGTCACGGACGAGGAGACGGCGGAGCTCGGACACTCGTAGGGGTCAGGACTCCAACGGAAGCGGAGGCTGTTCCGCGGCCGGTCCCAGGTACGTGTACTCGGTGGAGCGGGCGATGCCTACGGAGTCCAGATGCTGACGAAAACGTACCCGGAAGTGGACGTTGTCACCCAGACCGGGACGCATACGGAGCAGCTTCTCGGGCTCCTCGAAGTGCACGTCGTAGGCTGGGGCGTTTTTCGCCGTCCCGGTCTTGACCTTCACCCACCCGCTTTCGCGTAGCTCGGTGATCCGGCCTGAGATGGTGATCTCCTGATCGCGCGGTCGGGTTTCGCGGAGGTGCTCGACGCGGCGTCTGCCGCGCTCGGTCAGTCGGGCGCGGCGCATACCGCCATCGGCGCCGTACCAGGTCATGCCCAGGTTGAGTCCGTACTTCCCCAGGGCGCGGGCAAGGCCATCCACCGAGTCGAAGAGCCGCGCCCATTCCCGGATGTCCTCCTCGGACTCCAGGGCGGTCAGCAGCTTCGTGAGCGCGTACATGCCGGTGCTGGCGGCCGAGGTGGCGGGAGCGTCCATGGCGGGTGGCTCCGTGGGGGCCACGGTGGCGACTGGGCGCGCATACACGACGGTGCTGCCCGCCGAGACACCTGTGAGTTCAAGTTGCACCGGGGTGCCCGCGGCGACCGAGAGAGCGTTCTCCACGGGGCTGAGAAGCGCGTCGCCCCACTGGAAGCGCAGGGCGCCTCCCTCGGTGTCCGGTCCTGTCAGGCGAAGCTGAAGTTCCTCATCGAGGCGAGCCTGGGGCTCGTATTCGCGCGCCGCTGCCAGGCGACTCGTCCGATGTTCGGCTTCGACCTCCTCGTCATCCCGTTCCTCGGTGCCCATCTCGTCGAGCAGGCGAGTCGTGAGGTCGGCGTCGTCTCCGAGGATCGCGCGCCTGCGCTCGCGCCAGTTGTCGCCAGCAGTCACAGCCGCACCTCCAGGTATCCGCGCGCCGGGGCAGCGCTCGCTTCGGATGGTGATCGGTCCATCTGATCCGGCAGCCGACACCGCTGCCACCAGTCATCCCACACACCCCTTTCCGTGAAGTATGTCCGGTCCTGGGACGTCATGAGCTCGGGGCGGAACACGTGGACGACAGGTCGGTAGCCGATTCTTACCGGCGAGACGCCGAACTTGTCCCTCATGTTGTTACGACTCTTGAAGGCGGTGGTCAGCCACTTGGAACCCGGCTTGCCGCGCACCGCGAACTCGGCTCGCGTGTCGATCAGCAGGGCCACGTCGATGTTCCGCGGGTTGAGCTTCGTACTGACGAAGCTACCGCCCAGCCACAGCCTGTGGACGAGAGTGAGCCCATCCAGGAGGTCTGCGTATACGTCCTCCAAGGTCAGGAAACGGGCGCGGAACGGCGGGGGAGGCGGTAGCTGGGCGGTGAGGCGGTGCGCCAGGAGGGCGGCGGGCCGCCGTAGGCCCTCGGGCGGAAGGTCGGCGGTCAGGGCTCGTTGTACGGCCGTGGGGGCGATGTCGCGTTCCAGCCAGGCGGCGACGCCCGGGGCGAGGTGGGTGACGTCCTGGGCGGACAAGAACAGACGAGCATCGAGGTGGTGGAGACCGCTGAGAAGGTCCGTTGCCGTCTGGAGGAGGCCAGGAGAGGGGTACGCCGGACGAGGTACTGCGGGCAGTGCCTTCCTGCGGGGTTTCCGCTGCCGTGGCTTGGCGGCCTGCGCGGGGGGTGCGGCCTCGGGGGCGGCAGGTTGACGTTGACGGTCGTGGTGGCCGGGCTGGTTGCAGGAGATCGTGCGGGTGACGATACGGCCGCCGGGGACGCGTTGCCGGGGACGGCGGAGGTATCCGTGGGTCTCCAGCTCACGCAGGGCGGCGGCGATTCGGTCCGCCCCCTCCGGGAAGCGCGCCGCGAGGGTCTTGATGTCCGCGCGGGCACCGGCAGGGAGGGACTGGAGGTGCACCGACAGGCCAATCGCCAGGAGCGACAGCTCCGGGTGCTGCGCCAGGTGGTTGCCGATCACCGTGAAGCGGGTGGTGTGGCGGGCGTTGTCGTGCGCCAGTCCGGTCGAGTGCCCGGGAGGGCCTGAGCGGGGCCGCCGGTTCGGGTGGCTCTTGCCCGCAGGGCGGGACTGGGCGTGCGGGGGCGCGCTAGGGTGCTGCGTATCCATCAGGAAGCTTCCTCTTCCTTGGTGGTCAGGCCCTCGCCTGGGATTGCCCGTCCCGGCGGGGGCCGTCGCATGTCTGCGGTGGCGTCGCGCTGAGCGTAGGGCAGGCGACCGATGCCGAATCCAGCCGGTTTGCGGATGTTCACCCGTGCGGGTGAGGTCGGAGCGCGGGCGGGAGGGGTGGGGCTTGGTGGGTTCTTTCCTCATGTGGTTCTTCTTGGGAGACGCCTGGCGCACCGGAGTGCGGAAGGCCGGGCCCCGGTGCGGGCGGATGCGGCAACTGAGCCCCTGAAGTGGGCGGTTTCCCTGTTCGCGTCACTTGACGGTGTGCGGTGTGCGTACGGTGAAGAGTGATGGAGTCGGCACGCACGGTGACCGACTGGAGGGGTGGACGGGAGACGGAGGGAGAGCGCATGTCGGTGGATACGACCGAGAGGCGGGTCAAGGACGAGACGAACGAACCGGGTTGGGAGGTGGACCCGGACGACGACTGGGGCATGGCGGTCATCAGCACCGTCGGGCGGCAGTTGCGACTCCGCCGGGAAGCCGTGGGGATGCGCGCCGCCGACTTCGGTACCGCCGTCGGCTACGGCGAGGACCTCGTGTACAAGATCGAGGGCGGGAAGCGTATCCCCCGGCCCGAGTACCTGGACAAGGCGGACGAGGTGCTGGAGGCGGGCGGGCTGCTCGCCGCCATGAAGGAGGACGTGCGGAAGGTCCGGTACCCGAAGAAGGTGCGGGACCTGGCGCAGGCGTAGGCCAAGGCGGTCGAGCTCCAGCTCTACGACCCGCTGAACATCCACGGGCTGTTGCAGACCCCGGAGTACGCCCGCGCGCTGCTCCGGATGCGGCGGCCCGCCTACTCGGAGGAGGAGGTGGAGCGGTTCATCGCCGCGCGCGTGGCCCGCAAGGCCGTCTTCGACAGGGACCCGGCGCCGGAGATCAGCTTCGTGCTGGAGGAGTGGACGCTGCGGCGCCCACTGGGAGGCAAGGCGGTGCTGCGACGGCAGGTTGAGCATCTCCTGGAGGCGGGACGGTTGCGGAACGTCGAGCTTCAGGTGATGCCGATGGACTGTGAAGGGCACGCGGGTGTGGATGGCGGAATCGACGTGCTGAAGTTCGCGGACGGTTCGGCCGTGGGTCGTTCGCCGGTAGTGGCAAACGGCCGACCGGTCTGTGACCTGAGGCAACTTCGTATCCTGGAACTGCGATATGGCATCATCCGGGCTCAGGCTCTCACTCCGCGTGAGTCAACGGCCTTCATCGAGCGACTGCTGGGGGAGACATGATCCGCAAAGCCTCGACCGACAACGCCACTGACCTGGCATGGTTCAAGAGCAGCTACAGCAGTGGCAGCGAAGGTGAGTCGTGTGTCGAGGTTGCCGCGGCTCCCCGCACCGTCCACATCCGTGACTCCAAGAACATCGAGGGCCCCCGGCTCGCCGTCACGCCGACCGCCTGGGCGGGCTTCATAACCTACGCAGCCGAGGGCTGATTCGGGCCCGGGCTCGCCCCGCTACTCCAGCAGGAGACGGACCAACTGGTCGAGTTCTTCGGCGTCTGGGGAGTCCAGGATCACGGCCCGTACCACCTGGCGTAGCTTGACGAAGTTCTTGGACTCGTCCAGGCCCAGAGCCGCGATGCGCTGGGCTTCCGCAGCGCCGAGTTCGGCCAGTCGCTGATGACCGGCGTTGGCCGGGTCGAACTGGGGGATGGGGAGCTGCCATACGGCCTTGTCGATGTCGCGCTCGTCCTTGCCGTACGACATCAAGGGCCGGACGATCTCGGTGAGTGCCGGAGCGTTAAGAATCGCGCAGAGGTACAACCCTTCCTCGCGGCTTGACACCGTGCCCCAGTACAGCTTGTGATCGATGGCCGCGCTCGCGTCTTCGACAAGCGCTGCCGAGACGTGCATCCCGGATTTGCCATACACCACGCGTAGGGGAGTCCCAGGGAGTTGCATGGACATACCCCGATGGAACTCAAGTCGCTCAAGGAGCGTCAATCGCTCACTGCTTCGGTGATCCACCCAGAGCCCTTCCGCCTCCCGCCACCACTGCGCAAGGTCCGGATACCGGTCCAGGTGATCGTGCTCTCCGTGCAGCAGGGTGGTGCTGCCCTCAATGGGCAGCACGGCCTTGCGCGGCTTCAACAGCCGATAGGGCAGCACGCTCTCTCTCAGCAGCACAGGTCGGACGAACTGCGTTTCCACGACGCCTTCGCGGTCCGGAAGGTTCTTCCAGGGCGTCTTTTCGGTGCTACTTCGCTGCGACCGGACGCGCACCCGGCCAGCTCCCAGCCCCAGCGGCCCGACATCCTGCTGTTCCACGAAGAACAGAACGCGAGGCACGATCGTCGCGCCTTGCCAGAACCGCGTCCGGTACGGCGACGAGATCAGATCCTCACCGACGTATCGAAGCTCGGTGTCCTCGCGATGGACCCAGCCCTGGACCTGCCCCCAGTTGTTGGCTGTCGTCGGGATCTTCCCGGTCCACCGCTGGGTCTTCTTCGGCAGCGGAACCGGATTGTTACCGAGAGCGGCGTCGCCAACCGCCGCCGTGATCCGTCGCCCGAAGACCACCGCGCTGCCGCGCGGGAAGAAGTGCGGCCTCAGACGGCGCAGGTCCCAGGAGCCCGTGAACTCCACCCGTACCGGTTCGTTCGGGTCCGGATAGTCGTCGAGGTCAGGTCGCCTTCGAGCAGCAACTGCCGCACGTCGGCCTGAAGGGTGGCCTCGGAGCGCAGGGGCTTGCGGTCGATCAGCCGAGCGAGCAGCGTCTCTAGGCTGGTCTGTGGCGCTGTGGTCATTCCACTCCCCTGATGAGACCGCTTGCGCCGACACAGTGACGCGCGGTGAAACACAAAGCAGCGCCATTCTGCCGCAGGGGGCCGACAGCGGACCCCAGGTGCTCCCACCTCACCCCGGCATAAGCCGGCGCGGCGCTCCGGTACCTTCGTGCTCACGCCGATGAGGAGAGTGGACGTGAGCAAGTTCGTGCGGCCCGCAGCCGAGGGTGCGGATCCCTTCGGGACGGCCCGTCTCAGGCGGGGCGTCCTGGACGCCTGGGCCACCAGCCCGGCCCGTTTCCGTGAGGACGCCAACGCCGAGGAGGACCTCGTCCTCGGCGGCTACCGGGACCGCCTCGTCGTGGAGCTGGCGCAGAACGCCGCCGACGCCGCCGCCCGCGCGGGCACCCCGGGCCGTCTCCGTCTCACCCTCCGGGACAACGTCCTCGTCGCCGCCAACACCGGCGCCCCCCTCGACGCCGCCGGTGTCGAGTCCCTCGCCACCCTCCGCGCCTCCGCCAAGCGGGACGCCGAGGCCGCCACCGTCGGCCGGTTCGGCGTCGGCTTCGCCGCCGTGCTGTCGGTCACCGACGAACCGGCCGTCGTCGGCAGGCAGGGCGGCGTCCGCTGGTCCCTCGCCGAGGCCCGCGACCTGGCCGCCGAGACCGCCGCCCGCAGCCCGGGCCTCGGCGACGAGATCCGCCGCCGGGACGGTCACGTCCCCCTGCTCCGCCTCCCGTACCCCGCCGAGGGCACCGCCCCCGACCCGTACGACACCGCCGTCATCCTCCCGTTGCGCGACCCGGCCGCCGCCGATCTCGCCGAGCGGCTGCTGAACGCCGTGGACGACGCCCTGCTGCTCGCCCTGCCCGGCCTGGACGAGGTCGTCATCGAGGTCGGCGACGCCGTCCGCACCCTCAGCCGCCGCACCGAGGGCCCGCTGACCGTCGTAGCCGACGACCGGAACGGCACCACCCGGTGGCGTACCGTCTCCGCGCACGGCGCGCTCACCCCCGACCTGCTCGCGGACCGGCCCGTCGAGGAGCGGCTGCGTCCGCACTGGTCGGTGACGTGGGCCGTCCCCGTGGACGCCGAGGGCGCCCCCGAGCGGCCCCGGACCAGTCCCGTCGTCCACGCGCCCACCCCCAGCGACGAGCCGCTCGGCGTGCCCGCGCTGCTCATCGCGTCGTTCCCGCTGGACAGCACCCGGCGGCACACCGCCCCCGGACCGCTGACCGACTTCCTGGTGGAGCGCGCCGCCGACGCCTACGCCGGGCTGCTCGCGGAGTGGCGGCCGGTCGGGGAGGGGATCATCGGGCTCGTGCCCGGCCCGCTCGGCAAGGGCGAACTGGACGGCACGCTGCGGCAGGCCGTCCTCGCCCGGCTGCCGCGCACCGCCTTCCTGCCGCCCGCCGCCGATCCGTCCCCCGCCGACGCTGACGCCTCCGACGAGGACGGTGGCCTCCCGGAGGCCCTGCGGCCCCGGGACGCCGAGGTCGTCGAGGGCGCGGGCGCGCAGACCGTGCGGGTGCTGGCGGAGGTGCTGCCGACGCTGCTGCCCGCCGGGCTTGAGCGCCGCGTGGAGCTGCGCACGCTCGGGGTGGCCCGGGTGCCGATGACCGACGCCATCGACCGGCTCGCCGGTCTGGAGAAGGCGCCCGAGTGGTGGCGGCGGCTCTACGACAGCCTCGCCGGGGTCGACCCCGACCGGCTCTCCGGGCTGCCCGTGCACCTCGCCGACGGCAGGACGACCATCGGGCCCCGGCAGGTGCTGCTGCCCACCGCCGACGCCGCCCGGCTCGACGCCGACGTCCTGGCCCGGCTCGGCCTCAAGGTCGCCCACCCGGACGCCGCCCACCCCCTCCTGGAGAAGCTCGGCGCGCTGCCCGCGACGCCGCGCGCCGTGCTGACGACGCCGCAGGTGCGGGCCGCCGTCGCCGCCTCCCTCGACGAGGACGGCGGCGCCTGGGACGAGGACACCCCGGACGCCGAGGAACTCGCCGACACCGTCCTCGCCCTCGTCCGCGACGCCGGGCTCGACGCCGGGGAGGAGCCCTGGCTGGGCGCCCTCGCGCTGCCCGACGAGGACGGCGAACTCGCGCCCGCCGCCGAGCTGGTGTTCCCCGGCAGTCCCTTCGCCGAGGTCATCCGCGACGGTGAACTGCCCGCCGTGGACGCCGAACTGGCGGAGAAGTGGGGCGAGCAGCCCCTCGCCGCCTGCGGGGTCCTCGCCGACTTCGCGCTCGTCCGCGCCACGGACGTCGTCCTCGACCCGGACGAACTCGACCCCCGCGAGGGCGACTTCCCCGAGCCCGACGACCCCGGCCTCCTGGACGCCGTCGACGTGTGGTGCGAGGACATCCTCGACCGCTTCCCGGACAGCCCGGTCCCGCCGGTCGCCACCGAGCTGACCGCCGTACGCGATCTCGACCTGGTCGCCGACGACCAGTGGGCCCGCGCCCTGTCCCTGCTCTCCAAGCCGCCGCTGCGCGACGCGCTCGTGCAGTCCGTGCGGATCCTGCTGCCCGACGGCACCCACGAGGTCGTACGGCCGTACACCGCCTGGTGGTTGCGCGGGCACCCCGTGCTCGACGGACGCCGCCCGGCCGGGCTGCTCGCCGCCGGTGGCGACCCGCTGCTGCGCGGCCTGTACGACGAGGCCGACGCGACCGGCTTCGACGACGAGCAGGTGCTGCGGGCGCTGGGCGTACGGACGTCCGTCGCCGCGCTCCTCGACGAGCCGGGCGGCGCCGCCGAACTGCTGGACCGGCTCGCCGACCCGGAGCGCGAGGTCACCGCCGCCCAACTGCACGGGCTGTACGGCGCGCTGGCCGAGCTGGACCCGGAGCGGGTGACCCTGCCGGACGAGGTGCGGGCCGTGGTGGACGGGCGGGTGGAGATCGTGGACGCCGCCGACGCGGTCGTCGTCGACTCGCCCGACCTGCTGCCGTTCACCGACGGCGTGCCGCTGCTGCCGGTGCGGCCGTCGCGGGCGGCGGAGCTGGCGGAGCTGTTCCAGGTGCGGCGGCTGAGCGAGTCCGTCACCGGCGCCGTGGACTCCGAGGGCGTCGAGCACGACGTACCGGAGTCGGTGCGGGTGCTGCTCGGGCCGCGCACCCCGGCGTCGTACGTCGAGCACGAGGAACTCGTCGTCGACGGCGTCGGGATCGACTGGCGGCTCACCGACGACGGGGTGCTGCACGCGGCCACCCTGGAGGGCGTCGCCGCCGGTCTGGCCTGGGCGGCCCGGCAGTGGCCGCGCCGGTTCGAGGTCGCGGCGCTGCTGGAGGACCCGTCCCGGACGGAGGAACTGGCCCGGGACCGCTGGTTCGACTGAATCCACATGCCTACTTCACGGCCGCCGCCACCCTGCCCAGTGGCCGGGTCTCAGGCGGGGAAGCGGCGGCCCACCCAGCGCCACAGCAGTTCCAGGGTGGCCGCCGCCACCGCCGCGACGCCCACCGCGACCCACGGCATCGTCATCCCGACCAGCTTCAGCGCGAAGAACTCCTGGAGCCACGGCACCACCAGCACCAGCAGGAACCCGGCGCCCATCGCCGCGACCAGCGCGATGCGCCACCAGGTGTAGGGGCGCGCGATGATCGCCAGCACCCACATCGAGACCAGGAACAGCGTCAGCGTCGCCGCGCTGGTCTCCGCGTCCAGCGCGTCCGTCCCGGAGTAGTGCGACCGGGCGAGCAGGTACGTCGCGAAGGTCGCCGCCGCGGCCACCACACCGCCCGGGATCGCGTACCGCATCACCCGGCGCACGAAGTGCGGCTGCGCCCGCTCCTTGTTGGGCGCGAGGGCGAGGAAGAACGCCGGGACGCCGATCGTCAGCGTGGACAGCAGGGTGAGGTGCCGGGGCAGGAACGGGTACTCCACCTGCGAGCACACCACCAGCACCGCGAGCAGCACCGAGTACACCGTCTTGACCAGGAACAGCGTCGCCACGCGCGTGATGTTGCCGATCACCCGGCGGCCCTCGGCGACCACCGACGGCAGGGTGGCGAAGCTGTTGTTCAGCAGCACGATCTGCGCCACCGCCCGGGTCGCCTCCGAGCCGGAGCCCATCGCCACGCCGATGTCGGCGTCCTTCAGCGCGAGGACGTCGTTGACGCCGTCACCGGTCATGGCGACCGTGTGCCCCCGGGACTGGAGGGCGCCGACCATGTCCCGCTTCTGCTGCGGGGTGACCCGGCCGAAGACGGTGCCCTCGTCGAGGGAGTCCGCCATGCCGTCCCGCTCGGCGGGCAGGCGACGGGCGTCCACCACCGTGCCGGTCAGCCCGAGCTTGCCCGCCACCGCGCCGACCGAGACCGCGTTGTCGCCGGAGATGACCTTGGCGTGGACGTCCTGCTCGGCGAAGTACCGCAGGGTGTCGGCGGCGTCGGGGCGCAGCCGCTGCTCCAGGACGACGAGGGCGGCGGGCTTGGCGTCCCGGGTCGGGTCGGGGTCGAACAGCGCGCGGGCGGCGCGGGCCAGCAGCAGGACCCGTAGGCCCTGTTCGTTGAGGCGGTCGGTCTCCGCCAGCGCGGGGTCGTCGTCGGCCAGCAGCACGTCGGGGGCGCCGAGCAGCCAGGTGCCGGCCTCGCCGTCGCCCTCGCTGAAGGAGGCGCCGCTGTACTTGCGGGCGGAGGAGAACGGCAGCGACTCCACGCACCGCCAGTCCTCGCTGTCCGGGTAGGCGTCGATCACCGCTCGCAGGGAGGCGTTGGGCCGCGGGTCGGACTCGCCGAGGGCGCCGAGGACCCGGCGTACGTACGACTCGTCGTGGCCGCCGAGGGGGCGCAGGTCGGTGACGTCCATGCCGCCCTCGGTGAGGGTGCCGGTCTTGTCCAGGCAGACGGTGTCGACGCGGGCGAGGCCCTCGATGGCGGGCAGTTCCTGGACGAGGCACTGCTTGCGGCCGAGCCGGATCACCCCGATCGCGAAGGCGACGGAGGTGAGCAGGACCAGCCCCTCGGGGACCATCGGGACGATGCCGCCGACGGTCCGGGCGACGGAGTCCTTGAAGTCGTTCTCCTTGACCACGAGCTGGCTGATGACCAGGCCGATCGCGGTCGGCACCATCATCCAGGTGACGTACTTGAGGATGGTGGAGATCCCGGACCGCAGCTCGGAGTGGACGAGGGTGAACCGGGACGCCTCCTCGGCGAGCTGCGCGGCGTACGCCTCGCGGCCGACCCGGGTGGCCTGGAAGGCGCCGCCGCCCGCGACGACGAAGCTGCCGGACATCACCTGGTCGCCGGGGTGCTTGACGACGGGGTCGGCCTCGCCGGTGAGCAGGGACTCGTCGATCTCCAGCCCGTCGGCCTCGACGCAGACCCCGTCGACGACGACCTTGTCCCCGGGCCCGATCTCGATCAGGTCGTCCAGCACCAGCTGCGAGGTGCTGACCTCGGTGGCGGTGCCGTCGCGGCGCACGGTGGGCCGCACCTCGCCGATCAGGGCGAGGGAGTCCAGGGTCTGCTTCGCCCGCCACTCCTGGATGATGCCGATGCCGGTGTTGGCGAGGATGACGAAGCCGAAGAGGCTGTCCTGGATCGGCGCGACGAAGAACATGATCACCCAGAGCACGCCGATGATCGCGTTGAACCGGGTGAAGACGTTGGCGCGGACGATGTCGGTCATGGACCGGCTGCTGCGCACCGGCATGTCGTTGACCTCGCCGCGCGCGACCCGCTCGGCGACCTCGGTGGCGGTCAGACCGGCCGTGGACGTCGGCGTCGGCACGCGCACGGGTCGCGCCGGATCGAGTTCGGCGCCCGCGTCGGTGTGCGTCATGCCTTCGACGGTACGTGGGGAAGGGGGCGTTCACCCGGGGAAGGCGGCGAAGATCCGACTCCGGGAGGACGGCCGTAGTGCGGTGGTTGTACGTCCCTCAGGTGGCCGTGTCGGAGGTGGTCGCCGTGTGTTTGAGGGCGGCGTCCCGTGTGAGGGCGGCCTCCCGCTTGCGGACGTACCAGACGCCGATCAGGCCGAGGCCGCCCCCGGCCAGGCAGGTCCACACCCACCAGGTGTGCCCGTGGTCGTCGAACCAGCCGTAGAACGGGAGCTGGGCGAGGAAGAGGACGAACCAGATGACGGTGCCGCCGGTGATGGTGGCGACCACGGGCCCCTCAAGGGGCTCCGGCGCCTCGTGCCTGGGTGTCCACTTCGCCATGGGGACAGCTTACGAGGTGGTCGGTTCCGCGTCGGTTCTACGCGCGGAGATTTCATTTCGCCGCTTTATACCTTCATACTGAAACCGCTTGCCTCCGACCACTTTTATTCGTAGAAAACTCCAACGGCGCTGGGGGGCGTCCGCTGGGGATGAGGTCCCGCATGTCCACCTCGGCCAACGACGCCAAGGTCTCCGCCCCTGAGCAGCCGGGCGGCCGTCCCGCCTACGGCGGGCTCGACCGTTACTTCAAGATCTCCGAGCGGGGCAGTTCGCTCGGCCGCGAGGTCCGTGGCGGCTTCGCCACCTTCTTCGCGATGGCCTACATCATCGTGCTGAACCCGATCATTCTCGGCAGCGCGAAGGACATGTACGGGAACCAGCTCGACAACGGGCAGCTCGTCACGGCCACGGCACTGACAGCGGCGTTCACCACGCTCCTGATGGGCGTCATCGGCAACGTGCCGATCGCGCTGGCCGCCGGTCTGGGGGTGAACTCGGTCGTCGCGCTCCAGCTCGCCCCGCGGATGGCCTGGCCGGACGCCATGGGCATGGTCGTGCTCGCCGGTTTCATCGTGATGATCCTCGTCGCCACCGGCCTGCGCGAGCGCGTCATGAACGCCGTCCCCTACGGGCTGCGCAAGGCCATCGCCATCGGTATCGGCCTGTTCATCATGCTGATCGGCCTGGTCGACTCCGGCTTCGTGACCCGGATGCCGGACGCCGCGCACACCACCGTCCCGCTCCAGCTCGGCGCCGACGGCCACCTCAACGGCTGGCCGGTGCTGGTCTTCATCCTCGGCGCGCTGTTGACGCTGGCGCTGATCGTGCGCAGGGTGCCCGGCGCGATCCTGCTCTCGATCGTCGCCATGACCGTCGTAGCCGTGATCGTCAACGCGGTGGCGGACGTGCCCTCCTGGGGCCTGACCACCCCGACCTGGCCCGGCAACCCGGTCGCCAGCCCCGACTTCGGGCTGATCGGCGAGGTCAGCCTGTTCGGCGGCTTCGGCAAGGTCGGTGTGCTGACCGGGGTGCTGTTCGTCTTCACCGTCCTGCTGTCCTGCTTCTTCGACGCCATGGGCACGATCATGGGCGTCAGCGACGAGGCCAGGCTGACCGACGCCCAGGGCCAGATGCCCGGCATCAACAAGGTCCTCTTCATCGACGGTGTCGCGGTCGCCGCGGGCGGCGCCTCCTCGTCCTCGGCCACCACCGCGTTCGTGGAGTCCACCGCCGGTGTCGGCGAGGGCGCCCGGACCGGCTTCGCCAACGTCGTCACCGGCGCGCTGTTCGCCGTGGCCCTCTTCCTGACGCCGGTCGCCACCATGGTCCCGTCCCAGGCGGCGACGCCGGCGCTGCTCGCGGTGGGCTTCCTCATCCTGGCCGGTTCGGTCAAGGAGATCGACTGGGCGGACCACACCATCGCCATCCCGGCCTTCGTGACCATGGTGATGATGCCGTTCACCTACTCGATCACCAACGGCATCGGCATGGGCTTCATCACCTTCGTCGTGCTGCGCCTGGCGGCCGGACGAAGCCGTGAGGTGCCGGTGGCGATGTACGTGGTGGCGGCGGTGTTCGCCTTCTACTACCTGATGCCCGCGCTGGGTCTTACCTGAGCGGGGTGGGGGCGGGGGAGGTCGGAGTTCGGGTGACGGTCTCCCCGTAGAACCTCTCCGTCTCCTCGACGGCGGTCTGGAACCGTTCGTCGAAGTCGTCGCGCATGAGCGTCCGGACCACGTAGTCCTGGACGCTCATGCCGCGTCTGGCGGCATGGTGCCGCAGGCGTTCGAGCAGGTCGCCGTCTATCCGCAGGCTGAGCACGCTGGTCCCCATGGAGACGAGGGTCGGGGATTTCCCCGTGGTGCGCCGCTTTCCGCTCCCCCATCACCCGATCGGGCGACGGGAACCACACGATGGTGAGCGTCATGTCGTAGAGGGCGGCCGGGGAGTCGTCCCGAGTGGTCCTTAGGTAGGGTAATGAGTTACTCTAAAGAACATGCCGGACCTTACCCATGGCGACGACGCTGCCGCCGTGAACTCCCTGCGCTCCGCGATCATGCGGCTCTCCCGTCGCCTCAAGCACCAGCGGGTCGACGAGTCGCTCAGCCCCACCGAGATGTCGGTCCTGGGCACCCTCGCCAAGTACGGCCGGGCCACCCCCGGTGAACTGGCCCGCAAGGAACACGTGCAGCCGCCCTCCATGACCCGCATCGTGGCGCTCCTGGAGGCCAAGGGGCTGGTCCGGCTGGAGCCCCACCCGGAGGACCGGCGCCAGAAGGTCGTCACGCAGACCGAGCAGGCCGAGGTGATGCTGGAGGAGAGCCGCCGCAAGCGGAACGCCTTCCTCGCCACCCTGGCCGACGGTCTCGACGCCGACGAGTGGGAGAAGCTCCGCGCCGCCGCTCCCGTGCTGGAGAAGCTGGCTCACCTGTAAGCACCTGATCCTTTTCTGGCGTTTCGCGTAGGAGGCGACCCTTTGAGTACGGGACCCGGAGCACACTCCGCCCCCGGACCTGACACCACCGACCTCACCGCTCCCCCCGACCCCACCCGCACCTCCCCCCGCAAGTCCTCGATGTTCAGCTCCCTGAAGATCCGCAACTACCGCCTCTTCTTCATGGGCCAGGTCGTCTCGAACACCGGCACCTGGATGCAGCGCATCGCCCAGGACTGGCTCGTCCTCAGCCTCACCGGCTCCGCCACCGCCGTGGGCGTCACCACCGCCCTCCAGTTCCTGCCGATGCTCCTCTTCGGGCTCTACGGCGGTGTCCTCGTCGACCGCCTGCCGAAGCGCCCCACACTCCTCGTCACCCAGACGTCGATGGCGCTCACCGGCGTCGCCCTGGCCGCCCTCACCATCACCGGGCACGTCGAGGTCTGGCACGTCTACCTCGCCGCCCTCGCCGTCGGCCTCGCCACGGTCGTCGACAACCCGGCCCGCCAGTCCTTCGTCAGCGAGATGGTCGGCCCCGGCCAGCTCCAGAACGCGGTCAGCCTGAACTCCGCGAACTTCCAGTCCGCGCGCCTCGTCGGCCCCGCCGTCGCGGGCCTGCTCATCACCGGCGTCGGCACCGGCTGGGCGTTCCTCCTCAACGGCCTGTCCTTCATCGCGCCCATCACCGGCCTGCTGCTGATGCGCGCCCGCGAACTGCACGCCGTCGAGCGCGCCCCCAGGAGCAAGGGCCAGCTGCGGGAGGGCCTGCGCTATGTCGCCGGGCGCCCCGACCTGATCTGGACGATCGTCCTGGTCGGGTTCGTCGGCACCTTCGCCTTCAACTTCCCCGTCTACCTCTCCGCCTTCGCCGACGACGTCTTCCACGCGGGAGCGGGCTCGTACAGCCTCTTCAACACCCTGATGGCGGTCGGCTCGGTCACCGGCGCGCTGATCGCCGCGCGCAGGGGCCACGCCCGCCTGCGCGTCCTGAGCGCGGCGGCGATGGTCTTCGGAGCCCTGGAGATCGCGGCGGCGCTGACCCCGTCCCTCTGGCTCTTCGCCCTGCTGATGATCCCGCTCGGCGTCTTCGGCATGACGGTCAACGTCACCGCCAACACCAGCATACAGATGTCCACCGACCCCGCCATGCGCGGCCGGGTCATGTCCCTCTACATGATGGTCTTCCTCGGCGGCTCCCCCGTCGGCGCCCCGATAGTCGGCTGGATCACCGACACCTACGGCGCCCGCGTCGGCCTCGCGACCGGCGGCGCGATCGCCGCCCTCGCGGCCGTCGTCATCGCCCTCGTCCTCGCCCGGGTAGGCGGCCTCCGCCTGGCGGTGGGCTGGCACCACGGCCATCCGCGGGTGCGGTTCGTGCCGCGGGAGAACCGGGAGGAACGGCGGGCGGAGCGGGTGACGGTGGCGGCGTGATCAGTCGCGGGGGAAGCCGTCGGTCCTGAGGAGGAGACCGACGACCGTGGCGGTGAGGTCGATGTCGTCGCCGAAGTCGGCGGGCACACTGGCCGCATGAGACTCTTCGCCGCCGTGTTGCCGCCCGACGAGGTCGCCCGGGAACTCGCCGCCGAGCTGGAGCGGCTGCGGAAGCTGCCCGGCGCGGAGGGGCTGCGGTGGACCGGACGGCCCGGGTGGCACTTCACGCTCGCCTTCTACGGTGAGGTGGACGACGCCCTCGTCCCCGACCTGTCGGCCCGCCTGGAGCGGGCCGCGCACCGCACGGCGCCGTTCGGACTGGCGCTGCGGGGCGGGGGCCAGTTCGGGCGGGGCCGCGCCCTGTGGGCCGGGGCGGACGGCGACCTGGACACCCTGCGGCTGCTGGCCGAGCGGACCGACGCCGCGGGCCGGAAGGCGGGCGTCGACATGGGGGAGCACCGCCGGTACAAGGCCCACCTCACCGTGGCCCGCAGCCGCGACGCCACCGACGTACGGCCGTACGTGACCGCTCTGCGCGACTTCGCCAGCGCCACCTGGACCGTGACCGAGCTGGCTCTCGTCCGCAGCGACCTGCCGAGGTCCGGCCAGCCCGGCGAACAGCCCCGTTACGAGACGGTCGCCCGCTGGCCACTCGGCGCGGCCGGTTAGGCTCGTTCCGTGGACCCCAAAACCCGAAACCGGATCATGGCCGGTGCGCTCGTGATGATGTTCCTGGTGGTGGCGGTGGCGGCGGCCTTCGGCTAGCCGCCCGCCGCCCCGCCGTGTTCCGACGCGGGCGCGCCTACCGGGCGAACGCCCCCGGGGCCGGGGACGGCCCCGGCCCCGGGAAGACCTCGTCCAGCCCGGCCAGCACCTCCTCGCTCAGCTCCAGCTCCACCGCCCGCAGCGCCGACTCCAGCTGCTCCGCCGTACGCGGGCCGACGATCGGGCCGGTGACGCCGGGGCGGGTGAGCGGTTGGACGCGCGACGTGAACAGCTCATCGCGCAGCCCACGCGTCCGGACACCTGGGAGGAGATTCCGACAGGGGAGACCTGCCGGGAACGGTGGAGCACGTTGTCGACCCGGCACGAAAAGGGCAGGGAGCTACGCGCCGCAGGGGTCACCTCAACGACTCCTGACGGCGGCACCTGATGCCCTTGCCTGGAGCGGGCTCGAAGCAGTTGGCTTGGGGTCCATGAAGTACACGCAGCTCGGGCGCACCGGACTCAAGGTCAGCCGACTCGTTCTCGGAACGATGAACTTCGGTCCGCAGACAGACGAATCAACCAGCCACGACATCATGGACGCCGCTCTCGACGCGGGTCTGAACTTTGTAGACACGGCCAACGTCTATGGGTGGGGTGAGAACAAGGGCCGCACCGAGGAGATCATCGGTACTTGGTTCGCCCAGGGTGGCGGGCGGCGCGACAGGACGGTCCTCGCCACCAAGGTGTACGGGAACATGGCCCCGGACGACTCCTCCGTCTGGCCCAACCACGACAAGCTCTCCGCGGTGAACATCCGCCGGGCCGTCGACGCCTCCCTCAAGCGGCTGCGGACCGACTACATCGACATCTACCAGTTCCATCACATCGACCGGTCGACGCCGTTCGAGGAGATCTGGCAGGCGATCGACGTCCTGGTCCAGCAGGGCAAGATCCTCTACGCCGGGTCGTCCAACTTCCCCGGCTACAAGATCGCCCAGGCCAACGAGCTGGCTGCCCGGCACGGCCGCATGGGCCTGGTCAGCGAGCAGTGCCTGTACAACCTTGCCGAGCGCCGCGCCGAGATGGAGGTCATCCCTGCGGCGCAGGACTACGGGCTCGGCGTCATCCCCTGGTCGCCGCTGCACGGCGGACTGCTGGGCGGAGTCCTCAAGAAGGAGGCCACGGAGGGGCGCCGGGCCAGCGGTCGCGCTGCCGACGCGCTCAAGGACACCAAGACACGCGAGCAGATCCAGGCGTACGAGAACCTCCTCGACAAGCACGGCCTGGAGCCCGGTGAAGCGGCGCTCGCCTGGCTGCTGACCCGCCCCGGCGTCACCGGCCCGATCGTCGGCCCCCGCACGCAGGAGCAGCTGGACTCGGTGCTGCGCGCCCTGGAGCTGGAGCTGAGCGAGGAACTGCTGACGTCTCTGGACGAGATCTTCCCCGGTCCCGGACCGTCTCCCGAGGCCTTCGCATGGTGAGGTAGCGGGTCTGTGCGAGGGGCCGTCGCCTTCTGCTTGCGTTCGAAGCGAGTTGGAGGCGGCGGCTTCGTCGTCTCCACTCGGGGTCCGCAGGAGTGGTGAGCGTCAGCGATGCGCTACTGCGCCCACCTGGCGTCAAAGTTGCCGGTTTGCCGGTTTGCCGGTCGAAGAAGTTGATGCCAGCGTCCAGCGCCGCGTCCATGATGCCGTGGCTGTCGGCCTCACCCGTCTGCGGGCCGAAGTTCATCGTGCCGAGGACGAGTCGGCCGACCTTGAGCCCCGTGCGTCCGAGCTACGTGTACTTCATGGTCCACCAGCCAACGTCTTGTAGTGGACTGGACTCCAGGCAAGCATCTCGGGGAGGGCACGGAGGAAGGCGGTCCAGGTGGCGGGGGTGAGGGTGAGGGTACGGCCGGGGGATTTGGAGTCGCGGAGGTGGAGGGTGGTGGGGGTGGGGGTGGCTATTTCCAGGCATTCGCCCTCGCTGCCGCTGTAGCTGCTCTTGACCCACGTGAGGACCGTGCTCATAGCTTGCCTGCCACCTCTTCGATCAGCGTTGCCGACTCCTCGGGGGTGAGGGCCTGCGCTCGCAGCGTGCCATATTTGCCGAACAGGTCCCCTAGGTCAGGCTGTTCGCTGACGAAGTATCCGCCACGGTGCCCCTCGACGTAGGCGAGCTGGCGGCGCTCGGCGGTCTCCAGGAGGATCAGGCTGCCGTTCAGCCCAGCGTGGATCGGGCGCTGGTGAGGCATGACTTGGATCTCTACGTGGCGTAGTTCACCGAGGGTGAGGATGTGCCGCAACTGCTCCTTGAGGGCTGCCCTGCCGCCCAGGGGCCGGGTCAACACGCTCTCCTCAAGGACGTAGCTGACGTTCGGCGATGGTTTGCGCTCGAAGAGTTGCTGGCGCTCCAGTCGTGCCGCCACCTTGCCTTCGATCTCCTCGTCATCAAAAGTCGGGAAGCGGTTGGAGGCGAAGACTGCTCGCGCGTACGCCTCCGTCTGCAATGACCCCGGCACAAGATGCGTCTGGTACGCGTGCAGCGCGGTGGCCTTCCGCTCTTCCATCAGGTAGTCCTCGGTCCACGGCGGCAGACCGTCCTTCTTGAACTCCTTCTCCGCCAGCACCAGCAGTGCACCCTGTGCACCGAGCACCTGGTCGGAGATCTCAATCAACTTCCCCTTGGGTGCCCGCTCCCCCCGCTCCACCATCGCCACCTGCGACTTGGAGTAACCGACGTGCTTGCCCAACCCCTCCTGGGTCATCCCGGACCGTTCCCGGAAGAACTTCAACAAGGCCCCGAAGGACTCCGACCCCCGGTCACCGGAACGCACACCGGCCTCCCCAATTGCACAGCCCAGCACCACCGTTGGGCAACTCTGGTCACAGTATGTGACCACGCGGAACGATCTGCGTCATGAACGAGAGAATTGACGCCCCCTGGATCCCCACGTGGATCCCCTCCTCCGGCCACGCCCTCCGTCACGCGGGCGTGCACTTCGACGCCGTGCGGATCAGGGGTGACCTGGGCAAGCGCGTCGCCTCGCAGTTGGTGCTGTGCACGGACTTCCAGGCGGGCCCGATCGTCCAGGAGGTCACGAGGGAACGGGGCATGTACTTCCTGCTCCCACCCGACACCGCGTCGATCTTCCGCTGGCCACCCGGCGCCCGCGCACTCACCCGCAGGGACGGCGTCCAGGCGTACGTCGGCGTACCCGCCCTCACGGGCATGACCTGGCCCTTGGGCTGGCGCTCGGTCCCGACACAGGACGCGCCCTTCGTGGAGGGCGAGTTGCTGCGCGAGGCGGTGGGCCGAGTGACCGCCCACGTGTGAGGTGACCGTGGGGGCCGCCCGCTTCTTTGTCAGGGTCGTGCTTCCGCGTCCCGGCCTCAAGGGCGCTGCGCTGTCGCTCCGCGTCGGCTGCGCCGATCGGCCTGCGGCCGACCCTTGACCCCGGG
>NZ_JBEYHH010000059.1:0-24642 GCF_040635175.1 Streptomyces sp. NPDC006997
CCAACCCTCCGTCAGCCTCGAACCCAGCACGCCCCCCACCCCCGTGACGGTGACCCCCACCCTCTCCTCCCGCGCCTACACCCCACCCCCACCCACCCCGAAGCACAAGTCCGAGCCAGAACCGGACAAGTCCCGGAAGCGGCAACCGAAGGCCCCCGCCACGCCGACGCCGGCCGCCACACCCGAGCCCACCCCCACTCCCACCGCCGACCCCACCCCGCCCACCGCCGCGCTCGCGGTCTCCAAGCTCGCCGCCCGCGAACCGGGGCGCCACATCTGCTACCGCGCCTTCGTCGAGGGCACCGGCTGGCAGCGCCCGGTGTGCGACGGCGCCACGGCCGGTGTGGTGAAGGGCGAGAAGAAGATCAGGTCGCTCAACTTCGCGGTGTCCGGCACGAAGGGCACCTCGGCCAACGCCTACCGGCACGAGAAGGGCTGGTGGCAGACCCCGTGGCCCGGCGTGGTCGACGGCGTCGACCTCTACGTCCACACCACCAAGAAGGACGCCCCGTATCTTCTGGGCTTCGCCGTCAACGTCGGTGAGGGCGTCGTCTGTGCCAACGCGAACGTCCAGACGCAGGGCTGGCACGGCCTGAAGTGCGACGAACCGGGCGGCTACGTCTTCGGCGGCACCCTGGACGAGGACCTCTGGCTCCGCGCTGTCCGATTCACGGTGTGAGGTGAACGACGCGGTGCCCCCCGCGCCACCGCAGTCGCTAGGGTCCCGACCGTGGAGGCCTACGACCCCCCGGCCGCGCACGCCCTGCGTTTCGCACTGCTCGGACCGCTGCGGGCCTGGCACGGGAACACCGAACTGGCGCTCGGGTCACCCCAGCAACGCGCCGTCCTGACCCTGCTGTTACTGCGCCGGGGGCAGGCCGTCAGCCTCGCCGACCTGGTCGACGGCGTCTGGGACGCGGACCCGCCGACCGGCGCGGTGCCGGTGCTGCGCACCTACGTCTCACGCCTGCGCGGACTGCTGGAGCCCGACCGGGAACCGGGCAGCCCACCCCGGACCGTGGTCTCCCTCGGCGACGGGTACGCGCTGCGCGGGACCGGCACGGTCACCAGCGACCTGGACGACTTCCAGGACCACGTACGCCGGGCCGAACGGCACCGCGCCGCGGGCGACCACGGCGCCGCCGCCCCACTGCTGCGCACCGCGCTCGACCTGTGGCGCGGCACCGCGCTGGCCGGGGTGCCGGGGCCGTACGCGCAGGCCGAACGCACCCGGCTGGCGGCGCTGCGCCTCGACGCCCAGCAGTCCTGGCTGCGCGCCGAACTCGCACTCGGCCACCACGCCGCGGTCGTCCCGGACCTGCTGGCCCTGCGCGACGCGCACCCGCTGCGCGAGGACGTCTGCGAGCTGCTGATGCTCGCCCTGTACCGGGGCGGGCGGCAGGCCGAGGCCCTGGAGGTCTACGCGACCGCCCGCCGTACCCTCGTCGACGAACTCGGCATCGAGCCGGGCCCGTCCCTGCGGGCCCTGCACGCCCGCGTGCTGGCCGGAGAGTCCCCGGACACCGGCGCGCAGACCCGCACGGCCGCCGCCCGCGCGCACCCACCGCGCCCGGCGCGGACCACCCGCCCGTCCCAACTCCCCTCCGACCTGCCCACCTTCACCGGACGCCGCGGCGAACTCGACCAGATAGCCCGCCTGCTGCCCACCGAAGGGCAGCCGGACGCCGCCGTGATCGCCCTGGTCGACGGGATGGCGGGGGCGGGCAAGACCACCCTGGCCGTGCACTGGGCCCACCGGGTCGCCGACCGCTTCCCCGACGGCAGCCTCTTCGTCAACCTGCGCGGACACGACCGGGACGGCTCGGTCCTCGACCCCTCCGACGCGCTCACCGCGTTCCTCGTGGCGCTCGGCACCGCCGCGCACGCCGTCCCCGACGGTCTCGACGCGCAGGCCGCCCTCTACCGGAGCGTCCTCGCCGACCGCCGGGTCCTGATCGTGCTCGACAACGCCCGCGACACCGAGCAGGTGCGGCCGCTGCTGCCCGGCACCCCGGGCTGTCTGACCGTCGTCACCAGCCGCAACCGGCTCAGCGGACTGGTCGCCGGACAGGGCGCCCACCCGCTCACCCTCGGCCCGCCGACGGCGGCGGAGGCCCGCGAGATGCTGGCCCGCAGACTGGGCGCCGCCCGCGTCGAGGCCGAACCGGCCGCCGCCGACGACATCGTCGCCCTGTGCGCCCGGCTGCCGCTGACCCTGGCCGTCGTCGCCGCCCGCGCCGCGCACCACCCCGAGTTCCGGCTCACCGACATCGCCGCCGAGCTGAAGGAGAGCCACGGCAGCCTGGACGCGTTCACCGGCGGGGAGGTCGGCACCGACGTCCGCGCCGTCTTCTCCTGGTCGTACCAGGCGCTGCCGCCCGCGACGGCGGACCTGTTCCGCCGCCTGTCCCTGCACCCAGGCCCCGACATCGGCACCGCCGCGGCGAGCGCGCTGGCCGGGGTCCCCAGGGGCCGGGCCCGCGCCCTCCTCACCGAGCTGACCGGCGCCAGCCTGCTCACCGAACGGGACCCCGGCCGGTTCGTCTTCCACGACCTGCTCCGCGCCTACGCCGCCGAGGCCGCCGAAGCCGAGGACACCGACGGCGAGCGCGGGCAGGCCCTGCTGCGGATGTACGACCACTACCTCCACACCGCCCACCACGCGGCCTCCGCCCTCGACCCGTTCCGCCAGATGCTCCCGCCCCCGCCCGCCACAACGGACAGCGCGCCCCGCCGGTTCACCGACCGCGCGGACGCGACGGCCTGGCTGCGCGCGGAACGGTACGTCCTGCGGGCGGTCGTCGGACACGCCGCCGCCCACGGCCACGACGACCACGCCTGGCGCACCGCCTACGCCCTGGACGTCTACTTCAACCGCCTCGGCTTCTGGCAGGACCTCATGGAGATCAACGGCGTCGCCCTGGACGCCGCCCGGTCCGCGGGCCACCTCACCGGACAGGCGTACGCCCTGTGCGGCCTCGGCTTCGCCCACGCCCAGCTCGGCCACGCCGACCGGGCACTGGCGTACCAGGAGGACGCGCTGGCCCTGTTCGAGGAGACCGGCGACACCCCCGGCCAGGCCCACGCCCACCGCGCCCTGGCCTACCGGGCCAACAAGACGGGGGCGTACGACGTCGCGCTCGCCCACTTCGCCCGCGTCGGCGAGCTGTACCGGGCCGGGCACGACGTCAGCGGGGAGGCCGGGGTCCTCAACCAGGTCGCCTGGACGTACATCCTCATGGGCGAGCACGAGAGGGCCCTGGAGCGGTGCGAGCGGGGCATCGCCCTGTACCACGGGATCGGAGAGGCGTACGGCGAGGCGTCCACCCGGGACACCCTCGGCTACGCCCTGCACCACCTGGGCCGGGACCGGGAGGCCATCGGGTGCTTCGAGGCGTCGGCGGCGCTGTTCCGGGAGATCGGGGACCACTACCTCGAAGCCGACGTGCTGCGGCACCTCGGCGCCTCCTGCCGCGCCGTCGGCGACCTCGACGCGGCCCGTACGGCCTGGCGCCGGGCGCTCACGCTGCTGGCGGAGGCCGGGCACCCGGAGGCCGACGACATGCGGGCGAGCCTGCGCGAGCTGGGCGCCGGTGGATGAACCGTCCGCCCCGGGGGCCCGTTGTCGTCGGTGTCAGCTCCGTCGACCAGGAAACGAGGGGCACCGTGGCCGATGCCAACCCCCGTCCCGAGGAGCGTGGCGGCGACCGGCCGTCGCTGGTCCAGCGGGTCCGGGCGAGACGACGCGCCCGGCGGATGCTGCGCCGGGAACACGCACCGGAGCGCGGGCCCGGCCAGGCCCTGCTGGACGTGCTGCGCCAGCTCTGGCGTCGGCTGCGGGGCCGCGGACGCGGGGGAGACGGCTCGCCCGCGTCCGCGGCCCCGGCGGCCGGGAACGCGTACGGGAACAGGTCCGGCGCCGCGCCCCGGGAGTCCCGTAGGGAGCGGCGGAACAACGAGGAGTTCGCCGACCTCGGCACCCGGATGCTGGCGCTCGGCGGCGTCGAACGCGAGCTGTTCGAGGACGCGGTGCTGCGGGAGCTGATGAGGCACAAGAAGAAGGACACGGCCCTGTGGAAGGAGTTCCAGGCGGGCCGGATGCCGGTGGCGGCGATGTACGCCAACAACGCCTACGGCAGGGAACTGCTCAGGGCGAAGGCGAACGAGTCCGGAGACCGCGGGCGGCTACGGAAGGACGCCGCCGACCGCCCCGACCCCGCGGAGCCGTCCCGGCGCGACGCCGCGCCCACGCTGCTCCCCCTCGACCCGGGACCCGCGTTCCACCAGGGCGGAGAGGTCGACAAGGCCCTGGACGCGGCCCGGACCAGGGCCGCGACGGACTTCGAACGGGGCCCGCAACCGGTCAGCCGCTCGAACAGCACGGCCTCCGGAACCCCCACCAGACCGTCGACGCCCGCCGTCGGCGACCCGGCCCTGGTGAGCCCGCTCTCCACCTTCGCCACGCCCGTCTCCCCGGTCTCCGACCGCGCGGGGCTCGCCTCCCCGCTGGGGAACTCCGCCGCCCCGCCGTCACCGAGCCACTCCCGGCCGAGCACGGCCACGACCCGGCGACCGGCCCCGGCCCGGCAGCGGAAGGGCAAGTAGCCGCGCGCCCGGCGGAGACGTCAGCGCAGCTCCTCCGGGCACGGCGTCCCCCGCGGCAGCTGGTACGGCGCGCCCAGGTGGTACACGCCCGCCCGCGGCGCGAGCAGGACCGTCCACTTGTCGCCGTGCACGTCCTCCTCGGCCTCCATCAGACATCCGTGGGGGTTCTCGAACACCTTCGGCTCGCCCTCGGCCCGCTCCTTGGAGGCGTCCGTCTCCCGGGGCGGCTCCACACCCTTGCCGTCCGCGTCGACCAGCCCCAGCCACGGCGAGTACGGCACCCGGATGAGCACCCGCCCCGGCTCCTGCACCTCCACCGTCATCCCGCCCTGCTCGGCACGGTCGACGGTGGCGGGCGGGTCGGCGAGCGGCGCCGGGTCGGTCACGGCGAACAGCTGCCAGTTCGCGTCGCCCCAGACCTGCTGGAGGTACGGCAGCCCGCGCTGCACCAGGTCCCGCTCCCGGTGCCCGCCGTCACCGTCCGGCTCGTCCTTCGGCAGCACGACGAAGTGCACCGCCCAGCGCTTGAGCCACTCGTGGTAGTTCGCCGAGTTGAGGGTGTCGTCGTAGAAGAGGGGGTTGCGCTCCATGTCGGCCTGCCGGTTCCAGCCGCGGGCCAGGTTCACGTACGGCGCCAGCGCGGACGCCTCCCGGTGCGAGCGGGCCGGGACCACCTCCACGCGGCCCTTCTCCGCGCCGACCTCCTGCAACTCGTTGACCAGCGGCGCCAGCTCCCGCGCCCAGGACGCCGTCGGAGTGGTGTGCACCACGTCGTCGACGGACTTGAAGCCGATCCAGACGGTGCACACGGCCAGCGACAGCACGACGGCGTACCACTTGAGGGTCCGCTCCACCGCGAACGGCAGCGCCGCCGCCAGCGCCACCCCGGCGAACAGCATCGGCAGCCGGGTGATGTTCGACCCGATCTGCGAGCTGATCAGCCACACCAGCAGCACCGAGAGCCCGTACACGGCGGACGTGATCCGCACCGTCCTCCACTCGCGCGGCACACAGAAGTAGACGGCCACCGAGGACAGCAGCGGCAGGATCGTCGAGGGGAACGGCATCGGCTGGGTGCCGGAGAACGGGAACATCCACGCCGACACCGCCACCACCGCGCTCGGCGCCAGCCCCAGCGCCCACGCGCCCGGCCGCCGCTTCTGGAGGAACAGCGCCACCGCCACCAGCCCCACGAACAGCCCGGCGACCGGCGACGCCATGGTCGCGAGCGCCGCCAGCGGGGCCGCGCACAGCGCCTTCGCCCAGCGTTTGTAGCGCCAGCGGTACGGCCAGCAGAACACCACGGCGACCGCGCCCAGCGCGAACATCATCCCCAGGCCGAACGTCACCCGCCCCGACGCCGCGTTGCACAGCAGCGCGAACACCCCGGCGAGCGCCGCCCACAGCGGGTTCCGCACCACCCGGCTGCGCAGCAGTACCAACGTGAGCAGCCCCGCCGACACCGTCCCGGCGATCATCATCGTCGTACGGACGCCGAGCACCGACATCAGGTACGGCGACACCACGCTGTACGACACCGGGTGCATACCGCCGTACCAGGCGAGGTTGTACGCCGAGTCGGGGTGCCGTCCGACGAACTCGGCCCAGGCGTCCTGCGCCGCGAGGTCGCCCCCGCTGTTCGCGAAGGTGAAGAACCACACGATGTGCAGGGTGCCCGACAGCGCGGTGAGGGAGAGGACCGGATGCCGGGAGAGTCTGGCGCCCAGCTCGTTCAGGACAGTGCGGCGGGCGGGCCCGGCGGGCGCGCCTATTCGCGGGCCGTTCTCCGGGCCCGGACCGGCGTCGCCGGCGGGTGTCGGCTCCGTAGTGACCACCTGAGGCACTCCCCGTGTCCCGTCTTCTCTTCTTCGCTGTTCTCGGCGCTGGTTCTCGGCGACGTGTCCCGTTTCGGACGCTAGCAGACGCCCCGCCGGTGGGCGCCCGGATGAGGCACCCGCCAGCGGGGCGGGGGAACGACGGGTCAGGCGACGCGGGTCAGCCTGGCCGTGAAGCCCGGTTCCGCGAGGTCGTCCCGCAGGGCGACCGGCACCTCGACCGCGCCCCCGCTGCCGTCGCCGACGGTGAGCGTGCCCAGCTTCGTGCCCGCCTTCGCGGAGTGCGGCACGTCGTCGGAGTCGAACGACAGGTCCACCTCCAGGCCGGCCCAGCCGACCGCCCGCACGTCCTCGGTGACGACGACCGGGGTCCGCCCGCCGAGTCCGTCGTCGACGTACCCGACGACGTCGCCCTTCTTCAGGATCTGCGCGGAGGCCAGCCGCTCCCGCGCGGCGAGCACGGCGGTCTTGCTGACGGCGTTGACGGTGTCGATGATCGGCGCGGTGTGCTGGCCGAGGATGGCGCCGACGACGGTGACGGTCTCCCCGTCGACGTCCTTGGTGGCGGCGAAGAGCAGGTTGCCCCCGGCCGTCGTGGTGGTGCCGGTCTTGATGCCGATGGCGCCGTCGTACGGGACGAGGGTGTTCCAGTTGCGCCAGTCCTGCCCGGAGGGGTCCTTCCAGCTGGGCAGCTTGGTGATCTCCACCAGCGCCGGGATGCGCACCAGCTCGTTGCCGAGCTTCACCTGGTCCACGGCGGTGGAGACCGTGGTCCCCTCCAGCCCCGAGGGGTCGGTGTACGTGGTGTTCGTCATGCCGAGTTCCTTGGCGGCGTCGTTCATCTTCTTGACGAACGCCTCCTGGGAACCGGCGTCCCACCGGGCCACCAGCCGGGCGATGTTGTTCGCCGAGGGGATCATGATCGCCGAGAGGGCCTGCCGCTCGGTGAGCCTGTCGCCCTCCTTGACGGTGTTGAGCGTGGACTCGCCGCCGGTCTGGTCGTAGCCGCCCTCCTTCTCGGCGAGCGCGTCGACCTCGATCTCCGGCCCCTCCTCACCCGCCTTCAGCGGGTGCTCCTTGAGGATGACGTACGCCGTCATCGCCTTGGCCACCGACCCGATCGCGACCGGCTTCTGCTCGCCGAAGTTCTCCATCGTGCCGATCCCGGCGACGTCCATCGCGCCCTGGCCCTCCTTCGGCCACGGGAGCCCCTCGAAGTCGCCCTCGAAGGAGTACGAGTCGTCGGCCGTGAGGGTGAGCGTCGGCGTCGGCAGCGGGCGCAGGGCCTGCACGATCGCGAACACCACGGCCAGCAGCAGCACCAGCGGCGTCCAGATCTTCACCCGTCGCGCGAACGTCCGCAGCGGGGTCGCCGGGGGCGGCGGCGTGTTCGTCAGTTCCGCCAGCAGGTCCAGAGGCGGCTTCGGCGGCAGCGGCTGCTGCGCCGTGCGCTCCGGACCGATCTGCGGGACGACGGCGGTGCCCTCGGCGGTGGACGTCGGCCTGGGCTCGTCCAGCGGCTTCAGCGCGACGAACTTGCTCGCCCGTCCGCCCTCGGCCGACGGCTCCCCACCCAGCTTCAGCGTCGTCGTCGGCTGATCGACCTCCGGCCCCTTCGGCCGCACGGCCTGGAAGACGGCGGTGGGCTGGTCCACGGGGGACGGGTCGTCAGGGGCGGACTCGTCGGGGGTGGCATCGGAGGCGGCGTCGTCGTCGGGCGCGTCGGCTGCCTGGGGGCGCCCGTCCTCCGGCTCGGAGGCGGGGGCGGCGTCCTCGGGGGTGTCGTCGGCGTCGCCCTCGGCGTCGGCCTCCGGGCTGGAGCCCGGTGCCTCGTCGGCGTCGGCCGCAGCGCCGCCGCGTTCGCCGTCACCTTCGTCGCTGTCATCGTTGTCGTCGCTGTCGGGAACGCTGACGGCTTCCGCGTCGGATCCGGCCCCGGCTGCCGCCGCTTGGGCCGCGTCCTCGGCCCCGGGCTCCTCCGCCCCCTCGGCCTCAGCCTCTGCCCTGTCCTCAGGTACGTCCTCGGCCCCGGCGTCGGAAGGCTCACCGCCCGCGGACTCCGCACCGCCCGCGGACTCCGCACCGCCCGCGGACTCCGCACCTCCCTCGGACCCCGCACCGCCCTCGGAGGCATCCGCCCCCTCCGCCGGTCCCGCCGACGTCACCCACGCCGCGACAGCCGCCCGCAGCCGGTCCTCGCGGGTCGGGTCGGGCGGGGCGGAGCCCTCGGGGTCGCCCGCGTTGCTGTCGGCGTCGACGGACCTCGGCGTGTCCTTCACCGAGAGCACCTGGGTGGCCGTATCCGCGCGCCCCCCGGAAGGCTCCTCCCGGGTGACGGCGAGACGGGGATCGGGGGACTCGTCCCGCGCCCCGGGAACCGGACCCGCGCTCCCCGACGTCGGTTCTTCCGACGACTCGCGCTGCTTCGACCTGTCGGGGGACTCGCCCGCCACCGATGCCTCCTCCATGCGCCGCACGTTCTCCGTGCGCCTACCCGAAAACCGTGGAACCGCCGCCCGGACCACCACTCACAGACCTGTCCGAACCGTGTACCAGTGTCCTGTGTGCGGGCCTGCCCCAAGCGGTAGACGAGAACGACATACCTACTGGTTCCACTACAAACAGGTCACGCACCCTCGACAGACAGATGTGAGAGGGGTCACCCTGTCATTCATCCACGCGGGGAGGCATGGATGGGCAGGAGCCGCAGAACACTTCCGGAGGAGCTTCTGCTGCTGGCGTTGGACCCGGCCACGGGTACCACTGCACAGCCGCAGTCGCTCGACCTCGGTCTGGCCGGAGCACAGCTAGTGGAGCTGGCGCTGGCCGGACGGATAGCCCCTGACGGGGATCGTATCGCCGTGGTCGTACCACGGCCGACAGGAGATCCGACTTTGGACTGCGCGTTGGAGTTGCTGCGAAGGCGCGGCGCACCGGTGCGTGCGGTCCACTGGATCGGCGGACCCCGGCTGGGGCTCCGTCAGACGTACCTCTCGCACCTGGAGCGCTGCGGCATGGTGCATGCCGTGGAGGGCCAGATGTGCGGGGTGCTGCCGACCACTCGCTACCAGGCGACGGACAACGCCATCAGCCGGGAGATCAGGGCCCGGCTGGACTCCGCGATACGGACCGGTGTACCGCCGGACCCGCGGACGGCGGCGCTCGCCGCACTGGCGCACGCGGTCGGACTGGGCAAGCACCTGTATCCGGGGAACGAGGGACGCTCGTCCCGCTCCCGGCTGCGGGACCTGATCAGGCACGACCCGATGGGCGGCCTCGTGGCGCACGCCGTGATGGACGTCCAGAACGGCGTGGCGGCCCAGCCGCGCCGCAACCCGGCACCAGGACCGGGCCGCCAGCCCGGACCCGGCGCCAGGCCGGCTCCGGAACCCGCCCGTGGCGTTCCGGCGCAGCCGCGCCGCGGGATGGCGCGCGCCGTGGCGCACTGAGCCGCGGTCCACGGCACGCACCGCCGCACCCAACAGACCCGGTTCGGGAGCCGCAGCGGTCCGCGCGGGGCGGTGGGACAGGACGTGTGTGACACGTCAGGTCCCGCCGCCCCGCGCGGTCGCGTCTTCTAACTGGCGTGTACCCGCCGCATATCGATGGTTCTCCAGCGGTAAGAAGCACCTTGGTGGCAGTCTGCTCAACAGCAGATACGCAAAGTGGCAAACTGAGGCCCGCAGCCGGAGGTGCACGTCCCGTGGCGTCCAATGTCAATCCCACAGTCAGGCGTCGCCGGCTGGGCCAGGAGCTGCGCAGGCTGCGCGAACTCAAGGGCATGACGGCCGAGGAGGTCGCCGAGCGCCTGCTGGTGTCCCAGTCGAAGATCAGCCGTCTGGAGAACGGCCGCCGCAGCATCAGCCAGCGCGACGTGCGCGACCTGTGCGGGGTCTACGAGGTGGAGGACCGCCGGATCGTCGACTCGCTCATGCAGATGGCGAAGGATTCCCGCCAGCAGGGCTGGTGGCACTCGTTCGGCGACATCCCGTACAGCGTCTACATCGGCCTGGAGACGGACGCGGCGAGCCTGCGCGTGTACGACCCGCAGGTGGTGCCCGGTCTGCTCCAGACCCGTACCTACGCCGAGGCGCTGATCACTGGCGCGCTGGCGGAGGCGACCCCGGCCGACATCGAGAAACGGGTGCAGGTCCGGATGCGTCGGCAGGAACGGGTCTCCGCCGCGGAGAACCCGTTGCGGCTGTGGGCGGTGGTCGACGAGGCGGCGGTGCGCCGGGAGGTCGGCAACAGGCAGGTGATGATCGAGCAGCTGGAGTACCTGCTGGAGGCGTCGCAGCTGCCGCATGTGACGGTGCAGCTGATGCCGTTCTCGATGGGCGCGCACCCCGGGGTGAGCGGGCAGTACGCGATCCTGGAGTTCCCGGACGCGGCCGATTCGAGCGTGGTCTACATCGAGGGCGTGACCAGCGACCTTTATCTGGAAAAGGCGCAGGACGTCCAGAAATACGCCGTGATGTACGAGCATCTCCGGGCGCAGGCCCTCAATGTCGAGCAGACCCGGGAATTCATCTCGAACGTGGCGAAAGAGTACGCGCGCTGAGTGAAGCGCCGCACGGTACACGATCACCTGGTGGAGATGGAAGACCCGCCTGGAATATGCCATCCAGTCGAGTGAATAGTCGCTCCGGACCCCGGTGTTGGCGAGTAGCGTCGATCACGCCAATCACGCACGAAGGTTGGCGCGATCCAAGCCCTTGGTGCGCGCACCGGGCACGCACTCGGCAAGTCAGCAACCGCTAACAGCAACCGGCAAACTGGAGCGAACATGGCAATCAAGCAGGGCGCGACGGACGCGTGGGTCAAGTCCTCGTACTCCCAGGGCAACGGCGCCTGTGTCGAGGTCAAGTCCCCGGTCCGGCAGGCGATGGCCGTACGGGACTCCAAGGTCCCCGCGGGCCCCGCCCTCGGCTTCCCGGCCGACGCGTGGAACACCTTCGTGGCCTCGGTCAAGTAGCTCGGGCCGTAGGTCAAGGCGTAAACGAGCGAAGTCACCACCACGCACCACCGAAGAGCCCTCTCGACCAGTCCGCCGTCCTAGCCGAGGGGGCTCCGTGCGTGTCCGGCGTGTGCGGGGCCGTCAGCCCAGCGCGCGCTCCACGGCCGCCACGACCTCCGCCGACTCCGGCTCGGTCTGCGGCGCGAACCGGGCGGCGACCTGGCCGTCCCGCCCGATGAGGAACTTCTCGAAGTTCCAGCGCACGTCCCCGCTGTGGCCCCCGGCGTCGGCGAAGCCGGTCAGCCGGTCGTAGAGCGGATGCCTTCCCGCGCCGTTCACCTCGACCTTCTCGGTCATCGGGAACGTCACGCCGTACGTCGCCGAGCAGAACTCGGCGATCTCCTCGGCGCTTCCGGGCTCCTGCCCCATGAACTGGTTGCACGGCACGCCGAGGACGGTGAGGCCCCGCCCGGCGTACCGCTCGTGCAGCCGCTCCAGGCCCTCGTACTGCGGGGTCAGCCCGCACTTGGAGGCCACGTTCACGATGAGCACGGCCTGCCCGGCGTACTGCCCCAGGTCCGCCGAACCGCCCTGCAAGGCGCCTATCTCGGTGTCGAGTACGGATGCTGCGTTGCCGTCGGTGTTCGTCGTCATGGGCGGATGCTAACCGTGCCGCCCGACGCGCCGGTGAGCGGCTCGGGGGTGACCGGACCCGGGTGCCGTCTCAGGCGACGGCGGTGAAGAGTCCCGTGCGGTCCCCGAGCGCGCTGAGGGTGGTCTTGCCGGGGATGCCGTCGGCGTCGGCATCGGCCTCGGCGCCGGTGCAGCCGAGCTGGCGCTGCCCCTTGGCGTGGGCGGCGACGGCGGGGGTGCCGAAGGAGCCGCCGCCCGCGCAGGCCCGGTCCAGGCGGCGGAGTGGGACGAGGGCCGCCTCGGTGAGGTTGGTGCCCGCCTGGCAGGTGACGTGGCCCTGCCGGGCGCCGGGGGTCGGTCTTCGCGGCGCCGATGAGCCGGGACAGGTCGACAGGGTGGTGGGCGGCCCGGCGGCCCGGCGATCCCGTGAGCCCGCGTCCTCATCCGCTACCCGACGGGTCCCCGGGGCGCCTCCTCCGCCAGCCAGCGGGCCACCGCCGCCGAGATCGGCAGCCCGCTCTCCAGCTCCACGAACCCGAACTGGCCCCCCTGGTTGCACTCCAGGAACCACCACACCCCGTCCAGGTCCTCGGCGAAGTCGAAGGCGGCGTAGGCGAGGTGGGCGCGGGTGACGTACTCCCGTACCGACGCGCCGACGCGCTCCGGCACGGCGACCGGTTCCCAGAGGTGCCCGGTGTCGCCGTAGCGGCCGTCGATCTGGTCGGGTTCGGCGGTCTTGCGGGCGGCGAAGAGGCCGCTGCCGACGCAGGTCAGCCGGATGTCGGCGCGCTTGGGTATGTACCGCTGGAGCAGCGCCGGACCGGCCGCGACGGCGGTGAAGTCGGCGTCGGGGCCGATGAGGGTGGTCGGCAGCACCAGCGCGGGCCCGGGTCCACCGCGCGGCGGGCCCGAGGCGGCCTTCACCACCACCCTGCGGTGCTCCTCGGCGAACTCGCGGGCCAGCCGCGGGGTGGTGGTGAACACGGTCGGCGGCACGGCGAAGCCGCTGTGGTGGGCGACGCGCAACTGCCACGGCTTCAGCCGCGCCTGTTCGGCGCTGCGCGGATGGTTCATCCAGCGGGCCGGGGAGGAGTGCAGCATCCCGAAGAGCGCCTGCCGGGTCTCGGCGGTCAGCCAGGGGGACGCGTGCGCCGCGTGCGCGGCGGGTTCGCCGGGGCGGCGCATCCACACGGAGCGCAGGGCGTCCAGGCACACCGTGCGGCCGTGGACCGACAGGTGCCCGTGGACGTCGCCGTCGCGGTACTCGACGGAGAGCGCGGCCCTGCCCGGCAGGTCGGCCGGGTCGAGGCGCAGCACGGGGGTGCCCACCGTGTGCAGCTGGGCCACCACCATGTCGGCGGTCACGTCCTCGTCGGACGTGAGGATCAGTACGGTCATGGTCCGGGTGACGGGGTCTCAGTCGTCGAAGTGGCTCTGGGACCCGGCGGTGGACACCGTCGTCCCGGCCGCCAGCAGCAGCGCGGTGTCGCTGACCGCGGGACGGCCGTCGGGCAGGACGTTCAGCTGCCGGGCCGCGTCGAACCGGTACGGCGTGGCGCTCCCGGTCAGGGCCGTGTCCGTCGCCGCGCCGGGAGAGGCGTACTGGAGGGTGAACGGCCGCACTCGGGACCTCCAAGGGGTCTGCGGGTTCCGCGGGGTCTGCTGACTCCGCGTCGGGGGAGACATCACTTCTGCATCAACTGCACCAAGGGTGCTCATGATTCCCACACCCCACACATCGCAGGGCCCGTCGAAAGTGTCACCGGAAGGGTTGACGTGTTCCTGGCACGGTGGCTTCATGGGAGCGCTCCCATGAGCTGCTCGGATCGAATCACCGAACGCACGGCTGTCCCCGCCCCCTCCCTCACTGGAGCCGCTGTGAGAACCCGAAGGAGCACGACCCCAGGCACGCCCCACCACCTTCACCGCCCCGACCGCCCCCACCACCCCCGCCTCCGCCCGCTCCCGGCGACGCTGCTGACGGCGCTCACCGCGCTGCTCGCCCTGTTCGTCGGGGCCCTCGCCCCCACCGCCCAGGCCGCCGAACCTCCCCGGACCCAGGCGGCGACCGGCCTGCACATCTCCAACGGCCGCCTGCTCGAAGGCAACGGCAACGACTTCGTGATGCGCGGCGTCAACCACGCCCACACCTGGTACCCGGGCGAGACCCAGTCCCTCGCCGACGTGAAGGCGCTCGGCGCCAACACCGTCCGCGTCGTCCTCAGCGACGGCTACCGCTGGAGCCGCAACAGCGCCGCCGACGTGGCCGCCGTCGTCGCCGACTGCAAGGCCAACCGGCTGATCTGCGTCCTGGAGGTCCACGACACCACCGGCTACGGCGAGGACAGCGCCGCCGGGACCCTGGACCACGCCGCCGACTACTGGATCAGCCTCAAGGACGTCCTCGCCGGTGAGGAGGACTACGTCATCGTCAACATCGGCAACGAGCCCTGGGGCAACACCGCCCCGGAGGGCTGGACCGACCCGACCGTCGCCGCCGTGCAGAAGCTGCGCGCCGCCGGTCTCCAGCACACGATCATGGTCGACGCGCCCAACTGGGGCCAGGACTGGCAGGGCGTCATGCGCGCCAACGCCCAGACCGTCTACGACGCCGACCCGACCGGCAACCTGATCTTCTCCATCCACATGTACAGCGTGTACGACACCGCGCAGGAGATCACCGACTACCTGAACGCCTTCGTCGCCGCCCGGCTGCCCCTCCTCATCGGCGAGTTCGGCGGACCGGCCGACCAGTGGGGCGACCCCGACGAGGACACCATGATGGCCACCGCCGAGCAGCTCGACCTCGGCTACCTCGCCTGGTCCTGGAGCGGCAACACCGACCCGGTCCTGGACCTCGCCATCGACTTCGACCCGAGCCGCCTGAGCAGCTGGGGCGAGCGCATCTTCCACGGCGCCAACGGCATCGCGCAGACGTCGCAGGAGGCCACGGTGTACGGCACCGGCAACCCCGGTGACACCCAGGCCCCCACCGCCCCCGGCACCCCGGCGGCCTCCGCGGTGACGGCCACCTCGGCCACCCTGACCTGGCCCGCGGCCACCGACAACGTTGCCGTGACCGGTTACGACGTGGTCCGCGTCGGCTCCGGCTCGGAGACCCCCCTGGCCTCCGCCACCTCGACCTCGGTCACCCTCACCGGCCTGACCCCGGCCACCTCCTACACCCTGGCCGTCTACGCCCGGGACGCCGCGGGCAACCGCTCGCCCCGCTCCGCCACGGTGACCGTCACCACCGACCGGGACACCACCCCCGGGGCGTCGTGCGCCGTCGCCTACCGGGTGGTGGGTGAGTGGCCGGGCGGCTTCCAGGCCGACCTGGTCGTCCGCAACACCGGCACGGCCGCGCTCAGCGGCTGGACCCTCACCTTCGCCTTCCCGAACGCCCAGACCATCACCAACATGTGGGGCGGCACCCCGGCCCAGACCGGCCAGTCGGTGACGGTCACGCCCGCGTCCTACGCGGCGACGATCCCGGCGGGCGGATCGGTCCAGCTGGGCTTCACCGGCACCAGGACCACGGCGAACGGCACCCCGACGACGTTCGCGGTGAACGGCACCACCTGCGCCGCGGGCTGACGGCCGTGAGGGCCGTCTCCCCGTCCCCGCCTGGAGATGCGGTGCCCGGCACCGCTCCCTAAGGTCGGGTGCAGAACGTGCCGAACCGGGACAGGGAGACGGCCCCATGAGCAACCTCTTCGTCATCGCCTACGACGATCTCGCCACCGCGGACCAGGTCCGCGACAAGCTGTTCGAGCTGAGCAGGGAGCACCTCGTCGAGTTGGAGGACGCGGTGGTCGTCGAACGGCGCGACGACGGCAGGATCAAGTTGCACCAGGCCGTCAACCACACCGCCGTCGGCACCGCGGGCGGCGCCGTGTGGGGCGGGCTGATCGGGATGCTGTTCCTCGCCCCGCTGCTCGGCGCGGCCGTCGGCGCGGCGGCCGGGGCGGCGGGCGGCGCGATGACCGACACCGGCATCAACGACCAGTTCATGAAGGACCTCAGCCAGCACCTCCGCCCCGGCGCGGCGGCGCTGTTCGTGCTGGTCAAGCAGGCCGCCGCCGACAAGGTCGTACCGCAGCTCGCGCCGTACGGCGGGCAGCTCGTGCAGACCTCGCTCAGCCAGGAGGACGAGGACCACCTGCGGGAGAGCCTGCGCGCGGCGAAGGCGCCGCGGGCACCGCGGGCGTGACGGGCTGCCGCCGCCCGTGAGGAGTCATGCACGGGTGGCGACCCCGGACCTGTCCTCGCCGTCGGGAGCCGGAGTACGCGACCAGGATCGCCCACCGGAGCGATCCGGTGCCGGACGCGGTGGGGGAGGAGGCGACCCGGCACTTCGACGAGGAGCAGATGGCGTCGCCCGGCGACGCGGCACCGCCGTGGGCACGGCGAAGGGCCGGTTCGGGAGGGGCAGACCTCCGAACCGGCCCGGTCGACGGATTCGGGTGCGCGACCGCGGGCGGGGCCGACGACGTGGCCGCCTCGCGGAAGGTGCGGGTGCGGGTACGGGTCCGCGTCAGGTGGTCAGCCCGACCCGGGTCCGGAACTCTCCAGCGCCTCGCTCGCGGCACGACGGTACTCGGCGTTGATGCGCTGGGCTTCCTCAAGCTGGTCCTCAAGGATGATGATGCGGCACGCCGCCTCGATCGGGGTTCCCCGGTCGACGAGCTCGCGGGCGCGAGCGGCGATCCGCAGCTGGTAGCGGGAGTACCGGCGGTGTCCACCCTCCGAACGCAGCGGAGTGATGAGACGGGCCTCGCCGATGGCGCGGAGGAAGCCAGGGGTGGTCCCGAGCATCTCGGCGGCCCGGCCCATGGTGTACGCGGGGTAGTCGTCGTCTTCCAGACGATCGCTGAGTGGGGTATCTGCTGCCATGTCACCTCGTTGTGCAACGCGTCGAGGGGCCCTGATGCCGTACGGCACCAAGGCCCCGAAGGAAATGAAACACCATCTGTCGGCCCTCATGCTCTGCCGACCTTCTGTTTCCGCTAACCGGCCCTGTACGAGCGGGGGTGCGGGGATCGCGGCTGCGTGACCGGGGACCACCATCCATTCCGGGGTCTTGCGGTACCCGTACCGGGAGAGCTTCCCCGGTCGGGCGATCCTGATGGCGTCTGCTCCTCCGTTCTTGCTCGTGTCCTTCTTGCGACCGACTTGCGTACTTCTACCCGCCAGTTCGTGTCTGCCGGGTCTCACTAGACCGTTCTGACAAGAGAAACGTTAGCCGTGCCAGAAGCCAATGTCTACTCTGGCAAGAGGAGATTTTGGCGTCCGTGAATCTCAGTTCCCCGACACGACGACGAGGGCCCTGCCGACGCGCGTCGGCAGGGCCCTCGTCTGTTCTTGGACGGCGGTTTCCCGCCCGTGGTCACGCCTCCGGAGTGGGGACACTCACCGGCAGGGCGTCGGGATGGTCGTGGCAGGTGAACCCGAGGCGGGTCATGGCCCGGACGACCTCGCCGCTGCTGAAGTCGCGGCGGTCCTGGCGGGTGATGGTCTGGCCCACCTGCTTGACCGGATACCGGCGGCGCCCGATGGTCACGGACTCACCCACGACGACCTCGGGAGTGACGCCCTTCATCGAGGCCAGCACCCCGCTCTTGGTCAGCTCGAACGGGAACCGGGCGATGACACAGCGCATGACGCCTCACAGGGGAGAGGGGGACGGGGAGGGGGAGGAAGCGGGAGAACCCGAACGGGAACGAGCCGAAGGAGCGAGCACGTCCCGTAGGCGGACCCGGTCCGTGTAGATGGGGCTGCCGCGGAGCACGGTGAGCCGGGCCAGGGTGACCAGGCCGGTGCTCTGGTCGTCCCCGTCGCACAGGACGAGATGGTCGACACGGGCCCCCGCCATGAGGGACAGCGCCACCTCCACCGTCATGTCGTCACGGATCCGGGGTCCGGACGTGTCCTGCCTGCCGTCGTCCGCCACGGGCCACGGCGGGCGATCCGCTGCCGGGTGCCGTGCCTGGGTGGTCGTCATGACTGCCTCCTGCCGGGAAAGGGACGGGCTGGTGGTCGCCACGGTCCTAGGCGGCCGAGCCGACGCCGGACCCCCGCCGCGCCCCGCGGCGCGCCGCCTCACCGGTGGCCTGGACCCGGCCGCTGTAGCTCCTGCGGCCCCGACGGTTCCGGGACGACGAGGACCCGCCGCGGGGACGTTCCACCTCCGGCCCGGTGGTGATGACGACCGGCACACCGGACGGGGCCTGGGCGCCCGTGATGCGGCTCAGCTCCGCCTCGCCCGAGCGCACCCGCGCGATCTGCGGGGTGATGCCCGCCGTGCTCATCAGACGGCTCATGCCGCGCCGCTGGTCGGGGGTCACCAGGGTGACGACGCTGCCGGACTCGCCCGCACGGGCCGTACGGCCGCCGCGGTGCAGGTAGTCCTTGTGATCGGTCGGCGGGTCCACGTTGACGACCAGGTCGAGGTTGTCGACGTGGATCCCGCGCGCCGCGACGTTGGTCGCCACCAGGACCGTCACATGCCCGCTCTTGAAGTGGGCCAGGGTGCGGGTGCGCTGCGGCTGGGACTTCCCGCCGTGCAGGGCCGCGGCGCGGACACCGCTGCTCAGCAGGTGCTTGGTCAGCCGGTCCACCGCGTGCTTGGTGTCGAGGAACATGATCACCCGACCGTCCCGCGCCGCGATCTCGGTGGTCGTCTGGTGCTTGTCCGCGTCGTACACGTGGAGGACGTGGTGCTCCATCGTGGTGACCGCGCCCGCCGACGGGTCGACGGAGTGGACGACCGGGTCCGTCAGGTAGCGCCGGACCAGCAGGTCGACGTTGCGGTCCAGGGTGGCGGAGAAGAGCATCCGCTGCCCGTCGGGCCGTACCTGGTCGAGCAGGGCGGTGACCTGCGGCATGAACCCCATGTCGGCCATCTGGTCGGCCTCGTCGAGGACCGTGGTGCCGACGTCGGCCAGACGGCAGTCGCCCCGGTCGATGAGGTCCTTGAGCCGCCCCGGCGTGGCCACGACCACCTCGGCCCCGGCGCGCAGCGCGCTGGCCTGCCTGCCGAGGGACACCCCGCCGACGACGGTGGTCAGCCGCAGGCTGACGGAGCGGGCGTACGGGGTGAGCGCGTCGGTGACCTGCTGGGCCAGCTCGCGGGTGGGCACGAGGACGAGCGCGAGCGGCTGCCGCGGTTCGGCCCGCCGCCCCGCGGTACGGGCCAGTACGGCGAGACCGAAGGCGAGCGTCTTGCCCGAGCCGGTGCGACCACGGCCGAGTACGTCACGACCGGCCAGCGAGTTCGGCAGGGTCGCCGCCTGGATCGGGAACGGTACGGTCACGCCCTCGTGGCCGAGCGTGGCCAGCAGCCGCGCGGGCATGGCGAGTTCGGCGAACGACTCGACGGCGGGCAGCGCGGGCGTGACCGTCTTCGGCGGCGCGAACTCGCCCTGGCCGGCGCGTCCTCCGAAACGGTCATTCGGGCGGGACGGGCGGGAGGTGCGGTACGTGCGGGCACGCTGCATGGGGAAACCTTCCTTGAGGGGGCACGCGACAAGGAATTCCCGCAGCAGATGAGCGGCGCAGAGAATTTCGAGACGAGCCAAAGGGGTGGCGTGTCAATCGGGGTGGTGTGTCAACGGGGGGCGGGGCGAGCCGACGGGAAATACCTCACCGGTCGGCTCGCGGAGTGCGGACTCCGGCCACGCCCCCTGAAAAGCAGGTAGCTGGGGCCCGCACCCCAGAGGTGCGGGCCCCAGCTATGCAGTACGCGTCAGCGCAGGTGTCAGGCGGGAACGATGTTCTCGGCCGTCGGGCCCTTCTGGCCCTGCGCGACGTCGAAGGACACCTTCTGGCCTTCCTGCAGCTCGCGGAAGCCCTGGGCGGCGATGTTCGAGTAGTGCGCGAAGACGTCGGCGCCGCCGCCGTCCTGCTCGATGAAGCCGAAGCCCTTTTCCGCGTTGAACCACTTCACGGTGCCGGTAGCCATGTCATTTCTCCTTCGGAGGCGGGATCGGGAATTCGCCCTGTGCGAACTCCGTGTCGCCGTGATGATTACCCCGTAGGAAATGAACCTTCTGGCAACCACACCTGCAACTGAGATCGACAGTAGCACGGTGCGATCGTTCCTGCGCGCTCGCAAATTCGCTGCTGGTCGAACATTCGGGGAATACTCGCCACGCCCCGCACCCTATTTCTGATGCCGCGGACACAGATATTGCTCGTCCGGGGCGCGGCGTTTCCTGTCGTGCACTCCCGCCCCGCGCCCATGACCTCCCCTGACGGACGCCGCACCGCCGACCGCAGCCGTCAGCGCGCGACACGGCACCGAACGCACCGGGATACGGCTGCCGCGACAAAGGTCACACCCCACACGATGCCCGCTGCGCCTCCCCCACCAGGCGTTCCGGCAGCCCCAGCTGCCGGAACCGGGCGGCCTGGAACGTGACGGGCTCGGTGATCACCCCGCCGCTGACGCGCAGGACGTCGACCGTCAGGGGCAGGTACGCGCCGTCCCCCTGCAGCCGGAGGTAGTAGGCGACGGCGGGCTGCCGGTTCACGGAGGTGGGGACGCCGCGCAGGCTCTTCATGCCCTCGAACTCCCCCCTCGACCCAGTCCTTCACCACCGCGTCGCGGCCGACGGGCAGGTCCGGCGTGGGCGGCATCGAGCACCGGACGTCGTCCCACCACATCGAGGCCAGCGCCGGGATGTCGGTGGCCACGCTGGCGTCGGTGTAGCGGCGCACCCAGTTCGCGTGTCCCCGGGTCCGGCTCGCCGCCGGTCCAGTCCTGCCGCTCGGCGGGCAGGTGCTCGCGCATCTCGGTGCGGGCCCGCTGCAACGCGCTGTTCACGGAGTTGACGGAGTTCCCGAGGATCTCCGCGACGTCCTTCGCCGGCCGATCGAGCACGTCCCGCAGGATGGGCACGGCCCGTGGGTGCGGCGCGAGGTGCTGGACCGCGACCGCGTACGCCAAGCACACTCCCGGTATCCAACTCAACACAAGGGGTACGTAGGGTCGCGTCTCGCGAAACCATGAGCACCGCTCGACTTTCGCGTGCGCGTACGCATCACCTCGGCGGAGCGGACTCGCAGGTTTCGAGGAGAGCCCTCTGCCCATGGCTCTATCCTGCGACCATGTCGGAGCAAACGGCCGTGCTGCGGACCACCGAAGCCCTGTTCACCGCACCGCGGTTGCTGTCCGAGGCGGCGGTCGCGCTGCCGCGGGCCGCGGGCCTGTACGCCTGGTGGGCGCCGCCGAGCGTACTCCCGCCGTTTCCCGGGCCAGCCAACTCGGCAACCCCTGGGTACCGACTGCTGTATCTCGGCAAGGCCACCCGGCTGCGGAGCCGGATCACTTCGAACCATCTGAGGCTCTCTGGCAGTTCCACGCTGCGCCGCACGCTGGCCGGGCTGCTCATGCCCTCGGAGGGCTACCGGACGGTGTGGACCGACCGGGTCGTCCTCGTCCCGGAGGACGAGGAGCGGCTCACCGCGTGGATGCACGAGCACCTCGCGCTTACGTGGGTCGAGCACCCCGATCCGCTCTCGTTGGAGGGGGAGTTGATCTCTCGGTTGGGACCGCCGCTCAACGTCGACGGGGTGGGAGAGGGTGGCGCGCTTGCCGCAGTGAGGGAGGCGCGGGCTCGGTACTACAAGAGTGCTGGTCCTCGGCCAGTCGAGTAGCGGGCCCCCAGTCCACCGCCAGCGCCTGGGCGAGCAGAAGAACGGCATCGACCTCGACCTCGACAAGGCCCGGCAGGCGCACGAGCATTCGCTGGACATCGGCTTCAACGTGAGCGCAACGTCCGTCGTGCTGCACTGATGAGGTGATGCGCGTCGGCGCCGTACACCGCGGACTCCCGGAGCGTCTTCCAGGTGCGCAGGTAGGTGTCCACGCCGGCTTCGTCGTCGATCCACAACTCGGCGTGCCAGTTCTCGCCGACGGCGCTGTTGCGGCGCGCGTTGTCGAGCAGATAGAGCTGGCCGGCCGTCGGTGGGTTGTCGACGATGCGGACACGTTCGAACCGCTTGCCGAGCCCGGTCTGCTCGCGACGCTCGGCACACCACTCAGCGTCGATGCCCGCCCAGTTGACGGGCTCTCCACGGGTGAACGGCGCGTATGGGTCCGTGTGTTCGTCGGACGCGTACCGTCGGCGGCTCTCCAGGCGCCAAGCCGTGTGCTCGAACTGAGTGAAGAGCCGGTCGAAATCATCCAGCCCGATGATGTGCGGCACGCGAGTGACCTCCGCGGGCGCGAAGTCGACCAGCAGTTCCCGTGGCACCACGATCGGCACCTCCCCCTCGTTCAGGTGCTTGAGCTGGGCGACGTCGTCAGCCTCGGTGAGGGCCGGGCCGTGCACGATGACGTCGCCCGTGTCGAGGTCTTCGTGAAGGGACGGACACCCGTTGACGCCGCTGCCCGTGCCGTTGAAACGCAGTCGTCGGGCCATGATCACGTCCCTCTGCTGGGGGACTGATCTCCCAAGCCTCCCCGAGGTCGGCGTCTTCCGGTGGGGGTGCCGTTCACTCGTATCAGCAACCTTGCGCAACCTCGCCGGGTAGTCAAACAACTTCGCGCAACTTCCATGGCGGCCATCAACACCACCAGCTCATCCTCGACACACCGGTGTGGTGGGCCCTCTGCGAGGTGTACAACGAGGGCCGCTACAAGCACCACGCCCCGTTCATCGAGCGTCGGCGCGACGGCCTGTGCCTGCGCACGGCGGACTTCCTGAAGTCCATCGGCTTCGACGTCGACGAGGAGCTGTGGGCGATCGACGGCACGGACTGCTCGCCGTGTGACAACAAGGTCCCCGACAGCCACTGAACGGCCCCTACCCTGGCCCCTGTCCTCGGCCCCTGGGAGGACAGGGGCCGACCCTTGCGAAGAGGAATCGCCTTGCCCGCACAACACGACATCGCCGCCGAGACGGAGCTGTGGGACACCTACGCCGCTTCCGCCTTCAAGGACGATGCGGAGCCGAGCTTCTGCTGGACCCAGTACGCCGGTCACGGACCCGGGCCAGAGCTACTGGGTAACCCGCGTTCCGCCCTGGAGATCGGCTGCGGCACCGGCCGCGCCCTCGCCTACCTCGCTGAACGCGGCATCACCGCTCGGGGCGTCGACCTGTCTCCCGTCATGGTCAGGAAGACCACCACGAAGTGGGCCGGCACCGGCGCGGAGTTCGTGTGCTCCGAGGTCCTGGAGTATCTGAGCGAGCACGAGGAGCTGTACGACGCGATCTACTCGATCTTCGGAGCCGTCTGGTTCACCGACCCGGGCCGTCTCCTCCCCCTCGTCCGACAGAGGCTCAAGCCCGGTGGCGTCATCTTCTTCTCCCAGCCCCCGGCCATCCCCGGCGCGTACGGGCCGCAGGGCATGTACAAGGGAGGCTTCGCCGGAAAGGCGATGTTCACCTACCGCTACAGCTAGCGCCCGGCGGTATGGGAGCGCCTGCTCTCTCGGGCTGGGTTCCGCGCAGCCGACGCCCGGACACTCGATGCCCCGCATCCCGGGCACATCGGAACGCTCCTCGTACGAGCAGTCGCACCGTGACTGACTCCGCCGGTGACGCACGCCTCGCTGGGGTCGTATTCCCACCTGCACGTCACTCGGAGACCGCCTGCGTTGCCATGTCCTCGACGGCACGCAGCTCGCCCGTGGCGGATCGGGATGCGGCGTCGTCCCTGCTGGTCGTGGCGTGGAGGGCGACGACCGGATACGGACCTGAGGTCAAGGAGCAGCGGCGGATGCGGGTCGATGGCGCCCAGGGACGAACCCTCGGGGCGCCACCGGCCTCAAGGTGGAATACCTCTATGCCGTCACTCCCTGTCGGCCGCCATGATGCCGACGCATTCTTCGAGCGCGGCGTGCAACGGCGTGACGAAGGCGGCGAGCTCGGCGTCCGACGCCTTCCCCACCTCCAGCACCGCGCCGACGACCGTCACCAGGACGGCGGCGGCCTTCAGCGCGTGCGCGTCGGCCAGCTCCTCAAGAAGGCCGCCGGGGCGCGTGACCGCCAGGGCCTCCTTGCCGGTGGCCGGGTCGAGGCCGAGACTGCGCAGACGCGACGTGCTCGTGCTCATACGGCGACCTCCCACGGAACCGGAACGCAGTCCTGCCCCAGCGTCGCCAGGACCGCCGCCCGGCGCCGCGCGCGCTGAAGGCGGCGCCGGTCCCGCTCGTCCCGAAGGACGCCCCGGCCGGTCACCCAGCCGGGGCGTACACGTCAGATGTCGTCCTCCTGGTACCCCCGGCAGGATTCGAACCTGCGACACCCGCTTTAGGAGTTTTCCCTGGACGGGGCTGTGACCTGCGGAAACGTCTGCATGTAGCTGTCTGTCCTAGGGAAACCGCCCTCGACAGTTCTCACGTCTTTGTGGCGCTTCCCCTTCTCATGTGTGCCAAATCTGTTCTGGGTTGGCCGGAGGTAGCGACCTTCTGGGGTGGGTCGAGGTGGCAGGGCTTGATCAAGTTCCGTGAGTGTCCGGGTTGTTGGTGATGCCCAGGATGGCGAGTGATCGTTCGGGCTCGTGGCGGATGGCGCGGGTGGTTTTGGCGATGTTGTCGGCTCCGAGGATCTTCAGGGTGCCGATGGCGAGGTTGCGGATGGTGGCCATGGCGCGGGGTGCGGT
>NZ_JBEYHH010000060.1:0-24308 GCF_040635175.1 Streptomyces sp. NPDC006997
GGTAGGCCCTGTGGGACTCGAACCCACAACCAATGGATTAAAAGTCTTCGAACCCCTCAGACCAGCCACTTCCGGCGAGTACCGCCCTCTGCCGGAGAGGGACGGAAAGAGCAGGTCGTAAGGCATGTGATCACCGGTCGCCGCCACCCTAGATGCCGTCGAGTACCGGATACTTCCGGCGACTTCCGAGACGTTCGGGCGAGCACGGGGCGAGCAGAAGGGCCCCGCCACCTGCGGTGACGAGGCCCTCTCGCTGTCCAGCCGTACGCTACTCGCCCGCACCCGCGCCCCCCGCGCGCCAGGCCCTCGGCACCACCGCCGCAGCCTTCTCCGCGATCTCCCGGTCCACCTCCGGCAGCAGCGAGGTGTACGTGTCCGACGCGAGCTTGATCGTGCCGTGCCGCAGCGTCTCCTTGATCGCGTGCAGGTCGCCCCCGCCCGCGTGGATCAGGGTCGCCGCGATGTGCCGCAAGTCGCGGAGGTTGATGGGCGGCAGCTCAGCCGCCTCGGCGATCCGGCGGAACGCCTTCGACACCAGGTCAGGGTGCAGCCACTCCCCCGTCTCCGTCGTGAAGACCTTGCCCGTGTCGGCCCACTTCCGGCCAGCCTTCAGCTTCTCCTTCAGCTGCCGTGTGCGGTGCTCTCGCAGGACCTGCGCGGTGGCCGTGTCGAGCGCGATGGTGGCCGCGCTCCCCGCGGTCTTCGGCTCCGTCTCGATGACCGTCCAACCATCAACGACCAGCTCGGTGGACACAGTGATGAGCCCCTCGTCGAGGTGAACGTCCGTCCATGCCTGCCCGACGGCCTCACCACGGCGCAGGCCCCGGAAGCCCATCAGGTAGAACAGCGCGTACAGGCGCTCGCCGTCAGCCTCGGCCTGGTCCAGGAACTGGCCGAACTGCTGGGGGGTCCACACCATGACCGGGCCCGGCTTCTCCCCTGTCTTCCGCCAGCGCCGTACGTGGCCGTCGGTCCACAGGATCGGCTTCGGCCGCTGACCGCCCTCCAGCTCCACGTGCGCCGCCGGGTTGAACGTGATCATCTGCCGGGCGATCGCCGCGTTCAGCGCCGTGCGGAGGGTCCGGCGGATCGCGTGCAGGGACTGCGGGCCGGTCACCCGCCGGTACGGCTTCATCTCGGCGAGCTTCGCCCGCTCCTCAGCCAGTTTCGCCCGCTCGGCCGCCTTCGGCGCGCCCGGTCTGCCGCGCGTGCAGCGCGCTTCCTGCGCCCGCCGCTCGGCGTTCTCGGCGGCGATGACCTCGGCGTCGTCGAGGATGCCGTCGAACATCTCCACGAGGTGGCCGACGTTCAGCCGGTCGAGGCGCAGGTGTCCGATCCGCGGCTTCAGGTGCACGCGGACGTGTGAGGCGTACCCGTTCGTTGTCGTCGGCCGGGTCTTCTTCGCCGCGAGCCAGGCGTCCAGCCAGTCCGCGACCAGGGTCTTGCCGCTCAGGTCGACGCCGACGCCGAGCTTGCGGGAGACCTCGGTCGGCTCGGGGATCTCGCCGCGGGTCTTGCCCAGCTCCTGGAGGAAGGCGCCGACGCGCTCCTGCGCGTCCGTGTCGTCGCCACACAGGTCGAGGATGGCGCGCACCTTGTCGAGGTCGCTCTGTGCGTCCCCCACTCTGGTGTAGCCGGTGCGCCGAAAGGTGCGTCGCGTACCGTCGGCTGCGGCGGGAAGTTCCTGGCGGACCTGGTGCGCACCGTGGTTGCGCCTCGAGAGGTCAGGGCACTTCGAGCCGAGACGCTTCCCGTTGGCGTCACGGCACTCACACCGCTTCGAGACGCTGCCAGCCCGACGGGAGGCAGGCATAGTTACTCCTCCCGATCAGACTCGAGAGGGAGATCAGCATCGCTCTTGGAAGACTGCTGCTCAGCTTCTCTCCGATACCGCTCCCACTCTTCCCTGGCAAATGCGGATGCCTCGTTCTGCATTTCGTCTTGCTGATCGCTGCTCTTGCCTCCGGTTAGCAGTCCGCTTTCCGCCGCCTCAACTCGACGCTGCTGAAACCACCGCGCTCTCAGCACATTCAGAACTTCGGCGTCCTCAATTGCGTAGGCAGCCGCGACCCGCACGAAGGACTCTTCACACTCGAATCGGTGGTACGCCGCGTCCCTCCACCTTTCCTGAGCGTCGTACTCCAGCGTCCGCGCTCGCTTGAGCTTGAGCCGAGCTGCCAGAACAAGCATGTGCGGATCATTTGTCGCCGCCTGGCCTGTGAACAGCTCAGTGTGATCTACCCCGAGCGCCTCGGCGATGGCGAACATTTCATTCACTCGCCACGGCCGCTCACCTCTCTCGATCTTCGCGATTTGTGTCTGCGACAACTTGATCTCACCGACTTCCGCGATTCGATCGGCGATCTGCTGCTGTGACACATTCAGTTCTTTTCGGATCCGCCGCAGGTTATAGCTCGCCAGGGATTCACCGTCCACCTCGTTGAGTGGATGCTCCGCTGGCGGCCCATAGCGACGGTTGAGCTCGGCGTCCGCTTCGAGCTCCGCTGAGTGCGCGATCAGCTCGCTGGCCACGCGGGCCTCAGTGACGTCGACGCCCTCGGAGCGACCGTCATAGTTCGTCATGAACTGAAGGTATCAGGCGGTTTCCGGGTTGACACCCGGTTCGACAGGTGTACCCTCGACCCACCGATCCAAAATGACCCCAGAAGTTCAGGCCGTAACAGACTGACACTCGGTGGCATGAGACAGCACGCACTGTCAGGATCAGCGCCAGTCGAACGAGAGATGGACTCATGACCGCAACTCCCACCGAGAGGCCCGCAGCACGCGGCATGCAGCTCCACGAGCTGCTCGCCCTCCCTGTCGCAGTCGACCTGGAGACGTCGAACCGCGCCCTACGCATGGGCCGCACCAAGGGCTTCGAGCTCGCCAAACGGGGCGAATACCCCGTCCCCGTCCGAAGGGACGGCCGCACGTACAGGGTCAATCGCGCGGATCTCCTCCGCGAACTCGGGATCGACCCGAACGGTGATGGCGCCGGGCCTGCCAGCCCGGCGCCATCTGAGAACGCCCCTGTCACCACCAGTTCCCACCAGTGAAAGAGCGGCGTCGAGGCTGCCACCCCGACGCCGCCCGGAAAGACGTCCTCATGCCCGAGATTGCCATGGCGACAACGGCGTCGCCAACCTTGATGAACAGCGCGCCTCCCACCGCGCACGAGCGCGAACTGCTCCTGTACGAGATCGTCGACGGCCGCCAGTGCCGCCTGGAATGGCGCAACGGCAACGAGCTGTGGCTCGCCGACGGCGACCAGGAGTGCGAGGTCGACCCCGGACAGGTGCTGCGGCTCCTCAGCGACCACGCCCGCACGCGCCCCGCCGCGCCCTCGGCGGCTGCCGTGGCCGCGGGAACCACGCAGGACGGGCAGCGCTCGTGACCAAGCACGACGACACCGTGGCGGCCCGGGACCTCCCGGGCCGCCCGGCCCTGCCGCAGCTCTTCCGCTTCCCCGAGACCGGCCAACCCGTACGGTCCGTGCTCGTCCAGGGCGAGCCCTGGTTCGTCGGCAAGGACGCCTGCGACGTCGTGGGCATCAGTAAGTACCGCGACGCCCTGGCCCAGCTCGACGAAGACGAAAGGGTGTCCGCGCCCGTGGACACCCCTGGCGGAGCCCAGCAGATGATCCTCGTCTCCGAGCCAGGCATCTACGCCCTCATGCTGATCTCCCGCTCACCGCGCGTGAAGGCTTTCCGTCGCTGGCTCACGCACGAGGTACTGCCCGCGATCCGGCGGACGGGCTCGTACACGGCGGCGGTACCGCAGAGCCTGCCGGAAGCGCTACGCGCGTACGCCTCGGAAGTTGAGGCGAGGGAGGCCGCCGAAGCACGCGCCGCCGAACTGGAGCCTGCCGCGGCCGCGTGGGAGACGCTCGCGACCGCCGAGGGCGACTACTCCCTGCGTGAGGCCGCACAGATCCTCAGCCGAGACCCCAGGCTTCAGATCGGACAGAACCGGCTCCTTCAGCGCATGCGTGAGCTGGGCTGGGTCGACCGCAAGGGCCAGCCGTACCAGAAGCAGGTCGAGGCTGGCCGTCTCGTCTGCCGCCCCCGGCCGTACACCCACCCGCATACCGGTGAGCCCGCCCTGTCCTCCCAGGTGCGTGTCACGGCTCGAGGGCTCGCCGTCCTCCGTGACCGGCTCGGCGGACAGCAGCAGGCGACGCTGCCGCTCGCTGAGACCAGCCAACCCCCGGGGTCGAACTGATGTCCGAACAGCAGCGCGGTACCCCACCGGCACCACGAGTGAAAGGCGGCTCGTCATGGCCCGCGGCCACGGTCGGATCCTCAGCAGCATCTGGGAAGACGCGGACTTCATCGCCCTCGCCCCGGAGGCTCAGCGGCTGTACCTGTTCCTGATCTCCCAGCCCAACCTCAACCACGCCGGTCTGCTGCCACTGACCCTGCGCAGGTGGTCCCGCAAGGCCCACGGGCTCACGGCCACCGCCATCGAGGAGCAGCTGCACGCCCTGGAGGCAGCCCGCTTCGTCGTCCTCGACGAGGATACCGAGGAGCTGCTGATCAGGTCGTTCGTACGCAACGACGGCGTATGGCGGATGCCGAAGGTCATGGGGGCCGCGGTGAGCGGCGCCCTGGAGATCGAGTCCAGGAAGCTCCGCCAGGCGCTCCTGGTGGAGATGGACCGTATCCCCCTCGGCGACCTGAGCGACGAACCGGCCAAGTCTCGAGGCGTCGATGGGCCGTCGATCCGCGCGCAAGTCGCCGAGCACATCAGCACCCTGCGCAAGTCCTTCGGACACCCCGAGCCGAACTCTCCCGTAAGGGCACCCGAACCTCCTTCGGGAACCCCTTCGGGAACCCCCTCCCGAACCCCCTCCGATACCCCTGCCGAACCCCGTGCGGAAGCCTCTACGCGCGCGCCCGCGCGCGTTTCCCCTGCCCCTTCCCCCGTCCCCTGCCCCGATCCCCAGCCCCAGCCCCACGCGGGTGCGGGTGCACGGGAGACGGCTCCGTGGTCGCGGGCCGATGAGGCCGTGGGCGAACAGATGCTCACCGCCTGGTGGGACCAGTACGGCAGCCGTACCGCCCAGCGCCGCCGCAACGTCCTCGACGCCATCGAGGACGCCCTGCGCAACGGTCTCGACCCCGATGAGCTGTGGCAGGCCCTCGTACGCCTCGGGGAGACCAGCAAGCCTGTCACCGGCGGCTGTCTCCAGATCGCACTCTCCGACATCCGCAAGACGGCCACCAGCGGCGAGCCCGTGCAGGGCGCCCTTCTGCTGGCGCTGCCCGGCGGGGGCGAGGGAGCTACCGGCCACCAGGCGCTCCGCGGCAGTGACGCGAACTTCGCCGGGCACGCCGCGCTCACCGCACAGCTCCGAGCCCAAGAAGCCCAGGAGAAGACGTCATGACCCCAGCCGAAGCAGCCGACCTGCTGGCCCGCTGTGCCGCCTTCGACAACCGCAAGCCGTCCCTGGTCGCCGCGCAGGCCTGGGCGAACGCGCTCCAAGATCTGCCCCTTGATGAGGACTGCTTCACGGCAGTCGACCGGTTCTACGGCACCCCTCCGAGGGAGCCGGGACAGCGGCTGTGGATCCAGCCCCACGACGTACGCACTCACCGGCGGCAGATCCGTGCCGAGCGGACCGCGCACTTCGTGTACGAGCCGCCCGCTGACGACCGCGACGGTGACCCCGCGTACCTCACCCGGTACCGCGCCCAGCTTGCCGCGCTCGCCTCCGGCAAGGTGCTGGGGCCTTCCAGCGGCCCGGCCCTCGAGGGAGGTCCGCACCCCAGCGTCGTACCCGCCCTCGAAGGTGCGCTTCATCTCCTGGACGATTCCAACGGGACGGCGAACGGGGAGCCCGTGGCCAAGGTTCGGCGTCCGGGACCGCTCGGCGTTGACTGCCCTCAGTGCCACGCGGCGGTCGGGAGGCCGTGCAAGACCGGTCTGCTCGGCGATGACTCCCGACGGGTGAAGGAGCTACGCCGCCCTCACGCCGCCCGCGTCCGCGTGGCGAGCGGGGGCCCGGCCCGCCTGGAGTCCCCGGAGGAGATCGAGCGCCGCCGAGAAGCCTCCCTTCAGGCCCTGGCCCAACTGGAAGAGGCATCGTGACCGCCTGCGGCCTGTGTGAGCGTGAGCTGCACGGCGACCGGGCCGGGCACTTCCTCTGCGGCAGCTGCGCCCGCGCCACGGGGGAGCGCCTCGCTCGCATGACCGCGCTGTACCGGACGCTCGCGCTGTTCCTGCACCCGTCCGGCCGCCGTACCCAGCTGGGCCGTACGCACTCCGCGGAGGCCGGTCTGCCGGTCGCCGAGCCGGTGCTCGTCCTGCGCGGCCCCGGCGGCATGTGCGGCGTCCTCGAGGACTGGCGTACGGCCCTGCATGCCGACCTCGGATGGCCCCCGCCCCGCCCGCGCGGGAGCACCGAGGACCGCATCGCCCGCGCCGTACGCGGCCTGAGCGACAACCTGTTGTGGGTCGCCTCGAGCTGGCCGCCGGCGGGCGCCTTCGCGGAGGAAGTCCGTGACCTCGAGCGCACTGTCCTGCGCATCGTCGACCCGCCCGAGCCCGCGCTCAGGATCGGGCCGTGCCCGGCCCTGCTGCCGGACGGGAGCACCTGCGGGGCTCTCCTGAGCGTTCCGGCAGGAACCTCGAAGGTGGCGTGCGCCTGGTGCGGCACCCACTACCCACCCACCACGTGGCTCACCCTGGCTTCCGGCCAGTGGGCGAGCGACGACACGCCCAAGGAGGCGACATGGCCGACCGCATCGTGACGTGCAGGTACCTCAAGGCGTACGAGACGCAGTGCACCGGCGAAGCCGTAGACCCCACCGCGGAGGTCCTTCTGTGCGCTCGGCACCTGGCGGCCGCTCAGCGGCTCATCGACACAGCGTTCCGCCGTGCGGGACTTCCCGGCGCCCCGCGTCCCGCACGTACGAGGTGACGTCGTTGCGTCCAACACCCCTATTGGATAGAGTCGGGGTGATGGAACCGAAGCCCTGGCGGAACCGGGTCCGCGACGAGGAACAGCTGTTGGCGCAGCTCAACCAACTCGCCTCCGAATCCGCCTCCAGACGGGCCGAGGCCCTACGCGAAGGCGTAGCGGAACTCGGCTCGGTTGCCAACGTCGCCCGCGACCTCGGGCGCAGCTGGCAGGCCATCGACCAGGCGCTCAAGCGAGACGAGCGCAAACGCAAGGCGACCAACCCGGACGCCACCACAACCGAATAGACAGCGAGGGCCGGACAGCAGCTCCCAGGTGTTGGCGCACCCGGGGCGATCGCACCGCCCGACCCTCCAGCCCACGAACGAGATCGGACCTCGTCATGGACCAGCAGCACCTTAGCGCGCCCGAAAGCGCGCAGATCACCCCGCGCGAGCCCCTGTACGGGGCCGCCGCCGACCGGATCCGCGACCAGCTGCGCGAGTCGAGCAACCTCACCGTCGACGTCGCCCAGCGCATGCTCGCCGCCTACGGCAACCCGTCCGGCTACGACATCTACGCCTACGCCCAGGCCCACGGCGCCCTCGCCGAGGCCCTGCGCATCCTCGTGCGCGCGGTCGGCGCCGACCCGGCGCACGCCGAGCGGGAGGCCGTACGCCGCTCCGTCGACGCCCACTTCCCGACCGTCGCCGCGTTCCTCGCCCACGAGCGGGGTGAGCGCCGGTGAGCATCGAGCCCCGGACGGTGACTCTCACCATCCTCGTCACCAAGCAGCTCGAGGTCGCCGAGCCCGCCTGGTGCACCGACCCCCACCGCAAGGCCTCCTTCAAGACCGACATCACCCACAACGGACCCGAGATCACGGGCGCGCTCACCACCGACCGCGGCACCTTCCACTACCTCACCGCGTGGCTCACCCAGGCCCCCCACAGCGAGATCCACCCCCTGGTCGCCATCGAGCTGGGCAGCGGCACCGTCGAACTCGACCCGGACGACGTCCGTGCCTTCACCGACGGGGTCCGCCGCCACCTCAACCGCCTCGACGCCCTCGCCGCCGAGTGCGAGCGACTGCGGGGTGAGGGCCAGTGACCCGCAAGCCCACCGCGTCCACCGAGATCCACGACCTCCGCGCGCTCCTGGCCGTCGTCGTCGACGCGCTCACCCTCCCCTTCGACACCCCCAACTACGACCAGCGGATCCTCGCCCGCGCGGCGACCGCGCGCGTGGTCGTCGGCGAGGCGCTCATCGAAGACCCGGCGGGAAACCTCGGCTGGAACCTCGACTACCTGCGCCAGCAGCTCGCCCAGGAGGAGACCGAGGCGGCCGAGCAGGCGAAGAACCAGTGCGGACGCTGCCACAAGCCGTTCGACCCCACCGACACCCGCCACGACGGCCACGACCGCTACGCCAGCACCCCCTGGTGCCGCCGCTGCATCGACAACTGCCGCGACGGCGGCACCGAACACGTCTGCGTCATCTGCGACCCCGCCCGGTACGGAGGTGGGGGCCGGTGAGCCGCGTCCGTCAGATCCTCGCCCGCTGGTTCCGCCGCCCCGCCCCCGCGCCCGCCCGCCGCACGGCGGCCCCGCTGTGGGTGCGCGGCCTGACCGCCGGAGGACGGCCCATCGTCCTCGGCGTCGCCCTCCTCATGTGCGCGCCCGGCGAGTACCACCTCGCCCGCAACGCCGGATGGAACGACCCCTTCACCTACGGGATGCCAGTCGTGCTGTCCGCCTACGCGGGCATCGCCGCCGCAGTCGCCTCCACCCGCCGCCCCGGCGACCGAGGACGCTGGTCCGCCATCATCGGCGCGTGCCTCGCCCTCGGCCTCGCCATGGCCGCCCAGGTCGTCTCTCACCTCATCGACACCGGGCACATGGTCGCCAACCAGCCCGGCCTCATCGCGGTCACCTCACTGGTGCCCCCGGCCGTCGTCGGGCACCTGCTGCACCTCGCGGCGTCCCCGCCGGACACCCGCCAGGACGCCCCGGACACCGAGGACGCGCCCGCGTCCCGGGCCGTCCCGGAGCGTCCGGCCGTGCCCGAGGTGGTGCCCGCCGGGGTCCGCCTGCTGCCCCTGGTCGCCCGGCCCCGGCCCACCGTCACCCTCGAACGCGAGGACGGCCAGGACACCGACAGGACGCGGGAGCTGGAGCCCGGCACCGGCGAGGACACCGAGGACGGACCGCCCCCGGAGCCGCCGCTGATGACCGCCAAGGACGTCGCCCAGCACTACGGCATCACCCCCTCGACCGTCCGCAACTGGGTCGCCGCAGGACGCATCCCCGTCCACTCCAAGGACACCTCCGGACGCAACCTGTTCCACCCCGACCAACTGCCCACCATCTCCGGGTCGGTGGTGCCGGTATGAAGGCCCTCCTGTTCGGCATCGTCCTCGGTGTCCTGCTGCTGTGGCCCACCGCGCTGTCGCTCACCGCCACCGCCACCACCACGCTGCTCGGCGAGCCGGTCCTGGTCGCGTTCGTCCTCGGCGCCGCCGCCCGCCCCTACCTGCCGACCTGGCGGGGGTGGGTGCGGTGAGCGACGCCCTCGACAAGGCGCAGCAGGCCGCCGCCGAAGCGGCCCAGAACACGGAGACGGCCCGGCTGATCGCCGCCGTCCTCGCCGCGCAGCAGATCGCCCAGCAGCAGGCCCCGCCCCACGTGTGCCAGCACCAGGCGCCGCGCGGCCGGAGCGCCGCACAGTGGCTCGGCATCGCCTGCGCCGTCTGCGTCGGCGGCGTCGGGATCGCGTTCGCGTCCCTCGCCCTGGCCGTCCTCGGCGGCACCGCCGCGATCGTCGTCCTGGTCCTGCGGGACCTGTGGCGCGACATGCAGAAGAAAGGGCGCTGACATGGGCGTCTTCCGCCGCAACGAGACCGCGTCCCACGACGACGCCCGCACCCGCGCGCTCCTCGACGCCGCCGACACCGCGTTCGAGACCGACGACTCGGCGTTCGCGGATGTCGTGATGGACGGCCTCATGAGCGACAAGGCCACCCGCCCCTACCCGCCCACCGGACACGGCTACCCCCGCCGCTGACCAGCCACGACCAGAGAAGGGACACCCCGTGCCCAAGTCGTCCTACACCCGCGCCGAGAAGCTCCGCCTGGCCGTCCTCGTCGGCAAGGCCGCCCGCCAGTCCATGCGCGGCGACCGCAACGAGGACACCATCAGCGACCGCGTGAAGCGGGAGGCCGAACGGATCGAAGAGAGGGCCGCCGCCCGCGGCCAGGCCGAGGCCGCCGCACTCCGGCAGCAGCTGGAGCAGGCCCGCACCAACGCGGCCACCGCGAAGGCGCAGATGCGGGCCGCCACCGGCAAGGACCGGGCCGCCGCCCGCCAGCAGCTGCACGAGCACGAGCGGGCCGCACGCCGCATCGAGGCGGCACTGCGCCGCTACCAGTAGCCCCACCCCGGGGACGGCGTCCTACCGGCCAGCTGTCGCCGTCCCCGGGCCCCATATCCCCCCGCAGGGAGACAGGACCGCCAGCATGACGGACACCACCGTCCACCTCCACAAGGACGCACCCAAGGACGCCCAGGACGCCACGCCCGAACCGGCGTCCTCCGCGCGTCCGCGCCGCCGCATCCGCACCGACCACCTGCGCCGGATCATCGTCGAGGTACGCACCAACACCGGATACCGGGCCGTCGTCCGCCACGGCTCCTACATCGTCGGCGGCACCCGCGTCCTGACCCGGCGAGCGTGGGACGCCCGCACCACCGCCCGGCACGAGCGGATGATGCGCGCCGCCGAAGCCGCCGGACAGGAAGACATCGCCCGCGACTGGGAACAGCGGGCCTACATCTTCCGCCAGTCCCGCCACCGCCGCCGCATGGAACTCCTCCAACTGGCCATCAACGCCCCCAAGGCCCTCCTCATGGGCGCCGCCGCCGGGACCGGCGCCCTGCTGATGATCGGCATCATGCTGGCCTGGGCCCGCCAGGACGTCCACGACATCGTCACCCCGCTCGCCGCGACGGTCTCCTTCGTCGCCTGGGCCGCGTTCATCGCGGGCGTCATCTGGAACCCCCTGCTGACCGCCCTGCCGTGGATCGCCCTTGCCGGAGTCTGGGCCGTCGGCCGCCACCGGCAGACCGCCCCCGCCTGGGCCCTGCCCGGCGACCCCGAACAGCGCGACGTCGTCCCCGACGAGAACGCCATCCTCAAGGCGCTCGGCAACCTCGGCATCGCCCCGCTGAACAAGGCCATCAAGGACGGCTGGCAGCCACGCTGGGTCTCCCCCACCACCCGGGCCGGGAACGGCTGGCACACCCAGCTCCAGCTCCCCATGGGCGTCACCGTCGAGATGGTCAGCGCCAAGAAGCCTGTCCTGGCACATAACCTGCTGCGCAAGCCCGTCGAGGTCTGGCCCACCGAACCCCCCAAACAGCCCGGCGTCCTTGACCTGTGGGTCGCCGACCAGGGCTCCCTCTCCGGCGCCGTACCGCCCTGGCCCCTGCTCACCGAGGGCACCACCGACTACTTCAAGGGCGTGCCCGTCGCCGTCTCCCAGCGCGGCGACAGCATCATCGGCAAGCTCATGGCCTCCAACTGGATGGTCGGCGGCATCATGGGCTCCGGCAAGACATCCATCGTCGTCTCCCTCCTCCTCGGCGCGCTCCTCGACCCCCTGGTCATCGGCGAGGTCTACTGCATGGCCTACAACGTCGACTTCGACCCGCTCAGGCCCCGCCTGAAGACGCTGGTCAAGGGCGACGACGACGAGGACATCAAGGCCGCCCTGGTCGCCCTGCGCGACCTGCGCGACGAGGTCACCGCCCGCGGCAAGCTGCTGGAAGACCTCGGCGGCGACGCCACCAAGGTCACCCGCGAACTCGCGCTGAAAGAACCCCGGATGCGGCCCAAGGTCGTCGTCTTCGACGAGTGCCACGAGCTGTTCATGCACAAGGAGTACGGCAAAGAGGCCGCCGAGCTGGCCATCAAGGTCATGAAGAAGGCCCGCAAGGTCGCCATCACCCTGGTCTGGGTCACCGTCTCCCCGACCGCCGACAGCCTCCCGCGCGACGTCACCCGCAACACCAGCCACCGCGTCGCCTTCGCCGTCGGAGACCACGTCGCCAACGACGGACTCCTCGGCTCCGGGCGGCACAAGGCCGGTATCACCGCGACCACCCTGATCCCCGGCGAGGACGTCGGCACAGCCGTCACCGTCGGCTTCACCAACAAGCCGTTCGAGGTCATCCGCTCCCACTACATCGCCCGCGACCCGGACAAGGGCATCGACGAGGTCACCCCGGTCGTCGAGCGCGCCCTGGCACTGCTCCAGGGCGGCGAGGACCAGCAGGACGAGCACGCGTTCACGCCGCCCGATCCGCTCGCCGACATCCTCACCGTCCTCGGCCAGGCGCCCAGGATGCGCACCCAGGACGTCCTGCGCGGCCTGGCCGACCTCAACGACCGCGAGTACGGCGACTGGTCCTTCGGGCACCTGCGCCGCGTCCTCGACGAGGCAGGGCACGGCGAGTACAAGACCGACGGCGGACGCCAGCACGTCAGCCGACAGCGCATCCTCGACGCCCTCGCCGACCGCTACGACGACGAACTGGACGCGAGCTGACCGACAGGGAGGCGGCCATGATCAAGGGAGTTCTCCCCAGGCGCCTCCCCCCGGCACCTCCCTCGGCACCACCTGCGGAAACACGGACGAAGGGAGGCGAGGAAGACGAGGGAGGGAGCACGCGGGAAACGGGAAACAGGCACCCGCACCTCCCCTACGCAGCCTCCCTCCCTGCCGCATCATGGTCATCATGGACGACCGCACCGCCCCGCCCGGCTACCTCACCACCCGCCAGGCCGCGCACGCCCTCGGCATCACCCCCGGCGCCCTCCGCAACCTCGTCTACCGCGGACAGCTGGCCCGCGCCGGGGGCACCGAACGGCACCCGCACTACGCCGCCCGCGACGTCGCCGCCATCGCCGCCAAACGCCGCGAACGGCAGGTCGCTTGACCGCAGGTCAGAGACTGTGTGACGATCCCGGTGTACAACTGTGCCCGCACACGGGCCCCACATAGCTCACGACGAAGCCCCCGGTGACCAACCCCGGGGGCTTCGTCGTGCCAGAACCACAGCGGCGCGGAGGACGGGTAGCAGCCGTCAGCGCGCAGGGAGGAAGCCTGCCCGCGCCGCCGTCAGGACCTCCGCCTGACCGCGACCAAGGCCAAGGCCCCCAGGATCATCGCGGCGCCCGCGATCACCCCGGGCCACCACGTAAGCAGTCGCGAGCCGATCAGCACGACCAGGCCCGACACCACGATGCCGAGCGAAGCGTCCAGCTTCTGCCTCATCGTCACCACCCCCGAAGCGGGCAACGCTACAGACCGGAGGTGGCCGTGGCCAGACGCCGAGCCCTCACCGTGTGCTCCGTCCCCGGATGCCCCCAGCTCACCCCCACCGGCCGGTGCCCGGCCCACCGCCAGGCCGCCGAACAGCAGCGAGGCAGCGCACGCCAGCGCGGCTACGGACAGCAGCACGAACAGCGCTTCCGGCCAGGCGTCCTCGCCCGCAACCCGACCTGCGTGTGCACCCAGACCAGCCACGGCCACGGTCAGCCCTGCGGCCAGCCCTCACGCCACGCCGACCACTGGCCGCTGAGCAGACGCGAGCTGGCCCAGCGCGGCCTGGACCCCGACGACCCAGCCCACGGACGCGGCCTGTGCGGGCCCTGCCACTCCAGCGAGACCGCCAAGCACCAGCCCGGAGGGTGGAACCAGTGACCAAGACACGCGTACTCGCGACGATCACGGCCAAGGACATCGAACAGCACCGCGAGACGCTGGTGCAGTGGGCCACGGCCAACGGCATCGAGCCGCATGACGTGGCAGCCACGCCGGGCATGACCATCGAGCAGACCGGCCAGCGCACCGTGATCGTGTACCGGCAGTTCCAGCGCGCCGCCGACGGCAAGCTGCAGATGGATCCGGGGCGTTCGGATCAGGTCTGGACGATCAAGCGTTCCACCCCCCTGCGAGTCCCGCTCCCTGACCTTGATCGCGACGGTCAAGATCAACCCGATGGTTACTCTGCGCCATGATCACCCCGGGGGGGACCCCAAGATCATGATCTTTTGGGGACCGCCGGGGAGGTGACTCGCGGTGAGTACGGGTCTGGCGGGTCCCGCGCGGGCCCCGCTGATCACCTGCTGTGACCACTGCCTGTGCCGCGATGGCCGGGCTGGACGCGCCGCGACGGCGCTCAGGAGGACCCCATGGCTGGAGTCGGCCCCGTGCCGTCCCCGAACCGTCGGCGCAAGAACGCGGACCCGGTCCCGGGGACCGTGCTGCCCGCCGACGGCTACACCGGCCCGTCCCCGGACCTGCCGGGCGGCCACGACTACGACACCCGCACCCTCAGCTGGTACGAGACGTGGAGGCGCTCGCCGCAGGCGGCGACGTTCCTGGCCACGGACTGGCAGCGGCTGCACATGCTCGCCGAGCTGGTGGAGAAGTACTTCAAGGAGCCCAGCAAGGAGCTGCTCAGCGAGATCCGGCTGAACGAGGCCGCGATCGGCGGCACCCCGGCGGACCGTATGCGGCTGCGCTGGTCCCTCGGGCACCCCGAGGTCGGCAAGGGCTCTGAGCGTGCTGCCGAGCGGGCCGCGGCCCGCCGGGGTGGCCTCGACCCGCGTCAGCGGTTCCGGGCGGTCGGTGACGAATGAGGCGTCCGGGCGTCCGCCGATCCCTCGGCTACGCCCTGGCGGACTGGATCGAGTACTACCTGATCCACGGTCCCGGCGACGTGCAGGGCCAGGAGATCCTCCTCGACGCCGAGATGCTGCACTTCATCGTCTGCTGCTACGCGATCGACGCGCAGGGGCGGCGCCGGTTCGACGAGGCGATGCTGTCCCGGGCCAAGGGGCGGGCCAAGAGCGAGATCGCTGGGATGCTGGTCTGCGCCGAGGCGCTGGCGCCGGTCCGCTTCGACCACTGGGCCGAGGCCGGAGAGGTCTCGGACTGGGGCTACGAGTACGAGCCGGGCGAGCCGGTTGGCCGCCCGGTGACGTACCCGTTCATCCGCTGCCTGGCGACGGAGGAGACCCAGGCCGGGAACACCTACGCCAACGTCACCTACATGCTCAGCCACTCGGAGCGGATCGCCGAGGACTATCCGGGCATCGACATCGGCAACGACTGGCAGTCCAGCACCCGCGTTTTCCTGCCGGATGGCGGCGAGATCCGGCCGTCGACGGCCAGCTCGGCGGCGAAGGACGGCGGCAAGGAGTCGTTCTCCGTCGCGGACGAGACGCACCTGTACGTGCTCCCCGAGCTGCGCGACATGTACGAGACGGTCGAGCGGAACACCATGAAGCGCAAGGCCGCCGAGCCGTGGTTCCTCCAGACGTCCACCATGTACGCGATCGGCGAGGACTCCATCGCCGAGCGCACGCACCGCAACTTCAAGGCTGGCAAGGCCCCGCGGCTCCTGTTCGATCACGTGCAGGCGCCGGAGCGGCTGCTGGAGGACGCCGCCTACGAGGACCCGGGCGAGCTGAAGCGCGGGCTGATGCAGGCGTATGGCCCGTTCGCGGCGCACATGGACCTGGACCGCATGGTCACGCTCGCGCACAAGCCGACCCAGGACCGGGCGAAGTTCCGCCGGTACTTCCTGAACCTGCCGGTCTCCCTGTCGGAGACGTGGCTGTCCAGGCATCTGTGGGAGCGGTGCGAGCTGCCGCAGGAGGTGCTGCCGGGGGAGCGGGTCACGGTCGGATTCGACGGGTCTGATCACGACGACTGCACGGCAATCACCTGCTGCCGTCTGTCGGACGGCTACGTGTTCACCCCGACGTTCCCGGACGGCCGTCCGATGATCTGGACGAAGTGGGACGACGGCGATCCTGACGCCTGGCGGGTGCCGCGCGCGGAGGTCCGGGCCGGGATGAGCCACGTGTTCGCCACGTACAAGGTCGAGCGGGCCTACGGAGATCCGCCGGACTGGCGGGATGAGTGCGACGACTGGGCGGCCGAGTTCGGCGAGGAGACGTTCCTGGTCTTCGAGACCCGGGTCGCGACCCGTATGTGCCCGGCCCTGGACCGGCTGAAGACGAGCGTGCTGGCTGGGGAGTTGACGCACGACGGCAACGCGACGATGGCGGAGCACGTCGGCAACGCCAAGCCGGAGCGGCGCCCGTCGGGCATTGCCATCACGAAGCCGTCCCAGGACCGGAAGATCGACAGCGCGGTGACCGCCGCGCTCGCCGTGGAGGCCCGCGCGGACGTCCTGAAGCTGGAAGCGACCGCTGCCAGCACTTCCTTCTCCGCGTACTGACAGGAGGTTCATCGTGCCTGTGAGCGCGCAGGAGGCTCTGCGTATCACCCGGGTCCTGGAGCAGAAGCTGGACGGCCGCCAGAAGTCGATCCGGGTGTGGAACGACTTCTTCGGCGGGCGCCACAACCTCGCGTGGGCGTCCGAGCGGTTCAAACTGGCGTTCGGCGGCCTGTTCGCCGACTTCGCCGACAACTGGTGCGAGGTGGTCTGTTCGGCCCCGGCTGAACGTCTGACACCGGTCGGGTTCCGCTTCGGAACCGGCGACGAGGACCTGGTGCCAGCGGACCGGGAGGCGCAGAAGATCTGGCAGGCCAACAGCCTGGATGCGTGGGCTCGCGTCGCCCACACCGAGGCCATGGTCAAGTCCCGCGCCTTCGTGCTGGTCTGGGTGGACGACCCCGAGGCGGACGTGCCCGAGCCGCACATCACGGTGGAGGACGCCACGCAGTGCATCGTCGCCTACGAGCCGGGCTCACGGAGGCGGCGGGTCGCGGCGCTGAAGCGGTTCGACGGCGAGGACGGCTTCACCTACGCCACGCTGTACCTGCCGGATGAGATCTGGAAGTGGCGCCGCTCCGGCTCCCTGGTCGCGGCCGGGTCGCCGGTCCAGTCGGGTCTGATCCTGCCGCCGGGTCTGGCCACTCAGTGGGAGCCGCGTGGCGACGACCCTGAGCAGCAGCGCATCGACAATCCGCTGAAGCGGGTCCCGATGGTGGAGCTGCGCAACCGGCCCCGCCTGGTGGATGACCCCACGCCTGAGCACCAGGCGGTCATCCCGTTGCAGGACGCCACGAACAAGCTGATCGCCGACATGATGGTGGCCGCCGAGGAGGGCGCCTTCCCTGCCCGATGGGGTACGGGCATCGACCTGCCGAAGGACCCGCTGACCGGGCAGGAGATCGACGACCCGGAGCTGTGGCGGCTGTCGGTCAGCAAGATGCTCCGGGCGTCCAACCCCCAGGCGAAGTTCGGGAACTTCGAGGCGGCCGACCTGCGGAACTTCGTCGCCGGGATCACCATGCTGACCGAGCACATCAGCGCGATCTCCCGCACCCCGCCCACGTACTTCATGGGCAAGGTCGAGAACGTCGCCGCGGACGCCCTGACCGCCTCCGAGGCTGGCCTGGCCTCTAAGTGCCGGGACAAGACGATGTTCCTGGGCGAGGACTGGGAAGAGGTGCTCCGCCTCGCCTTCCTGGTCAAGGGCGACGACAAGCGGGGCAACAACCCGCTCGCTGAGACGATCTGGCGGGACGTGGAGTACCGCACCGAGGCGCAGCACATCGACGCGGTGCTGAAGAGAAAGGCGCTCGGGGTGCCATGGCGGCAGCTCATGGAGGACGCCGGGTACACGCCCACGCAGATCGACCGCATGGAGCGGATGCTGGAGCAGGACGCGGACCGGGCGGCTCGCGCGCTCGCCTTCAAGACGCCGGAGGGCGACGACTTCGGCGACGGCCTGGACGACGTCGGGGCCGAGGACCGGGAGGCGGGGGCGGTCGCGTGATCGCCTCCGATGTGCAGGAACTGGCCCTGGACCACTACGCCCGCCAGCAGGCGGTCGCGCGGCGGGCGGCGGATCGGGTACGGCAGGTGTGGCGGCAGATCGACCGCGAAGACATCTCCCGGTCGTGGCAGGACGTGGCCCCGCACCTGGTGGCCGCGGTCACAGAGGCCCAGCTCGCCGCCGCCGCGCTGGCCGACCCTTACGTGGACGCTGTCGTAGCTGCCGAGGGCGCCGATCCGGCTGCGGCCGGGCGTGTGCGCCCGCGCGCGCTCTCGGGGATCGCCTCGGATGGCCGTCCGCTGCTCTCCTTGCTGTATCAGCCGGTCATCGACTGGAAGGTGCGGATAGCGGCCGGGCAGGCCCCTACGGACGCCTTCCACGGGTCGCTGGCGTCGGCGCTGAGGATCACCAGGACCCAGGTGGCTGATGCGGGCCGTGGTGCGGCGCAGGTGGCGATGGCGGGGCGGCGCACGATCCAGGGGTACGTCCGGGTCGTCCAGCCGCCCGCGTGCGGTCGGTGCGTCATCTTGGCGGGCAAGGAGTTCGGCTGGAACAAGGGCTTCCAGCGGCATCCGCGGTGCGACTGCATCCACCTGCCGACCACGCTGATCGCCCGGCACCAGGGCCGCGTTGGAGCAGACCGGTTCACGCCGACGACCCGGCCGGGAGGCGGGGCCTCTGGGTTCATCACCCCCCGGGCCTACTTCAACAGCCTGAGCCGGGCCGAGCAGGATCGCGTCTTCGGCGCTGCTGGTGCGCGGGCGATCCGCGAGGGCGGCGACATGGAGCAGATCGTCAACGCGCGGCGCGGCATGAGGACTATGACGGTCTCCGGGCGCCGGGTGCGGACTACTAGCGAGGGCACTACCCGTCGCGGCTACTTCTACCGGCTGGAGCGCCGCCGTGCGATTGACCGCGGCCTCGTGCCGTCCTCCGGTGCCGGGTTCCGGCTGCGCACGGCGCGGCTGATGCCTGAGGAGATTTTCCGGCTCGCGGCGAGCCGGGATGAGGCGCTGTCCATGCTGCGGCGCTTCGGTTACCTGACCTGATGCGCGCGGCGCGATGCCGTGTGCCGACCTCATGGAGAGCGCGATGCTCACGTCTGTCCGTACCCGCACCCTGGCCGCTGCCCTGGGCGCCTCTGCCTGGGCACACCCCTACGCCGACCCGTTCACCTGCTACGCCGACGGCGGAGACGGTGGCGGGGACGGCGACCAGGGCGGCGGCGACGCAGACGGTGGGGACGACCAGGACGGCGACGACGACCGGGACGACGACCGCGACGGCGACGACCAGGGCGACGACGCCGATGGTGACCTCGGGGAGAAGGGCAAGAAGGCCCTGCGCGCCCTGCGCCGGGAGAACCGCCAGCTCAAGGCGCAACTGCGTCAGGCCGGATCCGGTGCGGCGTCCAGTGGCGGCTCCGGGAAGGGCGGCAGCACGGACGACGGGCAGGGCGATGACGCGGACGCCATCCGCGAGCAGGCCCGCGCCGAGGCCCGCGCCGAGGTGTGGGCGGAGCGGGTCGAGGCCGCTGCCATCGCCCAAGCCTCCGGCCGTCTGGCCAACCCGCAGCTCGCCGCGCGTCTGCTGCACGACCAGCTGGCCGACATCGGCGAGGACGACAAGGGCCGCCCCGACAAGGCGGCCATCACCGAACTGATCGACGAACTGCTTGAGGACGAGCCCTACCTGGCCGTGCCCGCGAAGGGCGCCGGTCGGCGGTTCCAGGGTGACGCCGACAGCGGCGCCCGCAAGACCACGAAGAAGGCGGCCAGTCTCGGTGAGGCGGTCGCCAACCGCCTGGCCGGGAAGACCGGCTCATAACCCCAGGAGCACCCCATGCCCGTGACGCTCGCGCAGGCGAAGCTGTCCGCGACGGACGACATCGACACGATGGTGATCGACGAGTTCGCCAAGAACAACTTCCTCATGCAGGCCCTCACCTTCGACGACGTCGTGAACCAGGCCGGTGCCGGTGCGACGCTCACCTACGGCTACACCCGCCTGATCACGCAGGCTGACGCCGCGTTCCGCGCGCTCAACACCGAGTACACCCCGGCCGAGGTCACCAAGCAGCGCTTCACCGTCGACCTGAAGCCGCTCGGCGGCAGCTTCCAGATCGACCGCGTGCTGAACCGGGTGGCCGCCGCCGCGGAGACCACCCTCCAGATGCAGCAGAAGATCAAGGCGACGAACGCCAAGTTCAACGACGCCGTGGTCAACGGTGACACCGCCGTGGACGCCGACGGCTTCGACGGGCTGTCCAAGAGCCTGACCGCGTCCAGCACCGAGTACGGGGCGGCCATCTCCACCGACTGGCGCGGCGCTACGATCGGCGCCGACCTCGGCAAGGCCAACGATGCCCTGGACGACCTGGACGCCTGGCTGGCGCTGCTGGACGGCACCCCGGACGCGATCCTCGGCAACATCGACTCCATCGCGCGGATCCGGTCCCTGGCCCGCCGCGCGGGCTATTACGACCGGGCCACCAGCGCCGACTTCGGCTCCCAGGTCGAGACCTACCGGGGCATCCCCCTCGTCGACCTCGGCGCGAAGGCGGGCAGCAACAGCCTGGTCATCCCCACCACGTCCAAGACCGTGGCGACCGTCGCGGGCAACTACACCGACATCTACGCCGTCCGGTTCGGCCTGGACGGCTTCCACGCCGTGTCCATGGCGGGCTCGCCGCTGGTGCAGACGTGGATGCCGGACTTCTCCACCGCCGGTGCGGTCAAGACCGGCGAGGTGGAGCTGGGCCCGGCGGCCGTCGTCCTGAAGGCCACCAAGAGCGCGGCGGTCTTCCGCAACATCCTCGTGCGCTGATCGGAGACCTGACTCATGGCACGCATCACCACACCGGTCCCCGGCTACAGCGGCCAGGGCCCCGGGACCCTGCACTTCAACCAGGGCGTCGCCGAAACCGACGACGAGGCGATCATCGCCTACTGCCGCAGCGCCGGGTACGGCATCGACGACGAACCGCCCGAGCGCCAGCAGCCCCAGGCGCCCGACCCCCGCGAGGTGACCACCACGGTGGTCGGCGCCCCCGTGCGGGACGCGGCGGTCGACCCGCGGCCGGGCGACTTCCGGGCTCCGGTGAACGCCGGTCAGGCCAACCCGCACGGCCCCGAGGTGTACGCCCCGGGCCTGCCCGGCGGGGGTCTCCAGCCCACCGCCCCGCCCGCCGAGTCCGTCCCGGACTGGGCCGAAGGGGGCGACGCCGGACCGGACACCCCTGCGCCCGCGCAGTCGGCGCCGGTCGCCGAGTGGCGGCAGTGGGTCATCACCAGCGTGGTCGACAACGACCCCGAGGTGCACGCCCAGGTCGAGAAGATGACCAAGGCGGAGCTGATCAAGAAGTACGGGGGCTGACATGGTCCTGGGGCCGTTCGCCACGGTCGAGGACCTCGCGGGCCGTATGGGTCGGGAGCTGACCACCGCGGAACAGTCCCAGGCTCCCCGCCTGCTGGCCGACGCATCCCACCTGATCAGGATGACGGCCGGGTACCAGCAGATCAGCCGAGTCGACAACGACACCGTGACGCTGCGCGGCTCAGGGACGTGCGTGCTGAAGCTGCCGCAGCGGCCCGTCCGGGATGTCACCGCGGTCACCGATCTGGCGTCCACCGACTGGGTGTGGGACGGCGGCGAACGCCTCACCCGGCTGGACGGCGCCACCTGGGACGGCCCCGTGACGGTGACCTACTCGCACGGTCTCGACCTGGAAGACGTCGCCTACCAGGTGGCCGTGTCCGTCACCTGCGACGCCGTCAAACGGGTGCTGAACAACCCGGACTTGATCCGGCAGCGCTCGATCGCCGACTACTCCGAGACCCTCGCCGACGCCCGCGCGTCCCTGCTGCAAGGCGAGCAGGACACCATCCGGGCCGCCTTCGGTGTCAGCACCTGGGGTGTCACCTCATGAGGGACCTGGCAGCTTTCCTCGCCCGCGGCCGGGCCGCCCACCAGGACCTGATGAGCGACCAGATACAGCTCTACCGGCCCGGACAGCCTGTCTTCGACCGGGACACCGGCACCACCATCCCGGGACCCCCCACCGTCTTCTACACCGGACCCGCCCGCGTGCGGCCCACGCAGACCACCGGCGAGGAGCAGCAGGCCGGGGAGCGGGACATCACCCTGCGCGAGTACGAGGTGGCCCTGCCCTGGGACACCCCCCTGCCCGACGGCGCCCGCGTCGTCCCCGGAGACGAGATCAAGGTCACCGGCTCCGAGGACCCGCGGATGCCCGGCCTGGTCCTGTACGTGACCGGGGCGCAGTACAGCGGCGACGCCACCGCGTGGCGCATCTACGGAGAGGACCGCTCCTGATGGACGCACGCTTCGACATGTCCGATGTCCGGCGCCTCCAGCGGCACCTGGCCCGCAGCATCCCCGTCGTGCGGCGCGACGCCCGCGCGGTCACGATGCGGGGCGCGGTGAACATCAAGCGGGACTGGCAGCAGAACGCACGCCAGACCGCTCCCCGGCACGCTCCCCTGTACCCCGGCAGCATCGGCTTCGACCTGGCCGGGTTCGGGCCGGACCTGTGGATGGCCATCATCGGCCCGGACAAGGGCGGCCCCCAGGGCGCGCTGGGCAACCTGCTGGAGTACGGGTCGGTGAAGAACCCGCCGCACAACGACGGCGGGCGGGCCCTCGCGGAGGAGCTGCCGCGGTTCGAGGCGCAGCTGGCGCTGCTCGCCGAACGCGGACTGGCCTGGGGGGTGTGAGCGGTGGCGACGCCTGTGACTCCGGACGTGCTGCCGCACATGGACGCCGTCAAGGCCGCGCTGGAGGCGGCCGGTCTGACGGTGTACCTGGGCGGCGTACCCACCGCGTCCGGGTGGACGGCGCCGGACAAGTACGCGGTGCTCTACCCCGACCCGGGCCGGGCTGTCCGGGACTCCCTCGCTGATGAGCGCGCCTCCCTCGACACGACCATGCAGATCACCTGCGTGGGCGGGGACGTGGAGCGGGCCCTGTGGGTCGCCGGTCGCGTCCGGCGGGCCCTGGCCGCACCGCTGACCGTCGCGGGGCGTATCTGCTGGCCCCCCGAGGACCTCGGCGGGCCGCCTGTGCAGCGGGACGACGACGTCAGCCCGCCTGTGTACTTCGTGCCGGTCCAGTACCGGATCTGCTCGTCACCTGCCTGATGGAGGACTCATGGCAACCCTGGCCACCCAGACGATCGCCCTCGCGGGCCTGTCCCCGACCTACGCCAACGCCGCATCCGGCGGGGACAAGTGCGAGGTCGGAGACCGCAACTTCCTGCACGTCAAGAACGGCTCGGCGTCCAGTGTCACGGTGACGCTGACCGCGACCGCGGCCGTGCGCGGGCAGTCCGTCGTCGACCTGACCGTGTCGGTCCCGGCATCCGGGGAGCGGATGATCGGCCCCCTGGCGGCGGACCTGCTCCAGTCGCCGACGGACGGCCTGTGCGCCATCGGCTACAGCGCCGTGACGACCGTGACGGTCGCCTCCCTGCGGATCTGATCCGTCAGAAGTGAGACCCAGCGGGTCTCACTTTCTTCGCCCGCCCCGTGCCGCCCGGCAGGGGCTTCTTTCTTTGCCCTGGAGGGCCTCATGGCTGACCTGATCAGCGACGGCAAGACCCGCGTAGCGTGGGCGTCGTCGATCGCGAACATCCAGGCGCCGACCGTCGCCGAGCTGACGGCGGGCGCCGACTACACCAAGCGCATCACGCCCGACGGGCTCAAGCTGGACCCGACGACCGCCGACGTCGACACCAGCAGCCTGGCGTCCAAGTTCGACACCACGACCGTCGGCAGGGTGGGGTTCGCCACCGAGCTGACCTTCAAGCGGGGCGACACCCCAGGCGACGACGCCCCGTACACGACTCTGAAGTACGGCGTCAGCGGGTTCCTGGCCGTGCGCCGCGGCATCGACTACACCACCGCCTGGGCGGCCGGGCAGAAGGTCGAGGTGTATCCGATCACCTGCGGCGAGCCGCAGAACATCGCCCCGGCCGCCAACGAGGTCATGAAGTTCATGTCGCCGATGAAGGTGACCGACACCCCGGCGACCGCGGCGACGGTGGCCTGATGCACGATCCACTCACCGTCGCGTTCGAGATCCGCCGTCCCTGGCCCGAGCGGTCCACCCTTCCCGCCGCAGGCGACAAGGCCGCCCGCTGGCGCATCCGTCTTCACCACGACTGCGGCACCTGGTGCGCCGACGACCCGCCCCACCGCGAGGGCTCGTTCCCCTGGTGGAAGCCCTCCAGCTACAGCGCGTTCTGGCGCCTCGGCGGCCGGGACTACTACTTCCCGTCCCTGATCACTGTGTGGCACCGCGAACCGCACGGGCGCGACGGCCTGACCGTGTGCAGCAAGCGCGTCCAGCGCCGTGACGGCACGTGGAGGTACACGCGCGGCTGGCGTTGGCACATCCACCACTACAAGCTCCAGTTCAGGACGTACCAGCGGCTCCGTCGACGGCTCCTCACCCGCTGTGCGTGGTGCGGCGGACGGGACCGCAAGGGCGACGCCGTCAACATCTCCCACCAGTGGGGCGGCCCGCGCGGGCGCTGGTGGCAGGGCGAGCAGGGTCTGTTCC
>NZ_JBEYHH010000061.1:0-24263 GCF_040635175.1 Streptomyces sp. NPDC006997
CCGCGGCTGACCAGGGTCAGGTTCTCGTTGCCCCGGGCCTTGAGGGAGGCGATGCGGGCGTCGTGCAGGACGTTGAGGGAGCGCACGCCGTGGTCCAGCGGGCCTTGCGGGCCGTCCAGCGGTCGGAGAGGTCCCACAGCGCCCGAACGGCCGAACGGGGTGCCAGCGTCGCCCGGACCCGCGCGGTCCAGCGCGCCTGGGCCCGCAGCGACGTGCGCAGCCCGCGCACGTCGTCGGCGAGACCGGGCACCGCCCGGGGCCGCGGGGCGAACAGCACCTGCTCGACGGCGCCCGCGACCCGGTGCACCGACCGGGCGGTCGGTTCGTCCAGCTTCCCGAGCCGCGCGATGCGCGCCGCCGCCTTGCGCGGGGTCAGGGCGTCGTCCGGGACGATGCCGTAGTCCCACGCCGTGTCCGTCAGCTCCCGCCAGACGGCCAGGACGTGCCCGGTGGCCGCCTCGGCGGACGGCTCGTCGATCACGACACCGGGCAGTCCCGCCGCTCCGTCCCCGTCGGGCTGGCCGTCTACCGGCGGGGCGGCGCCCGAGGCCGGGGCGTGCCGGGCCGACGCCAGTCGCAGCGAGCGCCGTCTGATCCGCCACAGCATCGGCAGCAGCGGTACGAGGACCACCACGGAGCCCAGCAGGATCCAGCCCGCGGTCTGGTACCACGGCGGGCCCGCGCCGTCAGGCTTCTCCGGGTTCAGCGGCAGCGCCCCGCCGCACAGCTGCCGGCGCTCGTCCTGCGCGACACAGGTGCTGCTCTCCGACGGCTCCGCGGACGGCGCCGCGTCGGTCGGCCGGGCCACGTCCGGCACGTCGGGCGTGGTGCTCCCCGGCGCGTCCGGGACGGTGTAGGACGGCGTCGTACCCCGGGTGGGCGTCGGCTCGAAGCGGGTCCAGCCCACCCCCTCGAAGTACAGCTCCGGCCAGGCGTGCGCGTCCCGCAGGCCCACCGCCACCGACTGGTCTCCCTGCGGGGTGCCGGGGGCGAAGCCCACCGCCACCCGGGCCGGTAGGCCGAGGGTGCGGGCCATCGCCGCCATCGCGAAGGAGTAGTGGACGCAGAAGCCCTGCTTGTCCTCCAGGAAGCGGGCGATCGCCCGGGGGCCGCTGCCGACCTCGACCTCGGTGTCGTACTGGAAGCCGCCGGTCACCGCGAAGTAGTCCTGGAGCGCCACCGCCTGCTCGTAGCGGTTCCGCGCGCCGTCGGTGACCTCGCGGGCGGTGCTGGCGACGACGTCGGGCAGCGAGTCGGGTATCTGGGTGTACTCGCGGGTCAGGGCGCCCGGCGGCTCCGGGGCGTTGGCGAGCTGCTGGGGGGTCGGCCGCACGTCGAGGCTGCGCACCTCGTAGGTCAGCCCGCGGGTGGTCTGGCCGTGGTCGCCGACGAGGGTCATCCCGACCGGCTCGTACCGCCAGCTGCCGTCCACCCGCACGCTGCTCGGCGGGTACGGCATCGGCAGCCAGTCCTGCGCGTAGGAGTCGGCGACCGTCACCTGGGTGCGGACCTCGGCGCTGCGGACGTCGGTGCCGAGCCCGACCGGGGTGGGGAACTGCTCGGGCACGGCGGTGATGTGCCGCTTGGCGGGCTTCCACGTGGTGCCGTCGAAGTCGTCCAGGGAGACGATCCGCAGGTACAGGTTGGAGATGTCGGCGCTGCTGGTGCGCACGGTCAGCACCTGGCGGTCCTGGTTCACGTTCAGGCTGTCGCGCAGGGAGACCAGCGGGTTGACCGCGGAGATCGTGCCCCCGCCGCCGCCCCCGGCGCCCACGCCCCGGCCCGTGCCGTCCAGGAGGCCCCCGTTCATCGCGGGCAGCGCCAGCGGGACCACCAGGGCGAGGCCCAGCGCGACCGCGCCGATCCGCCGCCCGGTGCGCACCGGTGTCACCGCGCCGCCGGTCTCCAGACCCGTGGAGCGCGCCGGGCCGCCGAAGACCCGGCCCCACTGGGCCAGCCGCTCCCGGCTCTCGGCCAGCAGCAGCATCAGGTAGCCGACCGCGGCGATCAGGAACCACACCCACTCGCCGGCGCCGTCGGACAGCCCGGCGGCCACCGAGTACAGCGCGAGCAGCGGCAGCCCCGCCGGGGCGGCGTTGCGGAAGGTGGCCGCGAGGACGTCCACCGCCAGGCCGATCACCAGGACGCCGCCGATGAGCATCAGCTGGATGCCGTCGGAGAGCGGCGCCGGGATGGCGTACCGGTTTACGTCGTCCGTGCCCTGCTGGAGCAGGTCGGAGAGGTAGCGGAAGGCGTCCGGACCCGGGAGCAGCCCGGCGAGCGCCTGCTCACGGGCGAAGACCAGGGTCAGCAGCATCAGCGTGACCAGCGCCTGGAGGAGCACGGTCAGCGGCCGGGGCAGCGGTATCCGGCGACCCGCCGCGCCCACGCCGGTCTGGATGGCCAGCAGGATGGCCGCCTGGAGGAACCAGGTGGCCGGGTCGACCAGTGGCAGCAGGGCGCAGGCCGCCATCAGGGTGGCCGCCATCGCGCACAGCGCCATGCGTGCCGGTCCGCTCATCGCAGCCCCTCCCCGCCGCTCGCGCCGCCCGCCGCGGCCAGACTCGTGCGCTCGCGGTCCGCCTGGCGCCACAGGTCGCTCAGGGTCGCGCCGCGCGGCACGCTCACCACGGTCCAGCCCGACTCGCGCAGCAGCCGCAGCCGCTCCTCGCTCCGGTGGAAAGCCTGGGGCGCCTGGGTGGGTTCCCGCACCCAGTTCTCGCTGTCCAGCACGAAGGCGAGCGCGGCGCCGCTGCGCTGCCGCATCCGGGCGGCGACCGCGGCCTGCTCCTCGTCCAGGTCGCCGAAGAAGGCCACCAGCAGGCCCTCGCTGCCGCCGCGCAGCACGTCGTAGGCGCGCGACAGGCTGCTGCCGTCGGAGTGGTCGATCACCGCGAGGGTGTCCATCATCAGCCCGGCCGCGTCCGCCGACTCCTGGTTGGCGCCCGCGAACCCGTCGGAGCCCTCGCCGGGCACCGAGTTGCCGGTGTCCGTCAGCAGCCGGACCGAGAAGCCCCGTTCCAGCATGTGCACCAGCACCGACGCGGTGCCCGCCACCGCCCACTCGAAGGCCGAGTCGGGGCCCGCGCCGCGGAAGGCGGCGCCGCGGGTGTCGAGGAGCACCGTGCAACGGGACCGCTGCGGCTGCTCCTCGCGGCGCACCATCAGCTCGCCGTAGCGGGCGGTGGAGCGCCAGTGCACCCGGCGCAGGTCGTCGCCGTAGCGGTACCCGCGCGGGATGATGTCGTCCTCACCGGCCAGGGCGAGCGAGCGCAGCCGCCCGTCGCCGTACCCCTTCGCCTCGCCGGTCAGCCGCACCGGCGGCAGCGGCTCCACGCGCGGGATCACGGTCAGGGTGTCGTACGTCGAGAAGGACCGGGTCAGTTCGCACATCCCGAACGGGTCGGTCAGCCGCAGCTGGAGCGGGCCCAGCGGGTAGCGGCCGCGCAGGTCGGAGCGGACGCGGTAGGAGACCTCGCGGCGACCGCCCGCCTCCACCCGGTCCAGGACGAAGCGGGGGCGCGGGCCGAGGACGTAGGGCACCCGGTCCTGGAGCATCAGCAGGCCGGTGGGCAGCCGGGAGACGTTGTCCATCCGCAGGTGGACCCGGGCCTCCGAGCCCGCCGGCACCCGGGCGGGGGACAGCCGCCTGCTGCCCGCGACGCGGTAGCGGGTGCGGTACAGCACCATGGCGCACACCAGGGGCAGCACCGCCAGCAGCAGCCCGACCCGCAGCAGGTCGCCCTGTCCGAGGACGTAGGCGCAGACGGCGGCGGCCACTCCGGCGGCCAGGAAGGAACGGCCGCGGGTGGTCAGCCCGGCCAGAGCCGTGCGCACCCCGCCCCTGGCGCCGCTGTCGGGCTCCGGCTGGACCGCCTCGGCGGTGGCCATCACAGCCTCCGCGGCGGCTGCTGGCCGTACGCCGGGCCGCCCTGGCCCAGCCCGTAGGCGTTCTGCTGGGGGCCCGCGGGGACCGGGGTGCGCTGCAGGATCTCCTGCACGACCTGCTCCGCGGTACGCCGGTTGAGCTGGGCCTGCGCGGTGGGCAGCAGCCGGTGCGCGAGGACCGCGACGGCGAGGGCCTGGACGTCGTCCGGCAGGGCGTACTCCCGGCCGGAGAGGGCGGCGGACGCCTTCGCCGCGCGCAGCAGGTGGAGCGTCGCGCGCGGTGAGGCGCCGAGTCTGAGGTCGGGGTGGGTGCGGGTGGCGGCGACCAGGTCGACCGCGTACCGCCGGACGCTGTCGGCGACGTGCACCCCGCGCACGGCCTCGATCAGCTTGACCATCTCGTGCGCGTGCGCCACCGGCTGGAGGTCGTCCAGCGGGCTGACGCCGCCGTGGATGTCGAGCATCTGCAGCTCGGCCTCCGCGCTCGGGTAGCCGATGGACACCCGGGCCATGAAACGGTCGCGCTGGGCCTCCGGCAGGGGATAGGTGCCCTCCATCTCGACCGGGTTCTGGGTGGCCACCACCATGAACGGGCTGGGCAGCTCGTACGTGTGCCCGTCGATGGTGACCTGGCGTTCCTCCATCGACTCCAGCAGCGCGGACTGGGTCTTCGGCGAGGCGCGGTTGATCTCGTCGCCGATCACGATCTGCGCGAAGATCGCCCCCGGCTTGAACTCGAAGTCCTGCCGCTGCTGGTCCCAGATCGACACCCCGGTGATGTCCGAGGGCAGCAGGTCCGGCGTGAACTGGATACGGCGCACAGAGCAGTCGATGGACCGCGCCAGCGCCTTGGCCAGCATCGTCTTGCCCACGCCGGGGACATCCTCGATCAGAAGATGTCCCTCGGCGAGCAGCACGGTCAGCGAGAGCCGTACGACCTCGGGCTTGCCCTCGATCACTCCCTCCACCGAACTGCGGACACGCTCCACAGTGGCGGTCAGATCAGTGAGGCTCGCTCGATCGTCATAGGTCGTCACCCGGCCCTCCTCGGCCCGTTCTTTCCCGGGCCGACGCTCTGTGTGCGTAACCGGCCCACCCCTGGAACACGGACGCCACGCGCGAAAAGTTCCGCGAGGCGCCACCACCGCATTCTTGCCGCCGTTACCGTTTCGTGTCACTCGCCTGTGGACAACTGGCCGCGATATGTACCGCCTTACGGCTTTTCGGGCCGTAAGGAGTCCGGATCTCGCGGCACGAGTGCGGCATGAGCAGGATGACAGCAGGTCACACGGTGTCCGTCACGCGGGGTCGACCTCGCGCAGCAGACCCGTCCGCACGTCGAAGACGAAACCGCGCACGTCGTCGGTGTGCAGCAGGAACGGCGAGGTCCGCACCCGCTGCATCGACTGCCGTACGTCCTGGTCGACGTCCCGGAACGCCTCCACGGCCCACGCCGGGCGCTGGCCGACCTCGCGCTCCAGCTCCTCGCGGAAGTCCTCGGTGATGCTCTCCAGACCGCACCCGGTGTGGTGGATCAGGACGATGCTGCGCGTGCCCAGCTTGTGCTGGCTGATGGTGAGTGAGCGGATCACGTCGTCGGTCACGACACCGCCCGCGTTGCGGATGGTGTGGCAGTCGCCGAGTTCCAGACCGAGTGCGGCGTGCAGGTCGAGCCGGGCGTCCATGCAGGCCACGACGGCCACGTGCAGGACCGGACGGGCGTCCATCCCCGGGTCGGTGAAAGCGGCGGCATACTGCTCGTTCGCCTCGACGAGGCGGTCGGTGACGGTGCCGTCGGCGGGGGCGGTGGTCGCGGAGCCGGTGGAAACCGATGCAGAAGTCGTCATGACTATGACGGTAGTGGTCACACCCGGTTCCGGCCCTTTGTGAGAGGGGACAAAGAACGTCAACGCGGCTTGTTGTGAGGTAACCCACAAGAGGGGTCAGGGCCGCCCGTCCGGGTGAGCGGACCCCGTCCCGCGCCGGGAACGGCGACGCGCAGGCCGGTTGATTGACCGCGAGACAGGGTGGACTAAAGTGACGCGAAGCGGGAGGCGAGGTTCTCCCCGCTGGACTGATCCCCCGAGACCCGGCGGTGTTCCGGAGATCTCCCCGCGTGCGCGCCGCGTACGTACGGCTCGGCCTCCACCCGCTCCGGCCAGCCGACGCTTCCGGCGCCGGCAGGGCTCCCCTTCACTGGGGTCCCCCCAGCTCGCTGGGGGAGGGCGGGGACCCGGCGGTGCGTACCGGCACGCCGGACCTGAGAGGCCCCAGAGTGACAGGGCGCGAAGCGCTTCCGAACAAGGGCGGTGGCGAGCGACGGGCGGGCCGACACGTCCCGGTGATGCTCCAGCGGTGCCTGGACCTGTTGGCCCCCGCCCTGGAGCGCCCCGGAGCGGTCGTCGTCGACTGCACGCTCGGTCTCGGCGGGCACAGCGAGGCCCTGCTCACCCGCTTCCCCGAGGCCCGGCTCGTCGCCCTGGACCGCGACAAGGAGGCGCTGCGCCTCTCCGCCGAGCGGCTCGCGCCCTTCGGTGACCGGGCCACCCTGGCGCACGCCGTCTACGACGAGCTGCCCGAGGTGCTGCGGCGGCTGGGCATCCCGCGCGTGGCGGGCGTCCTGTTCGACCTCGGCGTCTCCTCCATGCAGCTCGACGAGGCCGACCGCGGCTTCGCCTACGCGCAGGACGCCCCGCTCGACATGCGCATGGACCAGACGACCGGCGTCAGCGCCGCCGAGGTCCTCAACACCTACCCGCCCGGCGAACTCGTCCGCATCCTGCGCGCCTACGGCGAGGAGAAGCAGGCCAAGCGGATCGTCGGCGCCATCGTGCGCGAGCGGGAGAAGGAGCCGTTCAGCAACAGCGCGCGGCTGGTGGAGCTGATCCGCGACGCCCTCCCGCAGGCCGCCAAGCGCACCGGCGGCAACCCGGCCAAGCGCACCTTCCAGGCCCTGCGGATCGAGGTCAACGGCGAGCTGTCGGTCCTCGAACGGGCCGTCCCGGCGGCGGTGCAGGCGCTTGAGGTGGGCGGGCGGATCGCCGTGCTGTCGTACCACTCCCTGGAGGACCGGCTGGTCAAGCAGGTCTTCGCGGCCGGCGCCGCCACCACCGCGCCGCCCGGCCTGCCCGTCGTCCCCGAGCGCTACCAGCCCCGGCTCAAGCTGCTCACGCGCGGTGCCGAACTTCCCAGCGAGGAGGAGGTCGCCGCCAACCGCCGGGCGGCCCCGGCACGACTGCGCGCGGCCCAGCGCATCAGGGAGGACGTCGAGTGAGCCGGACACGGGGGAGGGCGCGTGGCTAGGAGACCCGAGCTGAAGGGGCGGGCCGCCCGGCTCGCCCGGCTCTTCCCGACCGGCCCCGGGCAGGGGCGGGGCGGGACGCAGGCGGCCAGGACGCCGTTCGTGCTGCTCGTCGTCCTCCTCCTCGGCGGCGGGCTGATCGGGCTGCTGGTGCTGAACTCCGCGCTCAGCGAGGGGACGTTCCGGCTGGACGACCTGGAGCGGGAGACCAAGGCACTCACCGACGAGGAGCAGGCGCTGCGCCGCGACATCGACGCCTACGCCGCTCCCGCCGCCCTCCAGGCCCGGGCCCGCGAGCTGGGCATGGTGCCCGGCGGCGACCCCGCGTTCCTCAACCCCGACGGCACGGTCAAGGGCGTCCCGGCCCCCGCCCGGGGCACCCGCTACCGCCCGCTGGTCCTGGCACCGGAGTCGATGCCCACGGGGGCGACGGCCGTGCCGGAGACGGCGCCAGCGACCACGGAGGCGGCGGCGACGGCCACGAAGGCAGCGGCGACGGCCACGGAGGCTGGCCAGGCGGGATCCGAGGGCACCGCCGGGCCGCGGTCCGTGCCGCAGCCCCAGGGCGCCCCGGTCCCCACCTCCGCCGCGCCGCCGACCCCCTACGGAACGCCCCCCGAGCCCACCCCGACCCCGACTACCCCCGGCAGGTGACGGAAGTGACCGACAGGGAACCGCCGCGTCGCCGGGTGCCCGGACCCGCCCGGCCCGTCCGCCCCGGCGGGCGGCAGCGCCCCGGGCCCGGCGCCCGACCGGCCCGCCGCCCGGCGCCGTCCCGCGGCCCCGCCGCCGCGCCCCCGCTCCGGCTCGGCAGCCCGCGCCCCCGGCTGCGCATGGTCGGGCTCGGGCTGACCGTCGTCCTCCTGGTGTTCACCGTGCGGCTGCTCCAGGTGCAGGCCGTCGACGCGAGCGCGTACGCCGCCAAGGCCGAGCAGAACCGGTACGTCGTGCACACCCTGGCCGCCGAGCGCGGCCAGATCACCGACCGCGCCGGTATCGCGCTGGCGACCAGCGACGACGCCGAGGACATCACCGCCGACCCGACGATGTTCACGCGCGAGGACCTGGGCATCGGCGACGGTCCCGAGCAGGCGGCGGCGCTCCTCTCGCCGATCCTCGGCCAGGAGCAGGACGCGCTCGCCGGGAAGCTGCGGACGAAGAACACCCGCTACGTGCTGCTGGCCCGCCGCCAGACCCCCGAGGTCTGGAAGCAGATCAAGGACCTGAAGACCGCGCTCACCAAGAAGGCGGAGCACGACGACTCCGCCGTCAACGTCCTCGCGGGCGTCTTCTCCGACCCCAGCAGCAAGCGCGTGTACCCCAACGGCGAACTCGCCGCCGGGATACTGGGCTGGGTCAACGCCGACGGCAAGGGCGGCGGCGGGGTCGAACAGCAGCTGAACAAGATCCTCGCCGGGAAGCCCGGAGAGCTGCGGTACGCCCAGTCCGGCGGCTACCAGGTGCCCACCGTCGGCTCGCGGGAGACGCCCGCCGTGCCCGGCACCGACGTCGAGCTGACCATCGACCGCGACATCCAGTGGGCCGCGCAGAACGCCATCGCCGAGCAGGTGGAGAAGTCCAAGGCGGACCGCGGCTACGTCATCGTCCAGGACACCCGCACCGGCGAGATCCTCGCCATGGCCAACTCGCCCGGCTTCGACCCCAACGACCTCTCCCAGGCCGACGCCACCGCGATGGGCAACGCGGCCCTCCAGGACGCCTACGAGCCCGGCTCCACCGCCAAGCTGATGTCGATGGCAGCCGTCCTGGAGGAGGGGGCCGCGACGCCGGAGACGCACGTCGTCGTGCCCAACCGGCTGCACCGCGGCGACCGGCTCTTCCGGGACGACATCGACCACGAGACCTGGTACCTGACGCTGAACGGGGTGCTCGCGAAGTCCAGCAACATCGGCACCATCCTCGCCGTCGGCCAGCTCGGCGAGACCCAGGCCCAGACCAACGAGATCCTCTACTCGTACCTGCGCAAGTTCGGCCTCGGCGGCTACACCGGGCTCGACTTCCCCGGCGAGACCAAGGGCATCCTCGCGCCGCCCGACCAGTGGTCGACCTCGCAGCAGTTCACGATCCCGTTCGGCCAGGGCGTCTCCATCAACGCCATGCAGGCGGCGTCCGTGTACTCCACCATCGCCAACGGCGGCGTCCGCGTCGAACCCTCACTGGTGCGCGGCACCAAGGGCCCCGACGGACGCTTCACGCCCGCCCCGGAACCGAAGAAGACCCGGGTCGTGAGCGAGAAGACGGCGAGGACGCTCGCCCGGATGCTGGAGTCGGTGGTGGACGACGAGGAGGGCACCGGCACCAAGGCACGCATCCCCGGCTACCGCGTCGCGGGCAAGACCGGCACCGCCAACCGGGTGGATCCGGCCACCGGCAAATACCACGGCTACACGTCCTCCTTCGCCGGGTTCGCACCCGCGGACAAGCCCCGCGTCACCGTCTACTGCGCCATCCAGAACGCCACCGAGGGCAGCTACTTCGGCGGACAGATCTGCGGACCCATCTACAAGCAGGTCATGGAGTTCGCCCTGAAGTCCCTCCAGGTCCCGCCCACCGGGGCCCCGCCCGCGAAGCTGCCCGTCAGTTTCAAGCCATGATCGTCCGAGCCCCAGGAACCACCCGTGACCACGATCACCCCCGACTCCGGGAACCAGGGCACGCCCCGGCCCCTTTTTAGCTCCCAGGCGGGTGCGCCCGGTACGCTCACCGCCGTGCCACACGCTGATCAGTCCCAAACCACCCAGAAGGGCGGTCCTGTGACCTATCCGGGCCCGCCGCGACCGGCCTCGGTCTCCGCCACACCCCTCGCGGAACTGGCCGAACAGCTGGGTGTCACCGCCCCACCGAGCACCACCGAAACGCCACCCGGCGACCCGGGTGCCACGGGCGTCACGGGCATCACCCACGACTCCCGCGCCGTGCGCCCCGGCGACCTGTACGCCGCCCTGCCCGGCGCCCGCGCGCACGGCGCCGACTTCGTCACCCAGGCCGCGGGCCTCGGCGCCGCCGCCGTGCTCACCGACCCGGCGGGCGCCGACCGCGCCGCCGCCACCGGCCTGCCGGTCCTGGTCGTCGACGACCCGCGCGCGCGGATGGGCGAACTGGCCGCCACCCTCTACGGCCACCCCGGCAGGGACCTGCTCCAGATCGGCATCACCGGCACCTCCGGCAAGACCACCACCGCCTACCTCGTCGAGGGCGGACTGCGCACCGCGCACCCCACCGGGCTGATCGGCACCGTCGAGATGCGCATCGGCGAGGAGCGCATCAAGTCCGAGCGCACCACCCCCGAAGCCACCGACCTGCAGGCCCTGTTCGCCGTCATGCGCGAGCGCGGCGTCGAGGCGGTCGCCATGGAGGTGTCCAGCCACGCCCTGGTGCTCGGCCGGGTCGACGGCTGTGTCTTCGACATCGGCGTGTTCACCAACCTCAGCCCGGAACACATGGAGTTCCACTCCGACATGGAGGACTACTTCCGGGCCAAGGCGCAGCTGTTCACGCCGGAACGCAGCAGGCTCGGCGTCGTCAACGTGGACGACGAGTACGGCCGCAGGCTCGCCAAGGAGGCCACCGTCCCGGTGGTCACCTTCTCCGCCGAGGGCCACCCCGACGCCGACTGGCGCGCCGAGGACGTGGCGGTCGGCCCGCTGGACTCGCCGTTCACCGCGGTCGGTCCCGACGGGCAGCGGATCAGCGCCAGGTCGCCGCTGCCGGGCCCCTTCAACGTGGCCAACACCCTCGCCGCGCTGGTCGCCCTCGCCGCGGCCGGGCTCGACCCGCAGACCGCCGCCGACGGCATCGCCGCGGTGCCGGGTGTTCCGGGCCGCCTGGAGCGGGTGGACGCCGGACAGCCGTACCTCGCGGTCGTCGACTACGCCCACAAGACCGACGCCGTCGAGTCGGTGCTGCGCGCGCTGCGCAAGATCACCGAGGGCCGGGTGCACGTGGTGCTCGGCTGCGGCGGCGACCGTGACATCACCAAGCGCGCCCCCATGGGCGCCGCCGTGGCCCGGCTCGCCGACACGGCCGTACTGACCTCCGACAACCCGCGTTCCGAGGACCCGCTGGCGATCCTCGCCACCATGCTCCAGGGCGCCGCGGCCGTGCCCGTGCACGAGCGGGGCGAGGTGCTCCTGTTCGAGGACCGGGCCGCCGCGATCGCCGCCGCGGTGGCCCGTGCGCGGCCCGGGGACACCGTGGTGGTCGCGGGCAAGGGCCATGAGCAGGGCCAGGACATCGCCGGGGTGGTCCGTCCGTTCGACGACCGCCAGGTGCTTCGGGAAGCAATCCAGCAGACCCAGGGATGAACTTGTGATCGCCCTCTCTCTCGCCGAGATCGCAGCAGTCGTCGGCGGGCAGACGCACGACATACCGGATCCGTCGGTGCACGTCACCGGACCGGTCGTCCGGGACTCCCGCGAGGTGGAGCCAGGCAGCCTCTTCGTCGCCTTCGCCGGGGAGCGCGTCGACGGCCACGACTTCGCACGGCAGGTGGTGGACGCGGGGGCGGTGGCCGTCCTCGCGACCCGTCCCGTCGACGTGCCCGCGATCGTCGTGGACGACGTCCAGACCGCCCTCGGCGCGCTCGCGCGTGAGGTCGTCCGGCGGCTCGGCGCGACCCTCGTCGCGCTGACCGGTTCCGCGGGCAAGACCAGCACCAAGGACCTCATCGCGCAGGTGCTGCGGAGCAAGGCGCCCACGGTGTTCACCCCGGGATCGTTGAACAACGAGATCGGGCTCCCGCTGACCGCGCTCAGCGCCACCGAGGAGACGCGGTTCCTCGTCCTGGAGATGGGCGCCCGCGGCATCGGCCACATCCGCTACCTGACCGGCCTGACGCCCCCTCGGATCGGCCTGGTGCTCAACGTCGGCAGCGCCCACATCGGCGAGTTCGGCGGCCGGGAGCAGATCGCCCAGGCCAAGGGCGAACTCGTGGAGGCCCTTCCGGAAGACGGTACGGCCGTCCTCAACGCCGACGACCCCCTCGTACGCGCCATGGCGTCCCGTACGAAGGCGAAGGTGCTCCTCTTCGGTGAGGCCGACGAAGCGGACGTACGCGCCGAGAACGTACGACTCACGGACAGCGGACAGCCGTCCTTCAGCCTTCACACACCCTCCGGGTGCAGTGACGTGACCATGCGCCTGTACGGTGAGCACCACGTGTCGAACGCGCTCGCCGCGGCCGCCGTCGCCCATGAGCTGGGCATGTCCGCGGAAGAGATCGCCACCGCGCTCTCCGAGGCGGGCTCCCTCTCCCGCTGGCGGATGGAGGTCACCGAGCGCCCGGACGGCGTGACGGTCGTCAACGACGCCTACAACGCGAACCCCGAGTCCATGCGAGCCGCGCTCCGTGCGCTGGCGGCCATGGGCAAAGGGCGCCGTACGTGGGCGGTGCTCGGCAAGATGGCCGAGCTGGGGGACGAGGCGCTCGCCGAGCACGACGCGGTCGGACGGCTCGCCGTCCGACTCAACGTCAGCAAGCTCGTCGCGGTCGGGGGCAGGGAAGCCGCCTGGCTGCAACTGGGCGCATATAACGAGGGTTCGTGGGGTGAGGAGTCGGTGCACGTGTCCGACGCACAGGCGGCGGTCGACCTGTTGCGCAGCGAGTTGCGCCCGGGGGACGTCGTGCTCGTGAAGGCGTCCCGTTCGGTCGGTCTCGAAGGCGTTGCCCAGGCGCTGCTGGAGACCGGTGCCGAGGGTGAGGTCAACGCCCGATGATGAAGCAGATCCTGTTCGCGGGAGTCATTGGCCTGTTCCTGACGCTGATCGGCACCCCGCTGCTGATCAAGCTGCTGGCCCGCAAGGGGTACGGCCAGTACATCCGCGACGACGGCCCGCGCGAGCACCACCACAAGCGCGGTACGCCGACGATGGGCGGTATCGCGTTCATCCTGGCGACGATCGCCGCGTACTTTTTGAGCAAGCTCATCACCGGCTACCCGCCGACCTTCTCCGGTCTGCTGGTCCTCGGTCTGATGACGGGCATGGGCCTGGTCGGCTTCCTGGACGACTACATCAAGATCGTCAAGCGGCGTTCGCTGGGGCTGCGGGCCAAGGCGAAGATGGCGGGCCAGCTCATCGTCGGCATCGGCTTCGCGGTGCTGTCGCTCCAGTTCGCCGACAACCGCGGCAACACCCCGGCCTCCACCAAGCTGTCGTTCATCACCGACTTCGGCTGGACCATCGGACCGGTGCTGTTCGTGGTCTGGGCGCTGTTCATGATCCTGGCGATGTCGAACGGCGTGAACCTGACCGACGGTCTGGACGGTCTGGCCACCGGCGCCTCCGTGCTCGTCTTCGGCGCCTACACCTTCATCGGCGTGTGGCAGTTCCAGGAGTCCTGTGCCAACGCGCTGACCCTGACCAACCCCGGCGCCTGCTACGAGGTGCGCGACCCGCTGGACCTCGCGGTGGTCTCCGCGGCGCTGATGGGCGCCTGCCTGGGCTTCCTGTGGTGGAACACCTCCCCGGCCAAGATCTTCATGGGCGACACCGGTTCGCTCGCCCTCGGCGGCGTCCTCGCGGGCCTGGCGATCTGCTCCCGCACCGAGCTGCTGATCGCCATCCTCGGCGGCCTGTTCGTGCTGATCACCATGTCGGTGGTCATCCAGGTCGGCTCGTTCCGGATGACCGGGAAGCGGGTCTTCCGGATGGCGCCACTCCAGCACCACTTCGAACTCAAGGGCTGGTCCGAGGTCCTGATCGTGGTCCGCTTCTGGATCATCCAGGGCATCTGTGTGATCGTCGGACTGGGCCTCTTCTACGCGGGATGGGCAGCGGACAAGTGACCAACTGGCAGGGCAAGCGCGTCACCGTCGCCGGACTCGGCGTCTCCGGCGTCCCGGCGGCCAGGGTGCTGCACGCCCGCGGCGCGCACGTCACCGTCGTCAACGACGGCGCCGACGAGCGGGCGCGGGCGCAGGCCGCCGAACTGGAGGCGCTCGGCGTCACCGTCCGCCTCGGCGACGGCGCTTCCCTGCCCGAGGGCACCGAGCTGGTCGTCACCGCGCCCGGCTGGAAGCCCGACAAGCCGCTGTTCACGGCCGCCGCCGCGGCGGACGTCCCCGTCTGGGGCGACGTCGAACTGGCCTGGCGGCTGCGCGGCCCGGACGCCGCCCCCTGGCTCGCGGTCACCGGCACCAACGGCAAGACCACCACCGTCCAGATGCTGGCGTCGATCCTGGCGGCGGCGGGCCTGCGCACCGCCGCCGTCGGCAACATCGGCGTCTCCCTGCTGGACGCCGTCCTCAGCGACGAGCCGTACGACGTCCTGGCCGTGGAGCTGTCCAGCTACCAGCTGCACTGGGCGCCCTCGCTGCGCGCCCACTCCGCCGCCGTCCTCAACCTCGCCCCCGACCACCTCGACTGGCACGGCTCGATGGAGGCGTACGCCCGGGACAAGGGCCGCATCTACGAGGGCAACCGCGTCGCCTGCGTCTACAACGTCGACGCCACCGACAAGCCGTCCACCGAGGACCTGGTCCGGGAGGCCGATGTCGAGGAGGGCTGCCGCGCCGTCGGCTTCACCCTCGGCACTCCGGCACCCTCCCAACTCGGCGTCGTCGACGGCATCCTGGTCGACCGCGCCTTCGTCGAGGACCGGCACACCAGCGCCCAGGAACTGGCCGAGGTCTCCGACGTCAACCCGCCCGCCCCGCACAACATCGCCAACGCCCTCGCGGCGGCGGCCCTCGCCCGCGCCTACGGGGTGCCCGCCACCGCCGTACGCGACGGACTGCGGGCCTTCCAGCCGGACGCCCACCGCATCGCGCACGTCGGCGACGTGGACGGCGTCGCCTACGTCGACGACTCCAAGGCCACCAACACCCACGCCGCCGAGGCGTCGTTGGCGGCCTACGAGCCCATCGTGTGGATCGCGGGCGGGCTCGCCAAAGGCGCCACCTTCGACGCACTCGTCGCCCGGTCCGCGAAGCGGCTGCGCGGCGCCGTCCTCATCGGCGCCGACCGCGCGCTCATCCGCGAGGCCCTGGCGCGACACGCGCCCGAAGTACCCGTCGTCGACGTCGACCGGACCGACACTGGGGCGATGCCCCAGGCGGTGCGGGAGGCGCGGCGGCTCGCCGAGCCGGGCGACACGGTGCTCCTGGCCCCCGCCTGCGCTTCCATGGACATGTTCACCAACTACAACCAGCGCGGTGACGCGTTCGCGGAGGCGGTTCGCGAACTCGGCGCCTGACCCGGCCGCCTGCCGGGCGACCTTGGGAGGGACCGTGGGACGCGCGAAGCGCACGACGCCGACCCGGCCGGAACCGGCGTACACCGGAGGCACCCGTGCCCGGTAGCCGCACCGGCCGCCCACCCGTCCAGCGGGCCCCGCGCCGCCCCGCCGTACCGCGCGCCCCGCGCGAGAACCCGTTCGTCCGGCTGTCCACCCGCGCGCGCCGCGCCTGGGACCGGCCGCTGACCGCGTACTACCTGATCCTCGGCGGCAGCCTGCTCATCACCGTGCTGGGTCTGGTGATGGTCTACTCGGCCTCCCAGATCACCGCGCTCCAGATGTCGCTCGGGGGCTCCTACTTCTTCCGCAAGCAGCTGCTGGCCGCCGTGCTCGGCGCCACGCTCCTGTTCGCCGCCTCCCGGATGCCGGTGAAGCTGCACCGGGCGCTGGCCTACCCGATCCTTGCCGGGGCTGTCTTCCTGATGGCCCTTGTGCAGGTGCCGGGGATAGGGCACGCGGTCAACGGCAACCAGAACTGGATCTCCGTCGGCGGCCCCTTCCAGCTCCAGCCCAGCGAGTTCGGCAAGCTCGCCCTGGTGCTGTGGGGCGCCGACCTGCTCGCCCGCAAACAGGACAGGAAGCTGCTCACGCAGTGGAAGCACATGCTGGTGCCGCTGGTCCCGGTCGCCTTCATGCTGCTCGGCCTGATCATGCTCGGCGGCGACATGGGTACGGCGATCATCCTCACGGCGATCCTGTTCGGCCTGCTGTGGCTGGCGGGCGCGCCCACCCGGCTGTTCGTCGGTGTGCTCGCCGTCGCCGGGCTGCTCGGGGCGGTACTGATCAGGACCAACGCCAACCGCCTCGACCGGTTCGCCTGCATCGGCGCCACGGAGATGGGCGAGGACGGCTCCTGCTGGCAGGCGGTGCACGGCATCTACGCCCTCGCCTCCGGCGGACTGTTCGGTTCCGGACTCGGGGCGAGTGTGGAAAAATGGGGCCAACTCCCTGAAGCGCACACCGACTTCATCTTCGCCGTCACCGGTGAGGAACTGGGCCTGGCGGGGACGCTGTCGGTACTCGCCCTCTTCGCCGCTCTAGGCTATGCGGGTATCCGCGTGGCCGGACGCACGGAGGACCCCTTCGTGAGGTACGCCGCGGGAGGCGTGACCACCTGGATCACGGCCCAGGCCGTGATCAACATCGGTGCGGTGCTCGGTCTGCTGCCGATCGCCGGGGTCCCGCTCCCGCTGTTCTCCTACGGGGGATCCGCCCTGCTGCCGACCATGTTCGCCATCGGGTTGCTGATCGCCTTCGCACGGGACGAACCCGCTGCGCGGGCGGCGCTTGCGATGCGGCAGCCCCGCTTTGGTAGAAAGCGGGGGGCTGGGGGACCGGGTTCGGAACGGAGCCCCCGGAGATGGAACACGATGCGACGGCGCGCCCCGGCGCGCTCGTCCGGAGAGCGGTGAATTTCGGTGCATGTCGTACTCGCCGGTGGGGGGACCGCCGGCCACATCGAGCCAGCGCTCGCCCTCGCGGACGCCCTGCGCAGGCAGGACCCGACCGTGGGGATCACGGCCCTGGGCACGGAGCGCGGTCTGGAGACCCGGCTGGTGCCGGAACGGGGCTACGAGCTGGCGCTGATCCCCGCGGTGCCGCTGCCCCGCAAGCCCACGCCCGAGCTGATCACCGTCCCGGGCCGGCTGCGCGGCACCATCAAGGCGGCCGAGCAGATCCTGGAGCGCACCAAGGCGGACGCCGTGGTCGGCTTCGGCGGCTATGTCGCGCTCCCCGGCTACCTGGCCGCCAAGCGGCTCGGCGTGCCGATCGTCATCCACGAGGCCAACGCCCGCCCCGGCCTCGCCAACAAGATCGGGTCCCGGTACGCCGCCCAGGTCGCCGTCTCGACCCCCGACAGCAAGCTCCGGGGCGCCCGCTACATCGGCATCCCGCTGCGCCGCTCCATCGCCACCCTGGACCGGGCCGCCGTACGGCCCGAGGCGCGCGCCGCGTTCGGCCTGGACCCCAACCTGCCGACCCTGCTGGTCTCCGGCGGCTCCCAGGGCGCCCGCCGACTCAACGAGGTCGTCCAGCAGGTCGCGCCCTGGCTCCAGCAGGCCGGGATCCAGATCCTGCACGCGGTCGGCCCGAAGAACGAACTGCCGCAGGTGCAACAGATGCCGGGGATGCCCCCGTACATCCCGGTAAGTTACCTGGACCGGATGGACCTCGCGTACGCCGCGGCCGACATGATGCTCTGCCGCGCGGGCGCGATGACCGTCGCCGAACTCTCCGCCGTCGGGCTCCCGGCCGCCTACGTCCCGCTGCCCATCGGCAACGGCGAACAGCGGCTGAACGCCCAGCCGGTGGTCAAGGCGGGCGGCGGGCTGCTGGTCGACGACGCGGAACTCACCCCGGAGTGGGTGCGGGAGACCGTCCTGCCCGTGCTGGCCGACCCGCACCGGCTGTACGAGATGTCCCGCGCCGCCGGCGAGTTCGGCCGCCGGGACGCCGACGAACTCCTCGTCGGCATGGTGTACGAGGCGATCGCCGCCAGCCGCGCCCGCCGCTAGGGACGCACGACGGAAGAGGACGGGAAGCGTGGCCGGACCCACCGCCGCCGAACGCGGGGTACGTCAGCAGGAGCCGTCCGGCCCGCCTCCCGTCCGTCGCCTGCGGCCACCGAAGCTCCGTACGATCATCATTCTGGCGCTCGCCCTGGTCCTGCTCGTCGGGGGCGGCAGCTGGCTGTTGTACGGCTCCTCGTGGCTGCGCGTGGAGCGGGTGACCGTCTCGGGGACGCGTGTGCTGACGCCCGCGCAGGTGCGCGAGGCCGCCGACATTCCCCTCGGGACGCCGCTCGTCTCCCTGGACACCGAGGCGATCGAGACTCGACTTCGCGGGAAATTGCCCCGAATTGACGTGGTTGACGTAGTCCGTTCCTGGCCGCATGGAATCAGGCTCAAAGTCGTCGAGCGCACTCCGGTCCTGCTGATGGAGAATTCCGGCCAGGCGGACGGCTTCGTGGAAGTGGACGACGAAGGTGTCCGATTCGCCACGGTTTCACAGGCCATCAAAGGCGTTCCACTGCTGAAATTGGAGACGTCCCGCCCGGGTTCGGCCGGCGCGAGCCTGCGCCGCTTCGGCGAGGGCCGCCTGGTACGCGAGGCGGTCCGGGCCGTGGCCGCCCTCCCGGCCGGGGTCGCCCGGGACACCCGCACCGTCAAGGTCGGTTCCTACGACGCCATCTCGCTGGAGCTGGGCGCCGGCCGGACCGTCGCCTGGGGGAGTTCCGAGCGGGGCGCCGCCAAGGCCCGCGCGCTCACCGCCCTGATGAAAGCGGCGCCCGCCGCCCGGCACTTCGACGTGAGCGTTCCCACCGCCCCGGCGTCATCCGGAAGTTGACGCACATCCGCGCAGGCCAGCACCCTGGTTGGGCAGCGCTACGCCTGATCACATAGGGTGAAAAGAAAAACGGGAGGTTCGGCGTGTTCGTTGAACGTGCGCCACTTGTCGACTTAGTGTCCTGTTCAGAAGACTCCAGGGAACAGACACACTGGTAACCCTAAACTTCAGCGTTAGGGTTCGGGTCGGCACTACGGACCGTCCCATTCGGCATCAGTCGTCGCATCGCGGGGCGCAGCGCGTCCCGGTGATTCGACGGCACGTAACTCGAGGCGAGAGGCCTTCGACGTGGCAGCACCGCAGAACTACCTCGCAGTCATCAAAGTCATCGGTGTCGGCGGCGGTGGTGTCAATGCCATCAACCGGATGATCGAGGTCGGTCTCAAGGGCGTCGAGTTCATCGCCATCAACACCGACGCGCAAGCCCTGTTGATGAGCGACGCCGACGTCAAGCTCGACGTCGGCCGTGAACTCACCCGCGGACTCGGCGCCGGAGCCAACCCGGCCGTCGGCCGCAAGGCCGCCGAGGACCACCGCGAGGAGATCGAGGAGGTCCTCAAGGGGGCCGACATGGTCTTCGTGACGGCCGGTGAGGGCGGCGGCACCGGCACCGGGGGCGCGCCCGTCGTGGCGAACATCGCCCGTTCCCTCGGCGCCCTCACCATCGGCGTGGTCACCCGCCCGTTCACCTTCGAGGGGCGGCGCCGCGCCAACCAGGCGGAGGACGGCATCGCGGAACTCCGCGAAGAGGTCGACACCCTCATCGTCATCCCCAACGACCGGCTGCTGTCCATCTCCGACCGCCAGGTCTCCGTCCTCGACGCCTTCAAGTCGGCGGACCAGGTCCTGCTCTCCGGTGTCCAGGGCATCACCGACCTCATCACCACGCCCGGCCTGATCAACCTCGACTTCGCCGACGTCAAGTCGGTCATGTCCGAGGCCGGTTCCGCGCTGATGGGTATCGGCTCGGCCCGTGGCGACGACCGCGCGGTGGCCGCCGCCGAGATGGCGATCTCCTCGCCGCTGCTCGAAGCCTCCATCGACGGCGCCCGCGGGGTGCTGCTCTCCATCTCCGGCGGCTCCGACCTCGGCCTGTTCGAGATCAACGAGGCCGCCCAGCTGGTCAGCGAGGCCGCCCACCCCGAGGCCAACATCATCTTCGGCGCGGTCATCGACGACGCCCTCGGCGACGAGGTCCGGGTGACCGTGATCGCGGCCGGGTTCGACGGCGGCCAGCCCCCGTCGAAGCGGGACACCGTCCTCGGCTCCGCCTCCGCCAAGCGCGAGGAGCCCACGCCGGTACGGCCGGCGCCGGAGAGCCGCCCGACCTTCGGCTCGCTCGGCAGCGTCAAGCCCAAGGAGGAGCCGGAGCCCGCCCCGGAGCCGGTGAACGACATCCAGGCCCAGCCGCCGGTGCCGCCGTCCCGCAGCTACACGGACAGCGCGGCCGAGGAACTGGACGTCCCGGACTTCCTGAAGTGATAGGAGAGCGCTCCGGCAAGAGCACCGTGAACGGCGCGCACTTCGCCTTCACCGACCGGTGGGGCGGGGTGAGCGCCGTTCCGTACGAGGAGCTGAACCTCGGCGGCGCGGTCGGCGACGACCCCGGGGCCGTCCGCACCAACCGCGAACTGGCCGCCAAGTCGCTGGGACTGGACCCGGACCGGGTCGTCTGGATGAACCAGGTGCACGGCGCGGAGGTGGCGGTGGCCGACGGACCCCGGGGTGACCGGCCGGTTCCCGAGGCCGACGCCGTCGTCACCGCCGAGCGGGGGCTCGCGCTCGCCGTCCTCACCGCCGACTGCGTGCCCGTCCTGCTCGCCGACCCCGTCGCGGGCGTCGTCGGCGCGGCGCACGCGGGCCGTCCCGGCCTGGTCGCGGGCGTCGTCCCGGCGGTGCTACGCGCGATGACCGAGCTGGGCGCCGAGCCCTCCCGGACCGTCGCCCGCACCGGCCCCGCCGTCTGCGGCCGGTGCTACGAGGTGCCGGAGGCGATGCGCGCGGAGGTGGCCGCCGTGGAGCCGACGGCGTACGCCGTCACGAGCTGGGGCACACCCGCGGTCGACGTGGCCGCCGGAGTGCACGCACAGCTCGACCGGCTCGGGGTGTGCGACCGGGAGCAGTCGCCGGTGTGCACGCTGGAGTCGGACGATCACTTCTCGTACCGCCGCGACCGCGCCACGGGGCGGCTCGCGAGCTACGTCTGGCTGGACTGATGGGGCATGACGGACCGTAAGGACGAAATCGCGGCGAACCTCGCGAACGTGGAGGAACGCATCGCCGCCGCGTGCGCCGCCGCCGGGCGCCGCCGCGACGAGGTGACCCTGATCGTGGTCACCAAGACCTATCCGGCGAGCGATGTGCGGATCCTGGCCGGACTGGGCGTGCGGCACGTCGCCGAGAACCGCGACCAGGACGCCGCCCCCAAGGCCGCCGAGTGCTCGGATCTGCCGCTCACCTGGCACTTCGTGGGCCAGTTGCAGACCAACAAGGTGCGTTCCGTGGTCGGTTACGCCGATCTCGTGCAGTCCGTCGACCGTTCCCGGTTGGTGACCGCGCTGTCGAGGGAGGCGGTGCGCGCGGGGCGGGAGCTCGGCTGCCTCATCCAGGTCGCCCTGGACGCGGGGGAGAGCGCCCGGGGCGAGCGGGGCGGCGTGGCGCCGGGCGGAATCGAGGAGTTGGCCGACCTCGTGGCGGCGGCCGACGGGCTGAGGCTCGACGGGCTGATGACCGTCGCCCCGCTCACCGGCGAGTACGCCGGACGCGAACGGGCGGCGTTCGGGCGGTTGATGGATTTGTCGACCCACCTGCGCGGAGCCCATCCGGCTGCGAACATGGTCTCGGCAGGAATGAGCGCGGACCTTGAACAGGCCGTGGCGGCCGGAGCGACACATGTGCGCGTCGGCAGCGCGGTACTCGGAGTCCGCGCGAGGCTCGGGTAACGTCGCCAAGAAGTCGGACCACAGCAGAAAATATGGTCATTACCGCCGAAAGGCGGCCATAACGGCCACGTGGATCGCGGGCACTTGGCAGTCGTCAGCCGATCCACCACAGAGCGGAGGACTCAGAGCATGGCCGGCGCGATGCGCAAGATGGCGGTCTACCTCGGCCTCGTGGAGGACGATGGGTACGACGGCCGGGGATTCGACCCCGATGACGACTTCGAACCGGAACTCGACCCGGAGCCCGAGCGGGACCACCGGCGTCATGAACCGTCCCATCAGTCGCACGGCTCACACCAGTCCCAAAGGGACGAAGAGGTACGAGTCGTACAGCCGTCCGCGCCCCGCGACCCGGTACCCCGTTCCGCTTCGCTCGCCGCGGAATCCGGGCGTCCGGCGCGTATCGCGCCCGTGGCGTCCATCACACAAGAACGCGCAAGCCTGGAGAAGAACGCACCGGTGATCATGCCCAAGGTCGTGTCGGAACGAGAGCCGTACCGGATCACCACGCTTCACCCACGGACCTACAACGAGGCCCGTACCATCGGGGAACACTTCCGTGAAGGCACCCCGGTGATCATGAACTTGACTGAGATGGACGACACAGACGCCAAGCGACTTGTCGACTTTGCGGCCGGTTTGGTGTTTGGTCTTCACGGCAGCATCGAGCGGGTGACGCAGAAGGTGTTCCTGTTGTCGCCTGCTAACGTCGATGTCACGGCGGAGGACAAGGCCCGCATCGCAGAGGGCGGGTTCTTCAACCAGAGCTGAGACGCACGACCGATGGAAGTACCCAGAAGTACGGGAAACAGGGGAGAGGGAAGCACGAGTCATGAGCGTGGTCCTGGATGTCGTCTACATCGCGCTGATGTGCTTCCTCATCGTGCTGATCTTCCGGTTGGTCATGGACTACGTCTTCCAGTTCGCCCGCTCATGGCAACCCGGCAAGGCGATGGTGGTCGTTCTGGAGGCCACCTACACTGTCACTGATCCACCGCTCAAGCTTCTGCGGCGGTTCATTCCGCCGCTGCGTCTCGGGGGCGTGGCGCTCGACCTGTCCTTCTTCGTACTGATGATCATCGTCTACATCCTGATCTCGATCGTGGGCAATCTCGCGAGATGACAGTGGACGATCCGGTCTTGCCGAATGCCGACGACTACGTTGAGGTGAAGAGATGCCGTTGACCCCCGAGGACGTGCGGAACAAGCAGTTCACGACCGTCCGCCTCCGAGAAGGCTATGACGAGGACGAGGTCGATGCCTTCCTCGACGAGGTCGAAGCCGAACTGACCCGCCTGCTCCGGGAGAACGAGGACCTGCGCGCCAAGCTGGCCGCGGCCACGCGTGCCGCCGCGCAGAACCAGCAGAACATGCGCAAGCCCCCGGAGCAGCAGGACCAGCAGCACCCCCAGCACCCGCAGCAGGGTATGCGCGGTCCGGGCGGTCCCGGTGGTCCCGGCGGCCATGGTGGTCCGGGCGGACCCGGTGGCCCCGGCGGTCCCGGCGGTCCCGGCGCACCGGTGCCCGCCGGCATATCGGGCCCGCCGCAGCAGCAGATGGGTGGCCCCATGGGTGGTCCGCCCCAGCTGCCGAGCGGTGCTCCGCAGCTGCCCCCCGGCCCGGGTGGGCAGGGTCCGCAGGGTCCCGGTCCGATGGGCCAGGGTCCGATGGGCCAGGGCCCGATGCAGGGCCAGATGGGACCCGGCCCGATGGGCGGTCCCATGGGCGGTCCGGGCCACGGCCCCGGCCCCGGTATGCCCGGTCCGGGCCCCGGTGGCGACAGCGCCGCCCGGGTGCTCTCGCTCGCCCAGCAGACCGCCGACCAGGCGATCGCCGAGGCGCGCGCCGAGGCCAACAAGATCGTCGGCGAGGCCCGTTCGCGCGCCGAGGGTCTGGAGCGGGACGCCCGTGCCAAGGCCGACGCCCTGGAGCGGGACGCGCAGGAGAAGCACCGCGTCGCGATGGGCTCCTTGGAGTCCGCTCGCGCCACGCTGGAGCGCAAGGTCGAGGACCTGCGCGGCTTCGAGCGCGAGTACCGCACGCGGCTGAAGTCGTACCTGGAGTCGCAGCTGCGCCAGCTGGAGACCCAGGCCGACGACTCGCTGGCCCCGCCGCGGACTCCGGCCGCCGCCTCCCTGCCGCCGTCCCCGGCGCCCTCCATGGCTCCGGCCGGCGCGGGTGCCCCGTCCTACGGCGGCAACCAGGGCATGGGCAACGGCGGCGGTCCGGCGCCGGCCGCTCCGTCCTACGGCGGTCAGCAGCAGATGTCGCCCGCGATGACCCAGCCGATGGCGCCGGTGCGTCCGCAGGGTCCGGGTCCGATGGGCCAGGCTCCCTCGCCGATGCGCGGGTTCCTCATCGACGAGGACGACAACTGACGGCCGCATGACCAGGAGTACGCCGTAGGCGTCGGCAGCGTTCAAAAGGGGCGGGCCCCCCGCCCGACGTGCTCGTCCTCGACGTGATGATGCCCGGCATAGACGGGCTCCAGGTCTGCCGGGTGCTGCGCGCCGAGGGCGACCGCACC
>NZ_JBEYHH010000062.1:0-24210 GCF_040635175.1 Streptomyces sp. NPDC006997
CGGTCGCGTGGTGGTGGCGCCGTAGCCGCTGTGTGAGGAAGCGGGGGGTGGGGCTGGACAGGCCGACGTTCGAGGGGTGAACGAGCATGTGAAGGCTCTGGTGGAGACGGTTGTCTTGGTTGGAGACCTGTCTGCCAGGGGCTTTACCGCGTTGTCAGCCCAACAGCCGCACGCGTGAGCCAGGTGGGGAGAGGCTCAGTGTCTGCCTGCCGGGTGCTTGCTTCCGCGGCGGTGTTTTTCTTCCGTGGCTGTCGCTGGTGCGGGGGCTGGGATTCCCCGGTTCACTCCGCCGGCCCTGCCGCAGCCGCAGCCGCTGCCGCTGCCGCTGTTGCTGTTGCTGTTGTCGCGGCAACGGCAACGGCAGCGGCAGCGGAAGCGCTGGTTGTGGTTGTGGGGGCCCCGGTGTCGGGTGGGGTGGGTGGGGGCGGTACGGTGCCTGCCCCGGTGGGTGGGGGCGGTACGGTGCCTGCCCCGGTGGCTGGGTCAGGGCCCGGTGGGGCCCGGGGGCCGGGTTGTGTGTCCGGAGTGTGGATGCGCGGTGAGTGTCGTATGGGGTGGGGAGCGGATTATACCCGCATACGGTGCCCGGTGTGAGGAGAACGCTTTTCTAGTCGTTGGCGTGATATTTTCGGCCAATTCCTCGGGGCTTCCTTCTGTCTTTCTCGAATTGCGCTGCGCCGGCTGTGCTCTCTTTGAGGATTACTCAAATGCCGCTGAAGGAACCGATGCCTCCGGCGTGGTTCGGATAGCGTGCAAGTTCGCCGACGACTTTCCGCCATCGGGAGCGCCCGACGACGAACGGAGGGAACCATGGAGATTCAGGTCTTGGGTCCGCTGTGTGCCGCCGTGAACGGGGACTCGATCGTCCCGACCGCTGGGAAGCCCCGACAGGTTCTGGCTTTGCTCGCTCTGTATCCGAGCCGTGTGGTGCCGGTGTCGACGCTGATGGAGGAGATCTGGGGGACGGACCTGCCGCAGAGCGCGATGACGACGCTGCAGACGTACATCATGCAGTTGCGGCGCTGTCTGGGGACGGCGATGGGGCCGGGTGCGCCGGGTGCGGCGAAGAACGTTCTGGCGACCCGGCACGGGGGGTATCTGCTGCAGATACCGCCGGAGTCGGTGGACGTGTACTCCTATGAGCGGCTGGTCGCGCAGGGGCAGGAAGCCTTCGACGAGGGCGAGGACGAGCGTGCGGCGCGTAGTTTCCGGCAGGCGCTGGCGCTGTGGCAGGGTCCGGCCCTGGTCGACGTGCGCCTTGGGCCGGTCCTGGCGATCGAGGTCACGCGGCTGGAGGAGTCGAAGCTGGTGACCACCGAGCGGCGTATCGACGCGGACCTGCGGCTGGGGCGGCACGCTGAACTCATCGCCGAGCTGACGGATCTGATTGCCCGTCATCCGCAGCACGAGGGCCTGCACGCGCAGGCGATGGTGGCCTTGTACCGGTCCGGGCGGCAGGCTTCCGCCCTGGATGTGTACCGCAAGCTGCGTGAGGGGCTGATCGAGGAACTCGGTGTGGAGCCCTCCCCGCAGTTGCAGCGGCTGCACCAGGCGATGCTCTCCGTCGACCCCGAACTCGATGTGGTGGCCGGGCCGCGCCGCGGCTCCACCTTCGACCGCTACGCCGCCTGACCCCCCGCCGGGGGCGGGGCCCCCGGCTCCGGCCACCCGGTCTCTGGCCACTCGGCTCCGGCCCCCCGGCTCTGGCCACCCGGCCTCTGGCCGTCCGGCTCTGGCCACCCGGCCTCTGGCCGTCCGGCTCTGGCCACCCGGCCTCTGGCCGTCCGGCTCTGGCCACCCGGCCTCTGGCCGTCCGGCTCTGGCCACCCGGCCTCTGGCCGTCCGGCTCCGGCCTCCCGGCTCTGGCCACCCGGCCTCTGGCCGTCCGGCTCCGGCCCCCCGGCTCTGGCCGTCCGGCTCCGGCCACCCGGCCTCTGGCCTCCCGGCTCTGGCCACCCGGCCTCTGGCCGTCCGGCTCCGGCCCCCCGGCTCTGGCCGTCCGGCTCTGGCCACCCGGCCTCTGGCCGTCCGGCCTCGTTCTTGAGGGGCATGGGCATCCGACTGGCTCGGGGCGGGGGTGTCCGGCGTCCTTCGTTGCGTGTGAGCCCGCTGCCTGGTCTGGAAGTTCGGGTACTTGCTGGGCGTGGGTGCGAAGCCCGGACCGGACCGGACCGGGTTCCGGGTTTTCGCTCGGCCTGCGCCGTGCGGGTGAGCAGGCCGCGTATCCGGTTGCTGGTGCGGGTGGCCTCGGCGGCAAGGTCCTGGTCGAAGCCGACCAGCACGGTGAGTTCGGCGGTGATCTCGTCGGTCAGTTCCAGCGAGCGCAGGGTGTGCGGCATCGTCCGGGCGGCGTCCGCGATGACGGCGGCGTCCTTGGCGTCGGTCTTGGCCTCGCCCGGGTAGAGGTCGGCGATCCGGCGCATCGCGAGTCCGGGCAGGTAGGCGACCTGGCAGCCGGCGTCGCGGGCGACGGTCAGCGGCAGGGCGCCGATGGAGGCGGGCTGGTCCACGATCACCAGGACGGTGCCGAACTTGTCGCGCAGCTTGTCGAACACGGCCCGCAACTTGGGCTCGCTGTTGGGCATCGGTTTGTCGAAGACCTTCTTCCCGCCCGGGGTGAGCCCATGACCGTGGTGGGCACTCTTGCCGACGTCCAGGCCCAGGAACACGCCCACGTCTTCGATCTCGAACATCGTGCCCCTTCCCCAGGGGTGTTGACGGTGCCGGCCCCGGCTCGGGTGTCGTGCTCGCGCATCCACGTTATGCAGACCTGCCGCCCGCGAACCGTCCGGCATTGCGCCGGACCGGACGGTGGCCGGACCTCTCATCAGCGTCTCCGACGAACACCCCCGGACCCGGTGACACCACCCCCCAGGTCATCCGTTCGACAGGGGGCAACAGTCATGCCGGGCCCGAAGGCCAGCGGCCCTCTTGCAGGACCGCGAAAAAGATAACGGGGGGGGGCGGCGTGTGGGCTGCTGCCCGCCCCCCGGGGGGTCCGCTACCGGATCGGGGGGCTGGTGTGGGGGCGGTCTGGTGTCGGTCGAGTGGGGTTCGAGGGCGGGCGGCGATGGTCGAATCCTGCCCTCGTGGCAGGGGGGACGCGAAGGAGGATGCCGTGTCGGATGAACCGCCAGTGCGCCTGCACTGTTTCGCACACTCCGGTGACGGTGTGTCCGTCTTCGACGGCTGGCCCAGCGCTACCGGTCCCGGTGTCGAGGCGGTCCCGGTGCGGCTGCCCACCGGTGCCCGCGGGAGCCGGCCGCCGCTGACCACGTACCAGGACTTCCTCGCCGAGGTACTGCCCCGCTTCACCCCCTCCCAGCCGGGCCCTTACGCCCTGTACGGGCACGGGCTGGGCGCGTTGGCCGCGCTGACCGTGGCCCGCGCCCTGCAGGAGACGGGCGCGCCGCCGCCTGTCCTGCTCGCGGTCGGGGCGTGCCCGCCGCCCGTACCGGCCCGGTGGGCGCCCGCTGTTAAGGGCGGCGACGCCGATCTGCTGCGCCTGCTGGGAGAGGGCACCGCGATCCCGCCCGCCAGCGACGAAGGGGTCTTCCTGCGTGCCATGCTGCCGGTGCTGCGCGCCGACCTTCAGCTGGCGCACTCCCTTCACGAGGCGGCCCGTACCCCGGCGGCGCGCTCCACGCTGACCAGTGCGCTGCTTGTTGTCGCTTCCCGGGACAACCCGCTGGCCCCGCCTGCCGCCGGTGCGGGCTGGGAGCAGTTCACCCGCGGGCCCGTGCACCTGCGCACCGTTCCCGGGCACCACTTCTTCGTGCGCGGCGGCCGTGCACTGCCCCGGCTGCTGGGCCGGGCCTGCCGCGTCGCCCGCAGGCTCGCCGGGCAGCCCGCGCCCGTCGGCGGCTGACAGGCGGCGTGCCGTGGCCCGCCACGCCAGACCCCCCCAAGGGACGCCCCCCTCGGGGAGGGCGCCAGCACAGCACCCATCCGGCCGGGGGCGGGTGAGGTGCCGCGGCCGGCGCCTTGTGACGCAGAAACAAAAGCGAGGTGTTGACAGATGTTGGGTGAGGAGCGTGCCGGCACCGCGGCACTGACGGTGCACCTGGCCGCGCCCGCCGGCGTGGTCTACGCCGTACTGGCCGACGCGGCCACGATGCCGCTGTATTTCCTCCCGTGCGTCCACGTGGAGCGCCTGCACTTCGACGGCGAACACGAACGCGCCCGGATGTGGGCGCTGATGGACGGCCAGCTGACGTCCTGGACTTCCTGGCGCCACCTGGACCCGGTCGCCCGCCGTATCGAGTTCTCCCAGCAACGGCCCAACTCCGCGCCCGGCGCCGCCCCCGCCTCCGGTGATGCGGTGTCCGGCTCCCTCTGCGGCGTCCTCAGCGTCCGTGAACGCGGCACGCACACCACCGAACTTCAGCTGCGCTACGGTGCCCGCACCCCCGGCGCCCCGCCCCCGCCTTGCTGGCAGTCCTGGATCTCCCACCTGGGCAGCCGCGGCCAGCTCGCCGGACTGAAGAACTTCGCCGAGCAGTGGACCCGCCTGGACGACCTGGTGCTGTCCTTCGAGGACTCCGTCCGCATCAACGGACCCGCCGAACTCGCCTACGACTTCCTCTACCGGGCCGGTGACTGGCCCGACCTGGTCCCCCACGTCACCGGCGCCCACCTCACCGAAGACGCCCCCGGCGTGCAGCGCCTGGCCCTTCAAACCCTCACCGACACCGGCCGGCGCTCCACCTCCTCGGTACGGATCTGCTTCCCGCACGCCGGCCGCATCGTCTACAAGCAGACCGCCTGCTGGGACCTGCTGGCCTCCCACACCGGCGAGTGGTCCGTCGTCCCCGACGCCACCGGAGTGACCGTCACCTCACGCCAGAGCGTCGTCCTGCGCGAGGAGCACTACGGCAGCGGCCCGGGCGCTGAGCGGGCACTGGCCAGCGCCCGCCGCCAGGTCCGCACCGTCCTGGGCCAGAACTGCCTGGCCCTGCTCGCCCTGGCCAAACAGCACGCCGAAACCGCCGTCCGGATGCTCTGACCCCCACCCCCCACCCCCCTACCCCCCAGCGGCCTGTGCGGCCTGTGCGGCCTGTGCGGCCTGTGCGGTCTCTGCGGCCTGTGCGGTCTCTGCGTGCCCGGCCTGCGCGGCGTGTGTGGTCTGTCCGGCGTGTGCGGCGTGTGTGGTCTGTGCGGCGTGTGCGGCGTGTGCGGCCTGTGCGGTCTCTGCGTGCGCGGCCTGCGCGGTCTGTGCGGCATGTGCGGCGTGTGTGGTCTGTGTGGTCTTTGTTCTGTTCTGTTTTGCTCGGGTGGCTGTCGTCGCGTGTGCGGGGAAAGGGCGGGGTATTGCCCTGCGGGCCGGTCTCTCGTGGCCCGCTTGGGTGCCGCTGTATATCCGCTCAGGAAAACGGACTTCGGGCGCGTACTGCCATTAGCGTGCTCATTCCCGCCGTTGCGGGCGCGGGAATCAGGCCAAGACGCCGTCACCGGGGTCCTGTCACTCCGAAGACGCGTCACGGCCCGTTCCCGGGGGGAAGAAGGGGAAAAGAGGGGGAAGACCCAAAGGGGAAGAGGAATGAAGCGGGGGCAGTGGGCCGGGGGGCCGTCATTGCCGCACCCCCGCACCGTCCGCGTCCCCTGACGGCCCGCACCCCCGCGCACCGCCCGCCCGTCCCCGCACCAGCCGCACCGTCTGTACGTCCCCGCACGTCTGTACGTCCCCGCACCGTCTGTACGTTCGCGCACCGTCTGTACGTTCGCGTATCCGCGTGTTCTGTGTTCCCGCGTGCGCTGCCGCGCCGCATGTTCGTACTGCCGTGTCAGGAAGGAGACCGAGGGCAGCCCGCCGTCTGGCAGCGGGCCGCGCGCCCGGACACCATGACTGTTCACCGTCTCCCGTACGCGCCGGTCAGTGTGGTCGTTGATCCCGGGGTGCCGCCGGACGCGGCGCCGTGGGACCTTGAGTTGCGCGGGGCGCTGGATACCGCCGGGCTGGAACGCCTTCTGCGCGGGCTGGCCGCCGCGCCGGAGGGCGGGCCCGGGGGGTGGCGGCATCGGCTGCTGCGGTGTGGTGCGGGTCTTCACCGGCTGCGGGTGTGGGCGCCTGCCGGGCAGTCCGCGGCCGTCCTCGCGGGCCGGATCGCCGACCGGCTCACCGCCGTGCCGGTGGCCGCCAGCCCGTTGACGCCGGCCCAGCGCGCGGTCCTGGCCCTGAACGCGGGCGGCCCTGCCGCCTTCGAGGCCATGCTGGTCGAGTGGGAGGCCGTACCGGAGGGTGCCGTGGTGCGCGCGGCCGCGCGGGCCGTCCTGGCCGCCCACCCCCAGCTGCGGTCGCCTCTGTACCCGCAGGACGCCGGGCACGGGGAAGAGGACCTGCGGACAGGGGCGGACCGGGATGAGGTGGTGGTGGAGGGGGACTTCACCGACGAGGCCGCTTTCACCGCGCTGCTGGCGGCGGTGGGCCGTACGCTCTGTGCCCGTTCGGGGGCGCCGTTGCGGCTGGTGCTGGCCCACGACCGCCGGGCGGGGGCCGGGCCGCGGGCCGACCGGCTCGCGGTGCTCGCCCACCCGCTCGCCGTGGACAGCGTGTCCTGGTGCGTTCTGGTACGGGATCTGACCGCCGCCCTCACCACCCCGCCCCCCGCCTCACCCCCCGCCTCACCCTCCTCCCCGTCCCCGTCTGCGTCTGGGTCTGCGTCCTTATCTGGGCTCCAGCCGCAGGGGGCGGGGGCGGCGTTGGCTGACTGGGTGGGGGAGTTACGGCAGCTGGCCGGCCAGAGGGGCGAGGCCGGGCACTGGGCCCAGGTCGCCGAGCGGCGGTTACGGAGCACCGCTGGCCGCCGTCCGCCCGGCGGGTGGGGCGGCAGCGCCGCGCGTTTGCCGGGCGGCGGCACCGGGGAGGGCCGCCAGGGCACTGTCCCGGTCGCGGAGCAGCAGACGCCCGCGGCGTGCGGGTTCGCTCCCGGCCGCCGGCTGGCGCTGACCACGGCTCCCGGCGCGGCGTTGGTGCCGATGGGGCCGGGGCGGGTCCAGCACGCCCGGTTCTCGCTGGGGCAGGAGACCACCGAGCGGCTCACCCACGGGGTGGCCCGCCGTCTGGCGCTGACCACGGACCAGGTCCTGACCGGGGTGTTCGCGCTGGCTCTGGCCCGCTGGCAGCACAGCGACGAGGCCGTCTTCGACGTCTGCGGTGACCCGCGTGCCGGCCGCCCGGCCCTGCGCGCCCTGGTGGGCCGGCTGACCGAGCCCTACCCCGTCCATCTCACCCTTGCCGCCGGTCTGGAGCCCCTGGCCCAGCTGGCCGCCCTGGCGGGACCGCTGGCCGCCTGCGCGGGCCGTGCAGGCGCCGGTGCGGGCTTCGGTGCCTGCCGGGAGTTCAGCGACGACCCGGCCCTGCGGCGCACCCTGCGCGCCCTGCCGCCCGCGCAGGTCCTGCTGGCCCTGCACCCCCTCGGTGAGCAGCCCGACGGCGGGTGGCTGCCACCCCGGGTGCGTCCGGTGCCCGGCATCCCCCCGGAGCGGCCCGCCTACCCCTTGCGGGTGCAGGCCCAGCTCACCGGCGGCCGTCTGCACGTCGGCCTGGACTGGCTCAGCACCCCCGCCAGCCCCGCCGGTTCCCCTGACGCCAGCAGTGCCGGTTCCGGCGGCGGGGGTGGCCTCGCGGCCGGTGACGTTACCGTCACCGACACCGCCATGGCGGTGTTCACCCGCCACCTGCGCTGCCTGCTCGAGGAGTTGGCCCGCACCCCGGCCGCCCCCGCCCTGCCGCCCTTCCCGGCCACCCCCCAGCAGGCCGCCCTCTACCGCAGCGGCGACGGACGGCCCGGCACCGGACGCCATGTCGAGCAGCTCGTATGGGACTGGCACGGCCCCCTGGACCTGCCCCGCTTCACCGCCGCCTGGCAGTCGGTCTTCGCCTGCGAGACGGTCCTGCGCACCGCGTTCACCACCAGCAGCGGCGCACTCCACCTCACCGTGCACGAGCAGGCCGCGCCCGAGATCACCCGCCAGGTCCGTAACCACGCTGACTGGCCCGCCCTGCTGGAACGCGACCGGCTGCGCGGCTTCGACCTGCGCCGCCCCGCCGCCCTGCGCCTGACCCTCCTGGAACCACCCCCCGCACCCCCCGCACCCCCCGGATCCCCCCCACCCCCCGCACCCGCCCCATCCGCCGCATCCGCCGCACCAGGCGGGCCAGGCGGGCCAGGCGGGCCGGTCGGGCCGGTCGGGCCGGGGGGTGCCGGCACCCGGATTCTGCTCACCTACCACCGCGCGCTGCTCGACACCTGGAGCGCGCATCTGCTGCTGCGCCAGTTCTACCGCGCCTATCTCGCCGACGGCGTGCTGCCCGGCGGTGAGCGCCGCCCTGACCTGCGGGACTACTCCGCCTGGCTCGCCGCCCAGGATCCCGCACCGGCCCGCGCGTTCTGGACCGCGACCGCCCCGCCCCCCGGCACCGCCACCACCCCCACCCCCACGCCCACGCCCACCGCCACGCCCACCGCCACGCCCACGCCCACCGCCACGCCCACGCCTACGCCGGTTCCTCTCGCCGACCCGCGCGCCAACAGCGTGGACGGCGTGCAGGAGAGGGAGGGCCGGGCGCGGACGCGGCTGCGTCTGGACGCCGCCGAGACCGCCCGCCTGGCGCACTGGGCCGCCGCCTGGGGCACCGCCGAGAGCAGCGTCGTCCAGGCGGTGTGGGCGATGCTGCTGTACCGGGCCTGCGGCGCCAGCGGACCGGCGCCGGTCTGTTTCGCCGTCACGGTGCCCGGACGCGGTATCGCGCTGGACGGCGCGGACCGCATCCCGGGACCGCTGCGCAACCCGCTGCCGGTGTCGGTGGAGGTGGACCCCGCCGACACCGTGCCGTCCCTGCTGCGCCGCCTGCGGGACCAGGCGCTGGACCTGGCGGCCTACGAATGGGTGCCCGAGGGCTGGATCCGCCGCTGGCGGCGCGGCGGCACCCCCGCCGCCAGCGCTGTCGTCTTCGAAGACCCCCCGCACCCCCTGGACGGCCTGCACGCGACGCTCGCCGCCCGCGGCCTGGACGCCGCCTTCCCCGACCTTCTCCCGGCCCGCTCTGCCCTGCCCGCGGTGCTGATGGCCCGCCATGACACCGCCGGGGGACTGCTGCTGACCGCCGTCCACGACCCGGCGCACCTGGACGAGGACACCGCCGCCGCCCTGCTTGCCCACACCGCCCTGCTGCTGCGTCACCTGCCCCGCACCGCGGACGACTCCACCACGATCGGGCAGGCACTGAACCTGCTCGCACCCCACCCCGTGCCCCGCCCGGCGCCCGCCGGTGTTCCGTGCCCGCGGGCCGGGTCCCCCACCGTGCTGGTACGGCTGCGTGCGCCCCGTACGCCGCGGGCGGGCCGGATCGTGCTGGTCCTGCCGCCCGGCGCGCCCGCCGCCTGCTACGACGTCCTGGCGCGCACCTATACGGGCGGCCAGGAACTGCTGCTGCTGGCGCCCGGCACCGGGCCCGCGGCGGCGCGGGACGCTCTGGCGCCGCTGGGCGGGCCGCTGCTGCTGGCCGGGTACGGCGGGGCCGCCGCCCTGGCCTGCGCGGTGGCGGAGCGGCTGGGCGCAAAGAGCCCGCGTCCGCCGCGGGTGGTCCTGGCCGGGTCGGAGACCGACGGTCCCGGGCGGGCGCGCGTCCTGGCCGCCGCGCTCCAGGCGGCGGCCGCCTCCGAGGCCCGGCCGCCCTCGCCGGGCACCTGACACCCACCCACCCACAGGCCCGCCTGCCTGCCCGCCCACCGGCCCGCCCGCCTGCCCGCCCACAGGCCCGCTCACCCGCCTACCGGCCCGCCCGCCTGCCTGCCCGTTGGCGGGATGGGCGGGAGGGTGGTGGGGGGGCTCGATGGGTTTCCCACCGCCCTTCGAGCGCGGCTCGTGTCCCGGTGTGCAGGGTGGCATGTGACCCGGGTCACCTCGCCCGGCCGTTGTCCGGCCCCGTGTGTCACCGCCTGGAGCCGACCGAGCAGGAGGATCAGATGTACGACACCGATGACGAGGACGGCCCCAGCAGCAGGGGCGGCGGCAGAGCGGGCCAGACCGGGCGTGCGTGCCCGCACCCGGTCCCGCCGCTGCGGCTGGCCGGGATCGACGAGGACGACACCTTCGAGCCCCACCTGGTACGCGGCATCGACTGACCGGCACCCGGCCCCCGCCTGAGCCAGGGGGCTGTGGGCTGTGGGGCCGGTGGGCTGTGGGGCGGGTGGGCGGGTGGGCGGGCCCTGGGCGTTCTCGACCGGTGCGCGAGTCGCTCGTGGCAGCCTGCGCGTGCGGGCTGGGCACGGTCCAGCAGGTCACGTCATGGGGGCGGTCATGAAACGGTTGTGGTGGGGTGGCCGGCGGGCGCTGGCGGCCTGCTGCCGCCCGCTGTGGCGGTCCCTGGCCCTGTTCGGGTCGCTGTACTGCGAGCCCCGGGTCCTTCAGGAACTGTCCGGGCTGCTGCCGGGCCCGTCCGCCGCGGCGGACGGGGACCCGTGGGCGCGGCTGGCGGCGGGCGGGCCGCCGCCCGCGCATCCTGAACGGCTGTGCCCGGACCTGCCGTTGACCCCGGCCGAACGGCTCCTCGCCCGTGACCTGTGGCCGCCCAAGTCGACGAAGGCGGCCACCCGGCAGCGGTAATTACCCGTCCCGGGGGCTGGCTGGCCTGCCTGGAGGGCCGCCCGCACGACGGCCCGCGGGCTCCCGCCGTCTCTGCGGTTCCTGCGGCGTCCAGGGCCGGGGCCAGCCCTCGTACTTCCCTTGCCTGCCCCTCTTCGCGGGGGTGTGCGGCCGTGGCTCCGCGCCGAGGCCGCTTTGGTCCTTTGACCGTCTTTGCCCGGGCTGCCTGTCCGGCCCGCGCGGAGGCCGCTTTGGTCCTTTGACCGTCTTTGCCCGGGCTGCCTGTCCGGCCCGCGCACCCGCGCGGGCCGGACAGGGGGTCTACCAGGGGCGGGGGGCGGTCACCACTCGATGAGGGCGAAGCCCGCTGCCATCCCCCCGCCGAACCCGGCCAGGAGGATCAGCTCGCCGGGGCGGAAGGCGTCCTGGCGGGCGGCGGCGTCCAGGGTGAGCAGCAGGGAGGCGGCGCCGGTGTTGGCGTACTGCTCCAGCGTCTCGTGCATCTGGGCGTGGGGCAGGGCCATCTCGGCGAAGACGTCGTCGAGGAGGACGCCGTTGGCCTGGTGGGGGACGAAGTGGCGGATGTCGTCGGGGACGGCGCCGGCTTCGTGGAGGAACTGCTTGGCCAGCCGGGGCAGGTGGTCGTTGACGAAGCGGCGGACCTCGCGCCCGACCATGGTGAAGTAGTGCTGGCCGTCGGTGACGGTGTCCGCGGTGGGAGGGCGGCGGCTGCCGCCGGCGGGGACCTCGATGAGGGGGGAGAGGTCACCGAAGGTGTGCAGGGCGGTGTGGCGGACGCGGGGGCCGGTGCCGGCCGGGCCCAGGACGAGGGCGCCGGCGCCGTCGCCGAACAGGACGACCGTCTTACGGTCGGCGGGGTTGAGGATGCTGGAGTAGACGTCCGCGCCGATGACCAGGGCGTGTCCGCCGCGGCGGGCGAGGACGCCCTCGACGGCGGACAGGGCGAACACGGGTCCGGAGCAGACGGCGTTGACGTCGAACGCGGCGGCGCCGGCCGCGCCGAGGCGGTGCTGGACGTAGGCGGCGGTGGGCGGCTGGGGGCGGTCCGGGGTGGAGGTGGCGACCACGATCACGGACAGCTCGTCAGCGCGGACACCGGCGGCGTCGAGCGCGGCCTCACCGGCGGCGGTGGCGAGGTCGGAGGTGGCCTGGCCGGGCGCGGCCCAGCGCCGTTGCCTCATCCGCGTCTTGGCGGTGATCCAGGCGTCGTCGACCCCGGCTGCCGCACCGACCTCGTCGTTGGTGACAACCCGGTCCGGCACGTAGCCGCCCGTACCGAGGATCCTGACGTCGTTCATGCGGCGGCCCTCCCTTCAAGTGGTGTGAAAAAGCGGCGGCGGTGCGCACATGCAGTAAGGCGGGCGGGGACAGCGCCCCGGCGGAAGGAAATGAGGGGGTGGGGGCGCCGGACAGCACGCGAGGAAGCCCCCCCCGGAGACGAAAAGTCGGAGTCCTTGGACGGGCTGCGATGCGTGCGTGCGCGGGGGGTGCGTGCTGTCCGGCGCGCGGGGAGAGCGGGGGAGGGGCGGCTAGGAGAGGTGCCGGGGGTCAGCGTGCTTCGTACAGGCGCTTGTGGCCGTTGAGGGCGGCCAGCCGGAACGGGCCGGTGGTCTGCTCGGGGGTGGGGTAGTCGCCGCCGTCGGTGGGGAAGGACCGCTGGTGCAGGGTGCGGTAGGCGGCGTAGTCCAGTTCGGTGCGCCGGTCGATGGCCTCGCGGTGGGCGGCGGTGCGCAGACGTTCGCGGTAGCCGGGGGCGGGGGTGCCGCAGAAGAACTCCGCGACGCTGCCCGATCCGTAGCTGAGGAACGCGACCGGACGGCCGGTCAGGTCCTCGCCGCTCGTCTCCAGCAGGGCGGCCAGGCCCAGGTAGACGGAGGCGGTGTAGCTGTTGCCGACGACGCTGTTGTAGGCGGTGCTGGCCTTGACGGCCCGCTCCACGGCCTCGGTGTCGGTGTCGGCGCCGCAGTAGTTCAGCAGGTGGCGGTGGGCCTTGTAGGCCATCTTGGTGAACGGCTGGTGGTAGCAGAACGCGGCGAAGTCCCCCAGCGGGCGCCCGCCTTGCTCGGTGTAGTCCTTGAAGCTGCCCTCGACGGCCTGGAGGTAGGCGGCGATGGACTCCTGCCCGTCCACCAGCGCCGCCTCGCGGTAGTTGGGCCGCCAGAAGTCCATCACGTCGGCGGTGAACAGCCCGGAGGGCTCCTCGATGCGCAGCAGGGCGGGGTCGACGCCGACCAGCATCGCCACCGCGGCGGCGCCCTGGGTGGCCTCGCCGGGGCTGTCGAGGTCGTACTTGGAGACGTCGCTGGCGATGACCAGGACCTGCTGGGCGGGGTCGCGGCGGACCAGGCCGATCGCGAACTGCAGGGCCGCGGTCGCCCCGTAACAGGCCTGCTTCAGCTCCACCACCCGGCACGCGGAAGCCAGCCCCAGCAGGGAGTGCACGTAGATGCCCGCCGCCTTGGCCTGGTCGATGGAGGACTCGGTGGCGAAGACGACGGTGCGGATACGGTCACTGCCGTGCGCGGCGATCAGCGGCGCGGCGGCGGAGGCGCCCAGGGTGACGATGTCCTCGTCGGCGGCGGGCACGCTCATCGACCGCTGGCCGATCCCGATGTGGTACTTGCCGAGCTCGGTGCCGTTGTAGGCGGCCAGCGCCGCGTGCGGCAGGACGAACTCGGTGGTCGCGAAGGACAGGTCGTGGATCCCGATCGCGTAATCGCTGGAGGGGGACATGCCGTTAAACACCAACCTTTTCCGTCGTAGTCTCACGTTCCAACTGCACGTGCGCGCGCATGAGTTCGCCGGGGTTCGTCTGGGCGGCCAGCAGCGACAGCTCCCCGCACAGCACGGTCGCCGCGCACAGCACCGCCAGGCGGCGGGCGTTGTGGCCGGGTTCGGCGTCCGCGCGGCAGCCCAGGCGGGCGAGGTTGGTCTCCACGAAGCTCAGGCCCTTGCCGTTGCCGACGGTGCCCACGATCAGGTTGGGCAGGGTGCAGGAGAAGTACAGGTCGCCGTCGCGGTCCTCGGCCAGGGTGACGCCCTGGGAGCCCTCGACGATGTTCGCGGCGTCCTGCCCGGTGGCCAGGTAGAAGCCCAGCAGCATGTTGGCGTAGTGGGCGTTGGCGGAGCGGATGCCGCCCGCCAGCAGGGTGCCCAGGAGGTTCTTGCGCAGGTTCAGCTCGGCGATCTTCGCCGCGGTGGTGTGCAGGACCGTCTCGACGGTCTCGCGGGGCACCAGCAGTTCGGTGACGACGTTCTTGCCGCGGCCCAGGATGCCGTTGATGGCGGTGGCCTTCTTGTCGGTGCAGTAGTTCCCGGAGATCGACCCGTAGGAGATGCCGGGGACGGTCTTGAGGAGGTGGCCCAGGAGCGCGTCGGAGGCGAGGGTGGCCATGTTGTGCCCGGAGGCGTCGCCGGTGGAGAACTCGAACCGCAGGAACAGCAGGTTCGCGGTGATCTCGTGGCGGATGCCGATCAGCTGGGCGAACCGGCTGCCGGAGCGCACCACCTCGCGCAGCTCGTCGGTGCGGGCGTGGATCATCTGCGCGGCCCGGTGGGCGGTGCCCGCGTCCGTGGCCTCCACCAGCACCGAGCGGGTCATCCGCTCATCCACGAGGGTGGCGACGATGCCCTGCTCGGCCAGCATGGACACCTTCGCGCCGCGGCCCACCGACGGCCACAGCGGCGACTCGTAGGTGGCCAGCGGGACCTGCGTCTCGGTGGTGGCGACGTTGCCCGAGATCCGCAGGGGGCCCACCCACCGCATCGGGACCCCGGCGATCGCGTGTGCGTCGGTCATCGTGTGCTTCCCGTCATGTCGTCAGCGGAGGCGGAACCAGAAAGAGAGGCGGAACCAGAAAGAGAGGCGGAAGCAGAGGCAGCGGCGGCAGCAGAGGCAGCGGCGGCAGCGCTCGTCCGGCTGCCGGCGGCGGTGCGCTGGGCCAGCGGGCGGGTGTCGATGCCCCGCTCGGCGCAGAACTCGCGCAGGCCGCCGCTGATGAGGACATCGCAGTGCCGCAGGTCGGCCGGGGTGCGCGCGCCGAGCATGGTCTGCAGCGCGGCCAGCTGGTCCAGCCAGGTCTGAAGCTGGCCGACCAGGGCGTCGACGCCGCCGTCCAGCAGGGTGCGCAGGAACCCCCCGGAGGAGCCGACCGCGCTCGCCCCCAGCGCCAGCGCGCGGGCCACGTCCAGCGGGTGGCGCACCCCGCCGGAGGCCAGCAGCGGCAGGCCCGCCCCGTCCGCGTCCAGCAGGCAGGCCGCGGTGGACTGCCCCCAGCCGTGCAGGAAGGCGTACTCGCCCAGCTCCCGGCGGCCGTTCTCGATGCGGGCGAAGTCGGTGCCGCCGCGTCCGCTGACGTCCGCCGCCGCCACACCCAGTTCCCCCAGCGCCAGCACGGTCTGCCGGCTCAGCCCGTTGCCGACCTCCTTGACGATCACCGGGATGTCGACGGCCGCGGCGATCTTCTCGATCTGCGCCGCCCACGACCCGAACGAGCGGTCGCCCTCCGGCATCGCCGTCTCCTGCGCGGTGTTCAGGTGGATCTGCAGCGCGTTCGCGCCCAGCAGGTCCACCGCCCGCCACACGTTCTCCACCGACGCGGTGGCGTTCACGTTCGCGATCACGAACCCGTCCGGGTTCGCCTGGCGCAGCACCTGGAAGGTGTGCGCGCACGAGGGGTCCTTGAAGTAGGCGTGCATGGAACCCGACGCGATCGGTACGCCGGTGGCGCGGGCGGCGGTGGCCAGGTCCCGGTTGATGACGCCGGTCTTGGCGCTGCCGCCGGTCATGGCGTTGATGTAGATCGGCACCGGCCAGCTCACGTCGGCGAACGACGTCGCCAGCGACACCTGCGGCCGGTCGATCCCGGCCAGCGCGTGGTGGACGAACGCCACCTCGTCGAACTGGTTGATCCCGCGGTGGGTGTGCTGCTGCTCGATGGCGAGCCGCACATGGTCGTCCTTGCGTTGAGCGCTCATTGTTCGGTCCCTTCCCCGGCGGTGCCCACCGGCAGGGGCAGCACCCCGGCCGCCGTCCACCGCCTGTGTACGTGGTCGATCTCGCGCGCCGCCGCGGCGTCGAGCAGCGCGATCCCGCAGTCACCGCCGCCCGCCCCGGAGGGCTTGGCCGCGCCGCCCACGGCCTCGGCGGTGTCGCACAGCGCGGTCAGCCGGTCGGTGAAGATGCCCAGGCCCACCTCCTGGTCGAGGCGGGCCAGTTCCCCGCGGGCCCGCCGGATCTGCGCCAGCAGGCCGGGCCCGTCCCTCTCGTCGAGGGCGGCGGCGGCCCGGCGGACGCAGTCGGTGGTGTCCGCAACGAACCGGCGGTGCGCGGCGCTGCCCCGCCAGGCGCGCCGGTGCAGACCGGCCACCAGCGAGGTCGTCGAGGCCGGCTGACCCGTCCAGCCGACCTCAAGGGACAGCCCCGCCGCCGCCGGTGGCGGCAGCCGCCGCACCGCGAAGCCGGGCCAGGGCGCCTCAAGAGCGCGGCCGATACCGACCCGGCGGGCCAGGTCGGTGACGAAGTCGCGGTCGGGTGCCTGGTAGAGGATCCAGCCGCCCCAGGTGCTGGCGGCCAGGTCACCGCCGGAGCCCTTCGGGTCGATCCGCGCGCTGGCCAGCAGCGCCAGCCGGTAGCAAGCCTCACGGTCCAGTTCCAGTCCGCTGAACGCCGCCACCGCCGACACGGTCGCCACGGTCACCGCGCCGCTGGAGCCCAGCCCGTACTTGCGGCCCTCCTCGTGCAGCCGGCTGCTGACCGTCAGTTCCAGGGCGGGCAGCGGCTTCTTGCGCTCGGCCAGCAGCCGGCCCACCGTCTCCACGGCCGCCACGACATGCTCGGGCCCGCCCGGCGGGCGCGGCTCACCGCCCGGGCCGGCCGCGACCAGACGGCCCTCGTGCCAGCGCAGCCGCACCGGCTCCGGCGCCAGGTCGGAGACCAGCACCACCTCACCGGTGCCGGCGGCGGGGGCGGTGACGGTGACGGTGATCCACCGGTCCACCGCCACCAGGATCGCCGGGCTGCCCGGCTCCACCACCGCGTACTCACCGGCGACGAACAGCTTGCCCGGCGCACGCCGCACCACCGCACCCGCACCCGCACCCGTCCCGGTGCCCGTGCCCGTGCCCGCGGCAGGGCCGGTGTCGGTGCCGGTGGCCATCAGCTGTCCCCGCCGTCCAGCAGCCGCGCCCCCGGTCCCGGACCGGCGACGACCACCGAGGAGGCGCCCACCACCGCGCCGAGCGCGTCCGCCACCCGGGCGGCGTCCGCCCGGCGGCACAGCACCTTCACGTTCGGCCCCGCGTCCATCGTCGCGTACGCCGCCACCCCCGCACGCCGCAGCTGAAGCACCCGGTCCAACACGGTGACCGTGGCGGGGGAGAGGTAGCGCACCGCCGGACGCGCCGCGAGCATCGTGGCGTGCATCCCCAGCGCGTTGCGCTCGGCGATCTCACCGACCGCCTCCAGGTCCCCGCGCACCAGCGCCGCCCGCATCGCGGTGAGGTCCTCACCACTGGAGGCGGCCCACGGCCCGAACAGCGGCGAGGTCGCCACCGTCTGCCGCATCGCGGCCCGGCTGGAGACCTCCTTGGGCCCGGCGTTGACCACGGCCACCACCAGCGCGGGATCCAGACCCGCCGCGGCGGCCACCGGCTCGGCGTAGGACGCCGCGTCCGCCTCCTCCACGGTGGCCGCCTCAGCAGCGCTGTGCCACTGCACGAAACCACCGAACAGCGACCGCGACGCCGACCCCGACCCGCGCCGCGCCAGCCGCGACAGCTCCCGCGGCTCCCACCGCAGCCCGTAGGCGGTGGCCGCGGCCACCGCCAGCGCGGCGAACCCGCTCGCCGACGACGCGAGCCCCGCCCCCGTCGGCACGGTGTTACGGGTCTCCACCACCGCCCGCGCATCGCGCCCGGCACGCTCACGCACCAGATCCAGGAAACCGGTGATCCGCCGCAGCGCCTCACCGGAGGCACTCACCCCGTTGAACGTCACCTCATCCGGTCCCGCCCCCGCCTTCAGCCGCACCCCGGTGGTGGTGGGGAACACGTCCAGCGTCATCGACAGGCTGTCACTCACCGGCAGGACAAGACGCTCATCACGCTTGCCCCAGTACTTGATCAGAGCGATGTTCGGGTGCGCGACGGCGACCGCGCCCGCGGCCGCCCCCCCACCCCCCACACCCTCGGCCTCCGGCCCCAGGACAGCGATCGGATGTTCACGGCGCATGGTTGTCGAGCCCTTTCAGCGATACGACCCACGTCTGTACGGCACCGGCCTCGTGCAGCTGCCGGGTGACCTCCCTGGCCCGCTCCGGCCGGACCAGGGCGATGACACAGCCCCCCAGCCCACCCCCGGTGATCTTGGCGCCGAGGGCACCCGCCCACAGCGCGGCCTCGACCAGCGCGTCGATCCGGTTGGTGCTCAGCCCGGCCCCCCGCATCAGGTCGTGATACTCCGTCAGCCGCGCCCCGACGTCCTCCGGCTTGCCGTTGGCCAGCGCCTCACGGGCGGCGCCCACCAGGTCCGAGGCCCGGCCGACGAACCGCTCACGGGCACCGCGATGCTGCTCGAAACCCTCCCGCAGCAGCGCGACCGCCTCCTTGGTACTGCCCGCCGTGCCGCTGTCGGCGACGATGAACAGCCCCTCCATACCGATCCGCAACGGCTCCACCCGGCCCGCCTCAAACCACAGCGGCGCCACCGCCCCCACCGCCCGCGCGTCCACCCCGCTGGCCCGGCCGTGAGCCATCTGCTCGGCCGTCTGCACCAGCTCGAACGCCGCGTCCTGCGACAGCGTGTGCCCGAACAGGTCAGCCAGCGCCAGCACCGTCGCCCGCGAACTGGCCGCACTGGAACCCAGCCCCCGCCCGTGCGGCACCGAACTGTCCAGCAGCACATCCAGCCGCGGCCCGCCCACCACCCCCAGGCGCGCCTTGAACTCGGCGACCAGCCGCCGCAGCCCGTCCGAGGCCTGCGTCACCAGTGCCCGCGACGCCGTACCCGTCATCGTGTACGACACCTCGTCCTGGCGGTCGCCGTCCGGGGACCAGCCGACGCTCGCCGTCACCGTGAGCTGCGGGATCGGCAGCGCGAGCGCCGCGGCGCCGTACACCACCGCGTGTTCCCCGAGCAGGATGGCCTTGGCGTGGGCGCGGCCAGTGCCCACCGAGCGGGCCCGGCGGCTTTCTGACACCCCCTCCGCTGAGGTCGGAAGAGTCAACGCACTCAGCTCCCTTTTGTCTGTTCCGCATGAGAGACCGCATGGACGTCAGAAACGGCCATGTCCGCACAAGCAGCACCGGCTTGTGCGGACATGGCCGCTTCTTTGGAAGGCGTCAGAAGACACGACAGGGGAAAAAAAGCAGGAACCCTGCGGGGGAGTTCGCGGGGAAGGACACCCGATCCACTGCCGCACGGCAACTTTTGGGCAGGGTAGACGTGGGTAGATAGTGACACGGGCTGAGCGGGGACGCCAACACCCCACCGAAGTGACCTGGATCACTCGCGGGTGGGGTGCGGGGGCCGTCCGGGTACGGCAAGCGGACCGCCCCCGGGCGCGGCGGCGGTGGCGCGCGCGGGGACGGTCCGGGTCCTGCCCGCGGGCGGGCAGGGCGCCTGGCGGGGCCGGGTCAGGTCCGGCGCTGCAAGGCGATCTCGGTGAGTTCCTCGATGTCGAACTCCGAAGGGCAGTGCGGGGCGCCGTAGCGGGTGATCTTCCCGCGGCTGACCCACTTGCGGATGGTCGCCTCCGACACGCCCACCGCGAGCGCGGCCACCTTGGTGGGCACGAGCCGGTGGCTGGGTGGCTTGGTCATGCGCTGACGCCCTTTCGCTGCCGCTCCATGAGTTTCCGCAGGCCCAGCCACTCGCGCATCTCCCAGGTGTGCCCCATCGAGCAGGCGATGCTGCTGTGCCCGGCCTTCACACTGCTCTTGGCGGACACGCTGATCGTGCCCGAGCAGTTGTCCACGACGCACTTGCGGATGAGTGTCTGCAGGTCGCTCGGCTCGGGGTCGAGTGTCTGGCGCAACTCCACCACCAGGGCCTCGATCTCGTCGGCGAACTCCACGGCCGGCGGCTGGGCGGCCAGCCAGGGCAGGTGCAGCGCCAAGAACCGCGCCAGGTGCGGCACGCTGCGCGGCGGGGCCGGGACGTGGAGCTTGTCGACGACCATCCGCGACCACGACTCCAGGATCGTGGCGATGTTGTGGCGGGCGTCGAGGACGGAGAAGTTCAGGTAGTCCTGCTTGCGGCTGCCCGACACCTTCGTCGGGTTCGACTGCCGTGCCGTCGTCGGTGACACCTGGTGCAGACACTCCTGGTGCAGTCCGGGCAGGGCCCGCAGACCGCGCTCCACCCGCCGGATGCACGGGGCGCACAACAGGCACCCGGCGGCGGCCCGGCTTTCCTGAGTATGGCCCCTCGGGCATGGGTGAGACGTCATCGAAGCTCCTTCATCAGGTGGCTCGCCCCCGTGTCCATCGCGTGCGTGTCCCGTACCGGACCCGCGGCCCGGCCCCGGGCCGTCGTCCTCGCCCGGCCCGCGTACCGTCCTGCTCGCCCGGCCCGCGTACCGTCCTGCTCGCCCGGCCCGCGCACCGGCCTGCTCGCCCGGCCCGCGCACCGTCCTCCTCGTCCGGTGCGGGGGCCGTCGTCCTCGCCCGGCCCGCGTACCGCGGCTGCTGCGTCGCGTCCGTCCCGTTTCCCGTGTCCGCCTCCGTGTCCGGTGGTGCTGGATGTTGCCGTGGTGCCGGGCGTGGCCCCGGTGCCGCGCGGTGCGCTCCCGGGCGGACAGAACCCATTACCCGACCGGCGACTCGAATCCCGATACAGCCTCGTTGGGGGCCTGCTGGGCACTGACCGCCTCCAGCGCGCTTCCAGGCGGAAGCGAGCCCTGGTTGAGCGCCTGCACGGACGGTGGCCCAGGAAGGAGGCACTGTGGACGGTACGCACGGAGGCGGACGCGCAGAACGCGCCGCACTCCCCGCAGGGCCGCTCGATACGGCGGCCGCTCAGGTTCCCCCGGGCGGTGCTCTCTCACCAGGGCACCTCAACCACCGCGCTTCCGCCGCCCCGCCGGCGGGGGACGGACCGGCCGCGCACCTACAGGTGTGCCTCATCGGCGCCGGGCCGAGGGGACTGTCCGTGCTGGAGCGGCTGTGCGCACAGGAGAGCAAGTCACCCCGCTGGGACTCCGTCACCGTGCACGTCGTCGACCCCGACCCACCCGGCTCCGGACGCGTCTGGCGCCCCGCCCAGTCCCCACACCTGCTGATGAACACCGTCGCCTCCCAGGTGACGGTCTACACCGACGCCAGCGTCCACATCGAAGGCCCGCTGGCCGAGGGACCGAGCCTGTACGAGTGGGCCAAGGCCCTGGAATCAGGCACCCTGGACACCGACTGCGCGCCCGCACCCGATGAGGCCGTCCGGGCCGAGGCGGCCCGCCTGGGCCCCGACACCTACCCCACCCGCGCCCTCTACGGCCGCTACCTCACCTGGGCGTTCCACCGGACCGTCACCCAGGCCGCCGACCACGTCCAGGTCCGCGTCCACCGGTCGCGCGCCGTCGCCCTCACCGGCACCAGCGGCGCCCAGACGGCCCACCTGGAAGACGGCACCCGGCTGACCGGCCTGGCCGCCGTCGTCCTGGCCCAGGGCCACGTCCCGGCCCGCCCCACCGCCGCCGAACAGGCGCTGGCCGACTTCGCCGCCCGCCACCGCCTGCACTACACACCCCCGGCCAACCCCGCCGACGTCGACCTCACCGCCATCCGGCCCGGGCAGGCCGTGCTGCTGCGCGGCCTGGGCCTGAACTTCTTCGACTACATGGCCCTGTTCACCCAGGGCCGCGGCGGCACCTACCGGCGCCGGCCCGACGGCCGCCTCCTCTACGAACCCTCCGGCCGCGAACCGCGCCTGTACGCCGGCTCCCGGCGCGGCGTGCCCTACCAGGCCCGGGGCGAGAACGAGAAGGGCCCGCACGGCCGCTACTTCCCGCGCCTGCTGACCGTCGAGCACATCGCCGCCCTGCGCACCCGGCACGGCGGCGCCGCCATCGACTTCGCCACCGACCTGTGGCCGCTGATCTCCAAGGAGGTCCGCGGCGTCTACTACGCCGCCCACCTCACCGCCCGCGGCGAACAAGCCGCCACGGTGGAGGAGTTCACCGACCGCTACCTGCACACCCCCGACGGCGACGCCGAGGACCGCCTGCTGGACGCGGCCGGGATCCCCGCCAGCCAGCGCTGGGACTGGCAGCGCATCGCCCGCCCCTACCCGCCCGCCGCCCTGCGCGGCCCGGCCGCCTTCCGCGCCTGGCTGCGCGGCCACCTCGACGACGACGTCCGCCTGGCCCGCCAGGGCAACGTCAGCGGCCCCCTCAAGGCCGCCCTGGACGTCCTGCGCGACCTGCGCAACGAGATCCGCCTCGCCGTCGACCACGCCGGACTGAGCGCCGCCTCCCACCGCGACGACCTCGACAGCTGGTACACCCCCCTGAACGCCTACCTGTCCATCGGCCCGCCCGCCTCCCGTATCGAGGAGATGGCCGCCCTGATGGACGCGGGCGTCCTGGACGTCACCGGACCCGCCCTGCACATCAGCGCCGACCCCGACGGCCCGACCGGGCCCTGCTTCACCGCCACCTCCCGCGACCTGCCCCAGGTACGCGTCCACGCCACCGCCCTCATCGAGGCCCGGCTGCCCGAGATCGACCTGCGGCGCACCGCCGACCCGCTGATGCGCCACCTCCTGGCCACCGGGCAGTGCCGCCCCTACCGCATCGGCCCCCGCCCCGGCGGGGGAGCGGACCAGGAGGACTACGAGACCGGAGGACTCGCGGTGTCGACGCGGCCCTACCACCTGCTGGACGCCCACGGCGTGCCGCACCCACGGCGCTTCGCCTACGGGGTGCCCACCGAATCGGTGCACTGGGTGACCGCCGCGGGCATCAGACCCGGCGTCGGGTCCGTCACCCTGGAGGACTCCGACGCCATCGCCGCCGCCGTCCTCGCCCTGCCCCCCGTCCCCCAGCCCCCGTCCACCACCGGCGCGGCCCGCCCCGGCGCCCCGAGCGCGAAAGCAGACGCATGACCAGCCCCCACCAGCCCCCGCCGCCCTCGGCGCTGCCCGCCCACCTCGACGCCGGACTGCTCTCCCCCGTCCGGGCGGGCACCGACGTCGAGGCGGCCACCGGCGACGCCGCCTGGCTCCAGGCGATGCTGGACGCCGAAGCGGCCCTGGCCCGCGCCCAGGCCCGCTGCGGCACCGTGCCCGCCGACGCCGCGGCCACCATCACCAGCACCGCCCGCGCCGACCTCCTCGACGTCCGCGAACTCGCCCTGGCCGCACGCCAGACCGCCAACCCCGTCGTCGCCCTGGTCACCGCACTGACCGCGCAGGTCGCCCAACGCTCACCGCAGGCCGCCGAGTACGTCCACCGCGGCTCCACCAGCCAGGACGTCTTCGACACCGGCGCCATGCTCGTCGCCACCCGCGCCCTGCGCCTGATCCTCACCGACCTGCACACCACCGCCGACGCCCTTCACCGCCTGGCCGCCGACCACCGCGACACCGTCATGGCCGGACGCACCCTCGCCCTGCACGCCGTCCCCACCACCTTCGGCCTCAAAGCGGCCGGCTGGCGCCACCTGGTCCTGAGCGCCGCCGACCGCCTGCACCACCTGGCCGACGGCCGCCTGCCCGTCGCCCTCGGCGGCGCCGCGGGCACCCTGGCGGGCTACCTCCAGTACGCCGGCGAGGACACCGACCCCGCCACCTACCTGCACGACCTGACCACCGCCTACGCCGAGGAGACCGGCCTGGCCGTGCCCGTCCTGCCCTGGCACGCCCTGCGCACCCCCCTGGCCGACCTGGCCGCCGCCCTCACCCACACCACCGCCGCCCTCGGCAAGATCGCCGCGGACGTGCTGGTCCTGACCCGCACCGAGATCGGCGAGGTCAGCGAACCCCAGACAGCCGGACGGGGCGCCTCCTCGGCCATGCCCCACAAACGCAACCCCGTTCTGGCCACCCTGATACGCTCCGCCGCCCTCCAAGTGCCCGCCCTGGCCACCGTGGTGACCCAGTGCATGAGCACCGAGGACGAACGCTCCGCCGGACTCTGGCACGCCGAATGGCAGCCCCTGCGCGAAGCCCTGCGCCTGACCGGCGGCGCCGCGCACACCGCCGCCGAACTCGCCCAGGGCCTGACCGTCCACCCCGCCCGGATGCGCGCCAACCTCCAGGCCACCGCCGGCCAGCTCGTCTCCGAACGCGTCAGCGCCCACCTGGCCCCCCGCCTCGGCAAGAGCGCCGCCAAGGACCTGCTCACCCAGGCGTCCCTGCACGCCGAGCAGACCGGCCGCCCCCTCGCCGACATCCTGGCCGAACACCCCCGACTCACCGGCATCCTCACCCACGACCAGGCCACCGCCCTCCTCGACCCCCACACCTACACCGGCGCCGCCGGCCCCCTCACCGACCACGCCCTGACCACCCCCCACCCCGCCCCCACCCCCTGACACCCACCCCCACACCGCCCGCCCGGGGCCCGGGGCGCAGCCCCGGGCGGGGGCGCGCGGGGGCGGGGGCCC
>NZ_JBEYHH010000063.1:0-24042 GCF_040635175.1 Streptomyces sp. NPDC006997
ACCCCCTTGGGCGCCGGTGCCGGTGAGGCCAGGGTACGGCGGCCGTCAATGCCCTGGGCACGGCGAAAGGCCCCCACCGCCGCGGCGGTGGGGGCTGTGTTCATGGGTACTGACGGCGCTGCGGGTCCAGCGCCAGCGCCAGCGGGGCATTGCCGTTGCCCGGCGGGTCCGGCGCACCATCACGACGACACACCAAAGCGTCGGGGTCCCAACTCGGCGACTGGAGGCTGTACCCGTCGGGGCACGCCGGGCCGGGCGGGCCCTGCTCCCCGCGGGGTCCCGGCTCGCCCTGCGGGCCTGCCTCCCCCTGCGGCCCGGCCGGACCGGCAGGCCCCGCAGGACCGGCCGGACCCTGCGCACCGTCCTGGCCGTCCTGGCCGTCCTCGCCCGGCGTACCAACCTCCCCCGGCGGGCCAGTCGCCCCAGGCTCGCCCTCCCGGCCGGGCCTGCCCGGCTCGCCCCGGTCACCCTTCGGACCCGGGACCGGCACCGGCACCTCCACCCGCGCGGGCAGATCCTCGATCGCCTCAGACGGATCCGGAGCCACCGGCGTCCCCCCCTCCCCCTCCACCTGCGCCCGCAACGACCGCACATCCGTCACCAGCGTCGACACAGCCTCCCCACGCCGGTCGGCCTCGGCCGCCAGCTGGTCCGCGCGGGACTGCTCGGCGTCGATGCGGCCCCAGACGATGACGACCGCGCCGGACAGAGCGACCAGCCAGCACAGCATCGCCACCGGCCGCCAGCGGCGAGCCAGCACACGCTCTGTCCGGATCACGGGTGTCCTCCGAGGTGGATGATCTGTGCGCGGAGTCGGGCGATCTCGGCCTGGTCCGCAGCCCGCAGCGCAGCCTGCTCAGCCAGCCTCGCCGTGAGGTCGGCGCGCTCGGCCTTGAGCGCGTCGCGCTCCTCCTGCAGATCGTTGGTGAGGCTGCTGTAGCCGGTGAGGGCGTTCTCGGCCCGCTTCCCGACGTACGCCACCAGCGCGCCGACGAGCGCGCCCACGCCTACGAGGAGGCTGCCGAGGGTGGTGGCGTCCAACGGGCCCTCCTACCGCCCCAGCTTGTCGCCCAGGCGCCGTACGAACTCGTCCATGTCCTGCTGCATCGCGGCCCGGTCCAGCTTCAGCCGGACCGGGACGGTGACCGGCTTCTCGTACTCCGGCGGCCGGGCCCAGCCGAGCAGCATCCCGGCCGCCAGCCGTACCGGCTGCCACGCCATCCGGTCGGCCAGGTGCTCAAGGCCGCGGAACGCGGCGTAGTAGGCGGCGCCGAGGCCGAGGGAGACGGCACCGGCCGCCGCGGTGCTGTCGACGGGGATCCCCAGCCACCCGGTGGCGGTGAGGACCAGGGCGACGCCGTACGGGACCAGCGTCCGCATGTAGGACGTGAACAAGTTGCTCATGATCGATCGGGCCCTTTCAGGTCAGGAGAGGAGGAGGCTCCAGGTCAGCGGGCCCGGGTAGCCGTCCGCGTCACCGGCCAGCTGCGGCGTGGCGCGCTGGAAGTCGGCCACGTTCTTCCGGGTGTGCTCGGTGAACCGCGGCCCGGCCTGGTAGCCGTCGCCGTCGTGATGCCGCGTGAACCCGCGCCCGATCAGCCCCCCGTCGAGCACGGTGACGGCGGGGTTGCTGCGGCCGAGGACGAACGCGCTGCGGCCCGGGAACGGTGGCGCCGTCCGCGTCTGCGCGGGCGTCTTGCCGGGGAGCTTGCCGAGCAGCTGCTGAAGACTCACCGGGCCCGGGACGCCGTCCGCGTCCTGGTGCGGCGCCGTCCCCTTGTAGCCCATGGCCAGCTGGAAGTCGCTGTAGTTGCGGGTGTCGGCGTCCGTCCACTTGGGCCCGGGCCCGACCTTGTAGTGCTTGCCGAACCCGCCGTCGACCAGAGCCTGGCCCACCGCGGTGACGTGCGGGCCCTCCGCCCCGTACCCGTACGCCAGCTTGTTGATGGTGACCTGGTAGCGGGCCACACCCCCAGCACTCGGCACCGGCGTACCGGTGCCGCCCTGCGGCCGCTCCCCGTCCGGCCGCTCCGCACCCGCCCGCACCCACGCGTACAGCGGCTCGCCCGGGCAGGCGGTCGCGTAGCCGTCGCGGTGCCCGCGGACTTCAAGGCCCGCGGCGCCGCCGGTGCGCAGCCAGCCGATCGCGTCGACCAGGCCGTCCAGCATCGCGTCGGTCGGCGCGACCAGGCCGGACGCGCCGAGCATCGCGCACACCGCGTAATGCGACGCGTTGAGGGCGCTGTTGCCGTTGGCGCCGACCTTGCGGTGCAGGCCGCGCCCCTCGTAGACGGCCCCGTGGGGGCAGACGAGGGCGCTGTAGGCGATGTCCGAGTAGTTCTCGGCGCGGTTGGCGAGGTGGGCGGCCTGGATGTCCCGCACCCGCCCGGCGCACGTGCTGTGCGCGCTCGCGGCCCCCAGGCTCTTGGGCACGTACGTGCCCTCGTAGTGCACCTTCACGCCGTCCGTGCGGGCGATGTAGGCGAGGTCGTAGCGGGGTGGTCGGGCACCCCACGCGGAGCGTGTGATGAGCTGCATCGGGCCTCCTAGCGGGGCATAGAGAGGCCCCGGGGCCAGGCGGCGCCGGGGCGGTAGATGGGGTGGGCCGGGGGCCTCAGTCGTTGGCGCTGATCCATACGCCGTCGACGCGGATCGTGTCGCCGCTGGCGATGCCCGCAGACCCGGACGTGGTCCGCACGCTGATCACCCCACCCGTGTCGATCGCGGCCCTACCGTCGTTGGAGGACGTGCCCCACCATGCGTTGACGAACTCCGGGGGCCGCCACCCTGCGGGGAGGGTGGCGCAGTCGGTGTCAGCGATGTTGCCGCTCCCGGCGGACGTCTCAGGGATCGAGGCCCCGCTTCTCTGGATGGCCAGGTTGACGGTCGTGACGCCGTTCACCTTGCGGCCGGAGAAGCTCACGATGGTCCAGCCGCTCGCGGCGATGACGCCGGAGCTGGTCGAGTCCTCCAGGGTGTGGTCGTTCATGCGGTCGGCGGTGGCCCGCATACCGGCCAGGAACACGGTCATGATGCCTCCTACAGCGGGATGTAGACGGGCCGGGCCAGGCGGATCGGCTGGCCACTGGAGTGGGACTTGGTGACGCCGTTGATGCCGCGGACGACGGTGAACGTCTGCGCCAGGGTGGTGCCGGTGCAGGCGGTCACCCGCATCACCTCGCCCCCCGTGCGCACCTCGAACGGGAAGTCGGTGGGGTAGGTCGCGGAGTCCACCCACCGGTACAGCGCGGTCGTGAGGACGTCGACGGCCGTGGCGGTCTCGTCGAGGTCCGCGGCCAGTTCGCATCCTGCGGTGTCGATACGGTCCCGGCCCTCCACGCCGATGGTGAGCGCGGTCCACGGCTCGCCAGGCACGCAGTTGAACGTGATCGTCCAGCCGTTCGGTCCGGCGTCCTCGGTGTAGCCGGTGACGAGGACATCGACGTCGTCGGGGCCGTGGTCGGGGGGCAGGCCCGTCAGGCGGATCAGGTCGCCGACGTCCGTGCGCAGGATGTCGTCGAGCATGGCGTGCACGCGGTCGTTGGCGAGGTTGAGGGTGATCCGCGCGTACCGCACCCCGGCGTAGGTGCCCAGGTGTACCCGCATCGAGGCGACCTGGCGGGCCTGAGCGTCGGTGTACAGGCTGTAGGTGTACTCGGTGTCGTAGCGGCCGACGCCGTCGGGGACGTCGAGGACGGACATCTCTCCGGAGTCGAGCGTCTCCCGGGCCGCCCTGGATCCGTACTCCCGCTTGACGGAGACGTCGTTCTCGGTGAGCTTGTCGTCGTCGACGGGCCGGAACGGAGGCGAGATCAGCCCGGCCGAGAAGTCCAGAACCAGCGCGGGGGCCTGGTTCCACAGCGTGGACTGCCCACGGTGGATGATCTCGGCGCGGTCCCGTGCGTCCAGCAGGAACCCGAAGTCGGTCTGGGCCGCCTCGGCGAGCAGCTCCCGTAGCCGCTTGCGTCCCTGTACGCCCATCGGCTGCTGGTAGCTGCTCTCCCCCGCCACGCTGACGCTGTAGCCCGCGTCGGCGGCGAGGCGCTCGATGCGGGCCCCGGCCCGCTCTCCCTGGAAGCCGATCGCCGCCGCATACACGTCGGCCGCCGTGGGGGCGGTGGCCCCCCAGTAGGTGATGTAGCCGATGGAGGGGATGTCCTCGGTGACCGCGCTGTAGAACCAGGTGGGCCGGATGAAGCTCACGGCCTCGGAGGCCTTGCCGGTGGCGGTGCCCACGCTGCGGGAGACACCGTCCACGAAGATCTCGTACACGGAGTTGATCCCCGACAGCTGCGTGGTGAGGCGGATGTGGTGGATGCGGCCGTCGAAGACACCGGCACCGGTGATGGTGTTCTGTAGGGACACGGAGGAGGAGGTGTCGCCGACGGACGCGGTGGTGAGGGTGATCTCGTCGGCGGACACGTCCAGGCCGAGCGTGAAGCCCACTCGGGGGTCGGCGTCGGTCAGCTCGCCGTGGTCGGCGATCGTGACGTCCAGGTCCTGGCGGCCAGCGTAGAGAAAATCGACGGACCAGCCGCTGGCGGCGCTGGCCGCTCTGGTGGTGGAGCCCTTGAGGCGGCCGTCAGAGCCGGACGGCAGCAGCACGACCGGCTCAATCCAGTCAGCGAGGGATCCCTGCCCCCACTTGGGGGCGGCGGTGCCGGCGTCGAGGTCGAGGACCATGTCCGGGGAGCCGTTCAGCGACCTGCCGCCGGAGGTCTCGGCGCCGTCCGTCAGCGGCCAGCACTCGATCGGGCCTTGAGCTTTGAGGTAGCGCAGCAGCGCGCTGTCTTGGGGTTTGCGGCCCGCGTCCATGCGGCGGGTGACGCCGGACGGGTTGATGCTGACGTAGTTGTCGTTGCCGGACAGGTCCCGCGTCGGGGGCCACGCGGGCACTTCGCCAGCCATGCGGGTGTGTTTGTTGGTCAGCGCCGCGGTGCCGCCCCGGGACCAGGTCAGGCCGGTGGCGTCCACGAACGTGGTCCCGCCCGCCTCGGCGGCCGTGGTGGACATGTCGACCTTCACCGTGCCGCCGATGCCGTCGCGCAGTTGTAGCGCGTAGGCCCGGCCGCGCATGACGGGGATGTATCCGCCATTCGTCGCGATGTTGTGGGCGCTGAAGCCCGCGCCGATCTCCATGTAGGCGCTGGGCGCGAACAGGCTGGTGGTCCCAGAGCTGGTGGTGACGGGCTCGCCGAGCAGGTGCCACTCGTCGTCGGCGTCGTCCACCGTGCGGCCGAGGTAGAACCGCACCTCGTGTCCGCCCGCGCCGTCGTCGACGTCGAGGGTGACGCGCACGGCCAGGCGCTGCCCGTGGTAGCCCTTGACGGCCTCGGTCGCGGTACGGAAAGTGCGGGTGGCCCACGTGCCGTCCGGGTACCACTGGAAAGCCAGGACACCTTCCTCGATCATCAGCACCCAGCTGTAGTTGGTGCTGGGCACGGCGCGCAGGGCGAGGATCTGCGACCTGCCCCAGTCCTCCAGGGCGATGTCGACACGCAGGTCGAGGTCTCCGGTGACGTCGAGGGCCGGATCATCGTTGACGAACAGGGACTCGTAGGTGAGCGGATCGCCGTCGGCGAACTCCGCCCACGGCGATCCGACGGTGTAGCCGACCCGGAAGGGTGTGTTGCGGCCGATCAGCCCGTACAGCGGCGAGGTGGGGTTGCGGCGGGAGTAGCGGTAGTTGCGGCTGTCGAGGTCGCAGGTGCACGCGGTGGGCGCGGCCTGGGAGGTGGACTCGGAGGTCAGGCCGCGGGTGATGGTCACCGGCGCCGTCGCCACCCGCAGGTCGTCGGTGATGTCGTTCCAGGCCCCGTTGTAGTACAGCTCGGCCCACATGGGCGGTGGCAGTCGCGGCACGGTCTCCTCATCCTTCTGCGTAGCGGACGACGTCTCCGCCCGCGTCGAGGCGGACGCATTCCTGGAAGAACTCGCGGAACGCCCTGCTCCCGCCGCGGAACTCGACGACCATGCGTCCGGGCTGGGGGCTGGCAGCGGTGCCAGCGAGGGGGGCGACGCCGGGCATCAGCGCGGTGGTGGCGGGCCGGTAGGCGGCCGGGTCGACCACGTTCCGCATGGCCTGGTCGACGACGTCGGCGTTGTCCTCGACGCCCATGGCGATACCGGCCGGGATCCAGTGGCCGATCTCGTCGGCGGCCAGCTTGGACGGCGAGCGGATGTCGAGCAGGTCGATGACCGGGTCCACGATGTAGCTGGAGGCGAAGTTCTGGATCTGGGACCACAGCCAGCCCCCGCCAGCGGAGATGCCGTCCCAGATGCCGTACACGAAGTCCAGGCCCGCGTTGTACAGCCGGTAGCCCTGGCTGCCGAGGGCGCCCGCGAGGTCCTCGGGCAGTCCGCTTGTCCAGGACACCAGGGACACGGCTCGGTTGATCGCGGCGTCCTTCATGGACTGGAAGGCGTTCCACGCGCGGGTCCGCATGACAGGTCCCAGCGCGGACAGGGCATCCCAGGTCTGGCCGGGAAGGGCGCCGACGCTGTCGGTGAAGGATGTCCACTGGCGGCTGACGGGCCCCGCGATGTAGCGGGACCACAACCCGGCGAACCAGAAGCTGATGGCGTCGCCGAGCACGTTGAACGTCGTCCCGGCCTCGCCCGCCTTCTCAGACACCCAGCCGGTGAAGCTCGCCCACCAGCGCGGGGCGTTCTCCTCCGTGGCCGTGATCAGGCTGTCGACGAACCCCCAGATGACCAGCCCGGCGCTGGCGACGACCGCCGCGGCGACCAGCGCGGGCAGCATCAGCACCACCGTGCTGATCGCCCCGGCGATCAGGACGCCCTTCAGGACGGACGTGGGGTTGGCCATGACCCACTCGGCGATCCGCTGCCCGGCGCTGACCAGGCCCTCGATCGCCCGCGGGGCCACCTCCATGACGATCTTCTCGCCGATGCGCTGGCCGAGGATCAGGAAGAAGTCCGCGACCCGGTCGATGCCCTCGGTGCCGCCCTGCCCGGCCTCCTCCCAGACGCTGGCGAACTCCTCCCGCACCCGGCCGGTGAAGCCGGTGACGGCGGGGAGGACGGTGCCGCCGAGGAAGTCGATGACGTTCTGCTGGACGCCCCGCTTGAACGCCTCCATCCGCATCGCGGGCGAGTCCTCAAGCTTCTCGACGACCTTGTCCGCGGCGCCCGCGACGTCGTCGAACCCCCCGGCTGCGGCGGCCGAGGCGGGATCGAGCGCCCACAGGGCGTCAGCCTGCGTGTTGGCGAGGTCCCCGAACAGGGCTTGGGAGGCGGTCAGACGGACGGTTTCGTCGTCGGTGGCGCGCAGGGCGTCCATGGTGTCCTGGAGCGCCTGGGTGGCCTGGTCGCCACCGGCCCGCATCTGCTGGCCGATCTTCTCGCCGTTCAGGCCGATCGACTCGAACGCCTCGTCGACGGCCTTCCCCCCGGCGAGCGCCATCTCACCGAAGATGCCGATCGCGTCGGCGATGGCGTCGGCGTCCTTGGCACCGGCCTCGATGCCCTGGCTGATCAGGCCCATGGCGGTCGCGCCGTCCAGGCCCACCCGCCGGAACAGGGTGGGGTATTCGTTGAAGGTGTCCAGCAGGTCGTCGGCCTTGTTGGCGTTGCCGCTCAGGCCGACAGCGAGCAGGTCCATGGCCTCGTCGAAGCTGTCGGCCATGCCGGTCTTGACCATCTGCCCGGCCGCCGCGGTCGCCTTGGCGAGGTCCTGATCGAACGCCTTGGACAGGGCCATGGTCTTCTTGGTCATGTCCTCCAGCTCGTCCTGCTGGCCGGTGAACTCGTCCATGTTCGCCGTCACCGACCGGACGGCGTCGCCGACCTCGGTGGCCGACTCCCCCCACCCGTCGGTGAACACGTTCGTCATGGCGTCCGTGGCCGCGCCGACGTCGGCGGTGGTGTTGACGAGCTGCGCCTCCAGGCGGGTGGACGCCTCGGACACGTCCATCGCCTGCGACAGCGTCGACATGATCGCGGCCCCGGCCAGCGCCCCGGCAGCGGCCCCGGCCGCCGCCAGGGCCGTGCCCATCTTGGAGCCGTTGGCGGCGACGTCGTCCGCCATCCCCTCCGTCTCGCGGTTGACCGTCTCGCGCGCCGAGCGCATCCCCGGGCCGGTGTTGTCGTCGGCGGACAGAGCGAAGACGAGACTGGTATCCGACACGACGGGCGCCCCCTTCCTGTACGGACGTCAGCGGCGTGACCTGGCCTTCTCGATCTCCGAGAGGTAGGTGTCCAGCCAGTTGAGGTAGTGATCTTCCTGTTCGACCGTCATGTGGTCCCAGTCGCGGGGGCCGATGCCGAGCAGGTGGGCCGCGTTGCCGAGGTGCTTCAGACGGCGAACGGCAGCCGGGCTTTTCCCTCGTCCTCCGGGGCGTCGTCGTAGCCCCTGAGCATGTTCTCGGCGAGGACCTCGTCCCCGCCCTTCTCCCGCAGCCGCTCGACCGCGAGGATGATCTCGCCCTTGGTCATCTCCACGGTCAGCTCGTCCCAGCAGAAGTCAACGTCGTCGAAGCTGAGGGTCGGGTGCTGCCGCTTGAGCAGGACGTGCAGCAGCGCCCGGCGGCACAGCGCGTTGCCCTTGAGCACGCCCATGGCGAACTCGTTGAAGCTCCTGCCGGTGCGCTTCTCCAGGGCCTCCCGCTCCGCGCTCATCAGCTTGTTCGGGTTGTAGTCGAAGACCTGCGGCTCCTGGCCTTCAGGGGCGTATGTGATCTTCACGGGGGCCTCTCGGTGTTCAGGATCGGGATGCGATGCGGTTGACCATCTCGGCCAGGGCGAACTGGACCTGCCGCCGGTAGTGGGCGTCCTGGCCCTCGAACGCGCGGTCGAACCACTTGACCTTGCCGTGCTGCTGCACCCACACCGCGCGGTTGCCGTAGACCGGGTGCCGCCAGCCGGAGGCGCGGTTGGTGCGCTTGGGGGCGTTGGGGAAGCCGCGCAGGTTCTTCGTCTTGAACGCCTTGACCTTGGCGCCGGGGAACTTCCCGCTGATGCGGACCTCGGGGCGGATCTTCCGGGCGATCGCGGTCTTCAGCGCCGGGCCGTCGTGCGGGGTGACGGACGTCATCGACATGATGGCGCTCTTGGCCTGGGCGGCCCCGGGCTTGAGCGCCTCGCGCATGTTCTTGGTGAGGTCCTTGCGCAGCTGCTTGCCGTCCTCCTCGGCGCGCAGCGCACGGTCGACGTTCCGCAGGTTCTGCGGGGTCAGCTCCAGGCTGAGCCCGGACGTGTCAGCCACCGGCCCGCCCCCTCTTACGCGGTGGCCCGGGTCACGGCCCCGGAGGTGGGGAAGTCCTGGCTGACGGTGGCCTCGTCGCCGATCGCCCCGGTGATCGGGGACCAGCCCTTGACCAGCAGGCTGCCGGAGTAGTTCGGGTTCGAGGTGCTGACGGCGGCCTGGTCGGCGCGGACCACGAACGGGACGACCGTGCCGAGCAGCGCCCACATGATCTCGTCCAGCTTGGTCGCGGCGAAGTCCTGGAGGAACTCGCACGCCACCGTCCCCGACTTCAGTCCGCCCTGGACTTCCTTCCAGCCCAGCGACGTGTAGGTGGTGACGTCCTTCTCCTCCACCTCGATGGCCACCTCGGCCTTCTTGGTGAACTCGGACAGGTCGCTGCCGTTGATCGACAGGTACTCGGCGAGCAGCACCATCTTGGGCACGGCCGCCTCCTTTCGGGCATGACGACCAGCCCGCACCCGTTGAGCGGGCCGGGCTGGTGCAGGGTGGGGTCAGCCGATGCCGAGGGCAGCGGCGAACAGAAAGCTGGGCGTGGTGCCGGTGATGTCCCAGGCCAGACGCCACCAGGTGTCGGTGATGGCGGTGCCGTCGGTCCGCAGGATCTGCCCGCCCGCCTCGGTGGCCGCCTCGAACGTGAGGCGGGTGGTCGGGGCGGCGAACGTGTTGTCCGCGCTGGACTCCACCCGCGCGGTCAGGGACGGGGTGGTGCCCGCCACGGACAGCACGTGCAGCGCTGCGTACATCCGCCGGCCGGCAGCGACGTCCCCGAGTTCGAGGCCGGTGCCGGTGCCGGTAGCGGTGCGCGGGGTGCCGGGCGGGTGGGCGAACTGCCCCCGCACCAGCGGCCACGCGCTCTTGGCGGCCGACGTCCAGGGGGCGACCTCGCCGACCTGCGCGAACAGCTTGTAGCTGGCGCTCATCGCCCGGGTGAGGTAGGCCAGGTCCCCCACGGCCGCGCCGTTGTTGGCGCTGATCGACCAGGGGCCGATCCCGCCGAGCTGTGCCCAGGACGCGTCATCGACCAGGCTCGGGTCGCCCGCCTCCCACTGGCCCTCGCCGGAGATCTCCGACGAGGCCAGCCCGCCCACCACCTCACTCCACGCTTCCGAGCCGTAGTTGGTGGTGGGCTTGACCTCCACCTCGCTCGACAGCTCGATCTTGTTGGAGTGACTGGTCAGGTCCAGGCCGCCCGTGAACGTCCGCACGTTGAGCAGGATCGACTTAGCCACCTCGCACCTCCTTGTCGAGCACGGCGCGCAGTGTGGCCTCGGCTCGTCTGAACCCTTCGGTGTCGACGGGCTCCGGGAAGGTGAACGGCTCGTCCCTGTCGGCGACCAGCAGCTTCCAGCCGAGTGCCTGGTCTCCCTCTTGGTACAGCGCCAGGGCGAAGCCGCGGGGGTGGAACACGGCCCTGTTGATCAGCCACAGGAGTCCCGTTTCGGAGAGGTCCAGCCATGGCCGGTAGTCGGGCACGGGAGCTGGGTAGTGGTTGGCGTCTTGTGCCATGGCTCAGCCCTCGCTCTCCTTCCTGCTCTTGCGCCGCCCGCGCGGCGCGGCGGTGACTTCCTCGGCCACGCCGGAGGCGACCAGGTGCGCGGCCAGGGCGGTCGGCAGGTCGTCGACGACGTCGCCCACGTCCGGCCACGGGCGGCCACCGAGGACAGCGCCCGGCGCCCCGGCGACCACGATGCGGATCCTCATCAGGTGCTCCCGTCTCCGATGACCTTGATGACCAGCTCGGCGCCGACATAGGTGGACCCGGCGTGCTCGAACCACCTGTATCCCTGCACGCGCTGCACGTGCAGGTCGTGGGCCAGGCCGCCGAGGGCGTACTCGCCGGGCGCGCCGCGGGCCGCCTCGATCGCGGCCTTCAGCGAGGCCGGGCCGGACCCGGACAGCAGCGCGTCGATGATGCGCTGCGAGGACCGGTCATCCGCCCGCCCGGCCAGCACCCGGCACGTGAACATCAGCTCATCCAGACGGCGGGCCATCGCTTTGTCGAAGTTGACCTCGACCTCGCCGACAAAGAAGCACGGGGCCACCACCGCGTCGGGGACGTAGCCGGTGCACACCAGCTTGCCGATCCCGGCGGGCAGGACGACCGCGCGGGCGGCGTCCGCGATCGCGTCGCGGACAGCGGAGATCTGCACGGGCTCTCTCCTCCTATCCGAAGGCGTGCAGGATGTACGGCTCGATCAGCGCCCACACGTCCGGGTCCCGGCGCGACAGCCGCACCACGCCCCACTCCGACGAGCCCATGACGCCCTCGGGTGAGTCGGCCCGCTTGAACAGACGGCTGGCCTGGATCATCGCGGCCTCGGCGATGTCGTCCGGGACGGACGGCCAGCCGAACCGGGCGGTGACCCGCACGCGGCTGCTGGCCAGCCCCCACGTGCCGCCTGGGCGCAGCAGTCCGGTGACGGGGCGCCCGTCGGCGAGTGCGTTGTCCGGCTGTGTCTCATAGCCGGTGATGGGCGACCATGACGTGCCGGAGCCGGTCTCGACCAGCATCCCGGTGGTGTCGCCGATCTCGTCGACCAGGAGCAGGTCGCCGGTACGTGAGCGGACGGTGCGCCCGTCCATCTGGTAGGTGCGTGCGGTAGGTGCGTCGTCCAGCCAGAAGCCGCGCCCGAGCCGCCCGGTGGCCCGGTCGATGGCGCGGGAGGCGGCACGCACCGCCCGGTCTGCTCGCGCGTCCCGGGTGGTGTCGTCCGCCTCGATGCCGAGCTGTTCCTTCAGCTCTGCGCCGGTGACGTACTCACCCGCCATCGGGATCGGACTTCGGTGCAGGCCGCTTACGGGGGGCGGTCTTGCGGACCTCGCCCGGCGCACGCGTGGCCCGCTCGACCCGTGGGGCGCCGTGCCGCCCCGGCACGGCGGGCATCTTGATGTCCGGCTCCGGCTCGCTGTCGGTGAACAGCTCCGGCCGCGCGGCGACCAGCGGGTGGTCGTCGGCGATGGACTGTCCCTCGCGCAGCGCCATCGTGCCGCCGGACCAGCGCACGGCCAGGGACCGCTTGACGTACTTCACCAGGTCTCCTCTCTGCGGCCTGGGGCTGCCGCCGTCTGCCGTAGCGGCAGCCCCAGGACCGGCGCTCACACGCCGTCGTTGTTCCTTAGCAGGCGGAACGCCTGGGGGTTGACCACCCCGGCACCGACCCGCGCCCACGCGAACCATCCGCGCTGGCCGGTGGGCCGGTTGTTGGCGGTGTCGAACAGCTGCGGGATGAACTCCACGGTCATGCCCGCGCGCTGTGCGACCAGGTAGCCCTTGAAGTCACCGACGACGAGGAGGGGCTCGCTGCCCGCACCGGCCGGGAGGTCCGCCATGAAGTCGTTCATGGGGTACTCCTTGCCGAACAGCCGCGGGATCGCCTCCTGGGTGATGTCCACGGTGAAGTTCGGGTCGGTCGTGCCCAGCTGCCGGATCGTGTTCTGGACGTCCGTGGAGGACAGCCACGCCGCGGACATCCGCCGCCGGTACTTCTGCGGCAGCGCGTTCCACAGGCCGTAGATGTCGGCCGCCGCGATGGCGCCCGACGCCGCGGTCTCGATCGGCGCGGGCGTGGCGAGCGCGGCGAGCGCGGCGACCAGGCCGTCCGGCTCGTCGGCGGTGGAGCCGGTGGTGAGCTTCTCCGCCAGCAGCTCGTCGTAGCCCTCGGCGAGGAGGCCGGACATCTGCTCGGCGAAGCCGGGCCAGTCCATGCCGATCTCGATGGAGAACGGGATGAAGCCGTCCGCGCGGTGCGTGGACACCTCGGGCTGAGCGAAGGTCGGCGAGTCGTCCGTGGCGGGGGCCGCTTCCGCCTTGAACGACCAGGACACACCGGCGGACGACAGGCCGCGCCAGGTGTCGTTGGTGATGGTCTCCACGCGGGCCAGTCGCAGGATGTCGTTCTCGGATCCCTGCGACGTGAGGATGATCGTCGGGTCGATCAGCACCGGCACCGCGAACCCGCCCGAGGCGTCCACCCCGATGCTCATGGCGCGCTTGATGAGCTGCACCTGCTCAATCGCCCGGGACTCCTCCGGCGTGAAGATCGGCGTCTGGCTGGCGGCGATCTTCTGGAACGCGGAGCGGTAGTGCGGGTTCTCCGTCGCCAGCAGCAGACGGCCGACCAGCTCGCCGTTGGTGTCGCCGGTCTGGGTCCGCAGCACGTGCTGCACCTGCGTCTTCTGGTCGTCGCGCAGGTGGCGTCCACCGAGCGAGGAGTCGACCACGGCCATGGACCGGTCGTAGACCGCCCGGCCGGACAGGGACCGCGGGTCGTCCGCGAACGGGTCGTTCTGCGGGGAGAACTGGGTGGAGGACCAGCGGTCGCGGGAGGCCCGCAGCCGCTCGGCCCGCTCGAACGCGCGGACCTCACCCTCGCGGAACTTCAGCTCCGCCTCCAGGTCGTCCCAGCTGCGCTGCGCGGTCTCGTCGAGGTCGTCGCCTCCGGCCTCGCTGTCGATGACCTCCATCTCCTGGTGGATCTGCCCGACGCGCTCCGTGGCCGCGGTCAGGTCCTTGGCCCGCTCGAACACCGGCTCGTCCCGGTCGTCGTCCTTCTTCTTCACCATCGTCTCTACCTCTTCACGCCGAGTAGGGTCATGCGGCGACGGCGTGCCGCCGCGGAGAGTCCGTCGACGTGGCGGGCCGACGCGGGGTCGGGTGCCGGGGTCAGCGGGGTGGGCTGGTGCCGGGCAGCGGGCCCCTCCTCGGAGGGGGTGCTGAGTCCGTGCATCGCCCGGAAAGCAGCGAAGCTGCGCTGGAGTTCCTCGACCTGGTCCTGGTCGCGCTCGCGCAGCGTGTCCATCAGCCAGTCCACACCGGACCGCGTCGCGGACCGAAGACCAGCGGTGGCGTCCGGGTTGGCGGGCCAGGTCACCGGGCCCGCCTCGAACAGGCGGACCTCCTTGATGGTCCGCTCGGGCAGCCCGTCGGGGTTGTGGTCGCTCACGCCGGGGTCGTGGTTCCAGTCCTCCCTCACGACCTCGAACATGAAGCTGGAGCCGTAGGCCCCGGCGCGCAGCCCGGGGATCAGGTCCCGGTTGTAGGAGGTGTCCAGCAGCGGCACCTCCATGTAGGGGGAGGTCTCCCTCTCCTCCAGGACGCTGGCGACGCCGAGGCTCTTCTGGTCGATCTGCATGTCACGGCCGTGGTTGAAGAGCACCTTCACCCCGGCCGGGCCCTGCGCCTTGATCGTCCGCTTGAACGCGCCGCGGGCGGTCTTCTCCAGGAACCGGCCCTCCCACCAGGAGTCGATCTCGTACCAGGTGTCGAACCGGGAGAACTCCACCGTCATCACGTCGCCGGTGTCGTCGGCCGCCGCGGTGTCGCCCGCGTCGACCACGTCGACGTCGGCCCGCGTCTTGGTCAGGGTCGGCGCCATCGCGGCGCCACGGATCAGCTTCAGTCCGCGGATCGCGGCCATGGTCACTCCTCTGCGTGAGGGTCATCGGCGGGCGGCTCGGCCCCCGGGGTGAAGGGCACATCGCCCCACGGAACGGGCGGCAGCTCCTCCACCCGCCGCACCTCGTTGATCCGCTTCCAGTTGTTCTGCAGGGCCGAAGCGTGCGCCGCGTACCGCTGCACGGTGTTCGTCTCCAGCAGCGCATCGCGGTTGAGCTTCACGTACTGGGGGCGCGGCAGGAACTCCGACAGCAGCCGCTCCACACGCCGGATCCACTTGCCCATCGAGAACTTCAGCAGCGTCAGCTCTCGGTCCTGGATGTTCGCGTAGGTCATGCTGCCGCCGGTCTCATAGCCGAGGATCTCGGCGATACCGGGGCCGAAGATCCGCGCGCACTCCGCGGCCGAGTAGCCCTGGGTCTGCAGGAACTGCGACTCCTCCGGGGCCACCTGGATCGTCTCGTACTCCCAGCCCTTGCCGAACACCACCGGCTCGCGGCTGCCCCGCAGCGCAGCCAGGAACCTGTCCTTCGCCGTGCGGACCTGCCCGTCGTCCAGGGGCACCTCGGTGTTCTTCAGGATCGCCGACGGGTGCGCGCCGTCCTGGAACCACTGAAGGCCGAACCTGGCGCCGGTGAGCTGCAGCCCGATCGTCGTGGCGTGCAGCCGGACCGGCGACAATCCCAGCACCACCCCGGGCAGCGGGTTGACGCGCCGGTGCAGGAACGCCCGGTTGTCGGTGACCTGCTGGCCGTTGACCGCCCACCGCACCTCGCCCCCCTCCATCCAGCCCGAGATCTCATCCGGATGGAACAGCCGCACCTGCTGCACGAAGCCAGCCGTGGCGCGCTGCAACTCGTCACCGAAGAGGTTGCCGCGCAGCAGCCACGACATCACGGCCTGGTACCGCCAGTCCGCCAGCCCGTGCCCGGAGCCGTCCGGGTCCTCCAGCCACCACGGCGTCGACAGCTTCCGCGCGTCCTCCCCCTCCCCGCGGAACACGCCCACCGGCAGCTCCGAGACCACCGAGGCGATCAGGTCGCACGCCGACCACACGGCGACGGCCTGCAACGAGGACTCGGCCTTGGACAGGTCCACATCCGCATACGACCGGCTCGTCTTGAACAGCGCGAGGACCTGGTCCAGCGACAGCTCACCGGCCCGCTGGGGACGCTGCCCCGAGGCCGGGGACCGGCTGCGCCACCACACACTCACGGCATCCTCCGATCCGCCAGCAGCAGGAACGCGCCCAACGCCACGAACCCCAGCGGCGCCCAGGCCAGCCACAGCCCATACGCCACCAGGACCGGCCCCACCACCCCAGGCCCCGCGCGCAGGCAGAACCCTGCGGCCTCTGCGGCGCAGCCAGCCACAGCCCGCCCCCGCGCCCGCGCCCGTCCGCGCTTCGCCATGCCCACGCTCCTCAGAAGATGTTCGCCATCGGGTCGTACTCCTCGACCTGCGGCCCCCGAACGAGCAGCGCCCACCGGGCGAACGTCACCGCGCACAACGGGCTGATGTCCACCAGCGAGGCGGTGCGGTCCAGCGTCCAGGCGTCCCCGTTCCTCCGGGTCCGCGCCCCGTTGACCGCAGCCGTCAGCGGCACCTGGTCCAGGTGCACGACCGTGCCCTGGTTCATCGCGTCGGCCATCTGCCCGCACGCCTCGGTGATGTCCCCCGTCCGCATCACGGCCAGGTCCCCGCGCTGCGGCTTGTCCTTGTCCTTCGGGGCCTCGATGCCCGCGGCCACCAGGTCATCGATCAGCGACCCGGCCGGGGCGCCCGCCGACGCGACCGCGACCGCCACCGGCTTCCACAGCTTGCGCAGCTTCGCCACGGCAGGCGCCACCCAGTCCGTCCCCGGCCGGTGCGCCACGACCTCCAGGTGCACCCGCCCGTCGGGCCTGAGCGACGCTACGGCGATCGCCGCACGCTTACGGTCCTGCGACACGTCGATGGCCAGGGCGACGCTGGACGCCCGCGGCTTGCTCTCCGCGTCGACCAGCCCCGGCCACTTCGCCTTGGGCACGTTCGGGTCGGACGGCGGCGTGGACTTGCGGGTGCGGTTCAGATAGGCCCGGTCGAACTCGCCCGGGTCCAGCTTCTCCAACTCGGCCTGGATGACGTCCTCCGTGACGGTGAACCCGAGCGCGGGCAGCGTCGCCCGCCACGTCGCCGGGTCCGACCGGTCCATGTCCTCCGGAGCGAACCACTCGAAGTACGCGGTGCGCGTGTGCACCCCGGTGCGCCACAGCTCCTCGATGAGCGCGCGGCCCTGCTCGCGCTTCTTGTTCAGCGGCACTGACTTCTCGGTGCCGCCCGCAGACGCCCACCACAGTTGAGCCATGGGCCGGGTCAGCATCGCCGGAGAGAATGCCTGTTCGAGACGATCGTCGATGTGCGCGAACAGCTCGTCCATGACGCCGAGGTCGAGTGGCGGCCCGTGCCCCGCGGTCTCCGTGTTCGAGGTGATACCGATCCTCGACCGGGTCGACCGGGCGATGATCGCCTCATGGCCGTTGGCCTTGCGGATGACGAACCGGCGCGCGAGGCGGGACGCCTCGATCGTCGCCCAGAACTCGTCCTCCCACCGCTCCCGCGCCATGCTGCGGTTCTGCGCGGCGTAGATGATCCGCTGCCGCTTGTACGCCTGCGCCCGGTGAACCTTCACCGCGAGCAGCCCCTGCGTCTTGCCCTGCTGGCGTGGGACCGACAGTCCGACGGTGCGGTGCCAGAAGATCCCGGTGGCCGGATCGATCTCCAGCGCGACGTCCCACACGTAGCGCTGCCACGGCATCGGCGTGTAGCCGAGCCGCTCCATCACCTTGGCGACCTTGCCGCCGAGCGTGGGCAGCTCCGGCCGCCGCGGGGTGCCCCACATCGGCGGGCACGTTAGCCCGTACAGCTCGCGGCATTGGTCGACGAACTCAGTCGGGGGTCGCCAGGTCGTCGAGGTCGTCGTCATCGTCCGGCTCCTCCGGCGCGCAGCTGCGCAGGTCCGCCAGGACCTGGCGCAGCTCCTTGGACAGCCCTTGCAAGGAGTTGCCGAGTGAGGCGGGGGCGTCCAGCTCCTGGGCCAGCCGTACGGCGATGGCGGCGAGCGTCGGCGCGGTGGCGTCCAGGGCCTCCAGGTCGCCGAGCGCGGCGATGTCCTCCAGGACCTGGGCGCGGATGCGGCCTGGCTCAGTGGCGTCCTCGAACGGGTCAGCCCCGGGCGCGTCGTCGGTGCCGCCGGGCAGCAGCGCGGCGGGAGCGACCTCGAGGGCCGCACCGAGCGCGACCAGGTCGTCCACGTCGACGCGGCGGGCGCCTGCCTCGATCTTGCCGAGGACGGACGCGCTCATGGGCCGACCGGCCTGGGTGACGCGCTCGGCCAGGTACGCCTGGTCCCAGCTGCGGCGCTGGCGGTGCGCGGCGACTGCCGCGGCGAGCGATCCGCCAGCCTCGCCAATCTGGATGGCCCGAGCCGCCATCATCGCCTCCTCTGTACGCCGGGAGTCCGGCCGCGATCATGGCGGCAGGTGTGATGGCCCGGGGAGAGAAAAATGAAAGGTGGGCGCGGGGTTGCGATATGTCCGATTTCTAAGAATCGAGGTCGGTCGTCAGCCCGAGGGCGATCTCCAGTCGCCTGACCTGCGAGGTGCTGAGGACCTCGACCCATGTGCGGCCCTCGGCGGTCCATCGCGTGCGGCATCCGGGGCAGGTCCACACGCGAGGGGCCTGCCAGCGGCGGCGGCGCCACGGCCGGGCGCAGACGGGGGTGCAGGCGACCAGGTCCCAGTCCGTGAGCGCGTCGGTCAGGCTGGCGGGCATGGTGCCCGCGTCGCTCCCGGCCAGCGGTCCGAGGTCGACCATGGGTCAGTCTCCCGGCCTGGTGGGTGAGTGCTCGTCGGCCAGCCCTGCGACGGTGGACTCCAGCTCGGTGCGGTCAATCAGCCCGCTGCTGTAGCCGCACGAGCACACGACCATGACCTTGCCGGTCTGACGCCGCTCCATCCACCGCTCGCCCTCATCGGTGAGTGGGCCTCGCCGGACCTCGGTCTGGGCGAAGGCGTGCACCTCGTGGTCCAGGGCCCAGGGCCCAGGCGTGTCGATCAGTTTGGCCGCGTCCAGCTTCGCGTGGGCTTCGGCGAGGTGCCGGTCCCGGGCGCTCTCGGCAGAAGACTGGCTGGTGTGGTCGAGGGACAGCCAGCCGTCGCATCCGTCGTCGGTCCCCCAGCATCGGAACACCCACTTCTGCTGGCCGTGATCCGTGTAGGGCTTCACGATCATCCCGGCCTTGAGGCCGTGCGGGTCGGCGTCCATCTGGCGGATGGCCTCGCGCGCCTTGTCGGCGTCGCCCTCGGTGAGGACGCCGTCGACGTTCACCAGGCGGGGGGTTTCGGGCACGGTGGTCTCCTCTACGGTCCGGCGAACCAGTCGACGCTGGTGTGGAGCTGTACGACCTCGTTCAGTGGCTTGTCACCCTTCTCGCTGTTGCACTTGCGGAGGCAGACGGGGCATCCGGCGGTGCCGTGGATGGGGGCGAGGTTGTCGGGGTCCTTGCGTGCGCCGCCCTTGCTGACGGGCTGGATGTGGTCGACGGCGTCGGCGGCGGTGTGGCCGCAGACGATGCAGATGTCCGACTCGGCTAGGACGCGGGCGCGTGTCTGCCGGTACTCGTAGGACGTCAGCTCTGACCGGTCGGTGGCCACTGTGCCCTCCAGCGTGGGTGTTACTCCGGCTGATCAGCGAGGGGGAATCTGAGGTGGGGTGGCTCCGTCGTCTCACGCGGCAGCACTTCGTTGAGGGTGACCGGCCAGACCGTGTCGGTCGGCTCTGTGCACGCGGCGACGGCCTGTTCTTCGCTGGTGAAGATGCCGCCGAGTTCCCAGTCCGTGACCCACCCGTCGTCTCCGAATGCCTTGTTCTGGGCCATGATCCATACTGTGTCGCTCAAGATCAGTCACCACCTTCGTGTGGCAGGAGTGCGGGGCCGCGGGAGTCGTACCGCCGCGCGACAGGGCTTACGCCGCGTAGGGCTTCCTGCCAGGCGCCGCGGAAGAGCAGCGCAGCCCCGCACGATTCAGCCAGCCACCCGACTGCTGGTCTTACCGCCGTCCCTTCGGGTACGGCGTTCCAGCACTACGGGGCCCATCGGGCGGCGGCCGTATGTGGGGTCACTGCTGGACAGTGCCGTCCAGCGCGTCGGCGACCTTCGGGGCGAGGCGCACGCTGTTGTCGCGGGCCTCGCCGTCGGTGTCCAGGCTGACTGCCCAGGTGCCGCCGGTGACCGCGACGCCTCCGAACTGCTTGGACAGGGCGACCCACCCGGCCAGGGACTCGGGGTTGGGGAACATGTTGATGTACGCCTCGCCGGGGGCCTGGCTGCCGTCGGTGACGGTGAAGGTGTAGGCGGTGCCGCCGACCTTGGTGATGTAGCTCTCTTCGGTGTTCTCCTGCGGCTCGGAGACCTTGAGTCCGGCGTCGGCGAGGGCGTCGGCGATGGCCTGCGCGCTGTCGTAGCTGTCGGCGGCGCCGTCGTCGGGCGAGGTGTCGGAGGCCGGTGTGCTGGTGACGCTGGACTGCGTGTCGGCTTGGTCGTCGCTGTCGCTGCTGCACGCGGTGAGCGTGAGGGCGAGTAAGGCGAGAGCGGCGGCGGTGGCGGTGCGGGTGCGCATGGTCCCCCCAGAGGCGTGTGGTGATGGAGGGGCCATCATGCGCGGGGCGCGGGCGGTGGTGTGTGGGTGTGACGGGATCGTGACAGCGTGTGGACTCAGGGGGCGAGGGCGCGGGCGACGTCGGCCCACATGGTGGCGAGCTTGAGGGCCTCGGTGGACCGCACTCCGTGGATCTGGGCCAGGGTGCGGGACTCGGCCGCGCGGTCGCGCTGCCATCCGCTGTCGTACTGCTGGCGCTCGCGGGCGTCGTCCTCGTGCCGCACGGCCTGGCCGTACTCGTTGGTCGCTCGGTCCGCCCAGGCGTACGCGTGGGTCTGTGCGCGCTGGTGCTGGTCGGCGCGCCATGCGGGGTAGTCCTGCTCTGCGTCGCTCATGCGGGTTCCTCGGGGCCGTGTCGGCGTGGTGGGCCCGCTGCCCGACCACGCGCAGGGTTTGAAGTCGGGGTGGCGGCCTCCGCGTTTGGTTCGGTTGGCGCCGTTTTCCCAGGCGTCGCGTTCGGCTTGGGCGAGGGGGCGGAGGTGGTAGAGGCGGGGGCCGTTGCCGGGAAGTGGGACGTGGGTGATCTTGCCTCGGTGGGCCCATTGGCGGATGGTGCCGGGCTGGACGCCGAAGTGGGCGGCTGCTTGGGCGACGGTGAGGAGGGTGCCGGGCCGGATGTCGTCGAGGGGCGGGTTGGGGAACTTCGGCTCGGTGGGAGGCATGGTCACCTCCGGGCGGGTATGGGTCAGGCCCCGCGCGGGGTGGTGTGCGCGGGGCCTGGGGTGGTTTTTGGGCAGGGGGTAGCTGCTGTTTTGACGTTACAGCGTGTGTGCGGGGTTGTCGATGTTGGTTTGTGCAGGTGAGGCGCCCGGTCGGTGTGCTGCGTCGCGTAGGTCGTTGATGTAGGCGATGAGCGGGGCGGTGAGGCGGAACCACTCGCCGTTGAGGCGGTAGCGGGCGAAGGTGCGGTGGAGTTCGCGTTCGCGGCGGGTGTATCCGGGCTCGGTGGCGAGGAGTTCGGTCTCGGGAGCGTTGATGTCGCGCATCCGCTGGGCGAGGTGGAGGGTTTTGCCGATCTTGACGGCGGTGCCGGAGCGGACGAAGTAGACGATGCCGTGGGCTTCCTGGTCGGCTTGCTGGCGGGCTTGCTGGCGGGCTGCAGGGGTGCGGAGCTGCTGGAGTCGTCTGTCCCGCTCGGCGATTTCGCGTGTCCAGTGGTCGAGGAGGCGCGGATCGTCCATGGCCTCCAGTTGGAGGCGGGTGCGTTCGATGGCGATGAGGGTGGCGAGTTCGCCCTCCGGTCGCGTCCACCAGCTGGCGTAGCGGCGCAGGCCGGTGGAGGTGAAGTGGTCGTCGCACAGGGGCAGTGGCTCGGTGATGACCGGGGGGAGGCGGCAGGGGCCGCCGCGGTGGGATGCGACGCATCCGGTGGTGCGGGGTGCGGGGATGGTGACGTGGACGCGGTGGCCGCATCCGCAGCGGTAGTGGCCGCGGCCTCGGGGTGCGTCGGGGGTCATGGTTCTGCCGCAGGCGCAGCGCACGGTAGGTTCCGCCATGCCGGTCTTCCCTTCACGGATCGGTCATGCCCTGGGGCGGAGGACAGCCGTCGCCAGGGCGTTCGATTTCCATGATTCCGTGAGGGTCTGACAGTGGGTCCGGGAACGCGTTCGGCCCGCCTCGTACGGGTGTGCGAGGCGGGCCGTGATCACCACATGAAGCGTCGACCGGGACCAGTCGAGTGCCACGGGCCAGTGTGGCACAGGCGTGTGACAGCGGGTCGGCTGTCAGTCGCCGGTGGCCGTACGGCCGTGCACGTACGCGGTACCCGCAGCGCGCAGGGCGGTGTGCGTGTCCCTGGTGCGGTCCCGTGCGGCCTCCAGCTCGGCCTCCACCGCCGCAGCGAACCGGCCGTCGCTCACGGGGCCGGTGTCGATGTCGCTCAGCTCGATCGCCGACCAGGCAGCGGTCTCAGCGGCGGCGGTCAGGCCGGGGTCGTCGGTGATGAGGGCCAGGTGGTCCCGGGCGAGGGTGACCTCGGACCGGGCGCGTTAGCGGGCAGCGCGGGTCTCGCTCGTCTCCGGCTCACCGGCGCGCACTGCGGCGATCATCAGCCAGTACAGCTCGCGGTAGGCCAGCACCGCGGCGAGCAGCTGCCGGACGGCGGCGGCGACGTCCTGGCGGTGCTGCTCGGCGCGGGCGCGGTGGTCTGTCCAGTGCTGGGTGAGGCTGGCGAGGGCGGCACCGGCGAGGGTGCCGAGGACGGCGATGATGGTGGACCACACGGCGGTCACCCCTCCCTGGCGGCGTCGGGCGGGACGACGATGCTGAGGTAGGCGCGGGTGCCGTCGCTGTCGCGCATGGGCCGGTAGGTGGCCGGTCCGCAGTCCGCGGTTTGCTGGAGCGCGGCGACCAGGTGGCGTACGGCGGTGTCGTCGCCCATGAGGCGGACGTCGACGGGGGCGGGGCCGCGCCCGGGGTCCTGGGGGGTGCGGCGGCGGGGGGTTCGGCTCATGAGCGGGCCTCCTCTGCTGCGGTCCAGGCGTCCACGGCGGCCTGGGTGGTGTCGGCCTGGTGCCAGGCGGGGGCCTGCTGGGTGGGTACGGGGTGGCCGGTGAGGAGGGCGCGGACGCTGTCGACGACGGCGGCGGGGTCGGCGTAGCGGTCGAGGCCGGGCAGGAACTTGGGGGCGTGGTCGAGGTGGCCGTTGCGCTTGTGGGGGGCCCAGAGCCAGCCGTCGACCGGGTGCTCCCAGAGGAGGGCGATGCCGTGGCGGTGCGCCTCGGTGGTCAGGGCGGGGTGGTCGTCCTCCCAGACGAGTACCGCGGTGAGCATGGTGGCGAGTCCGGCGAGGTCGTCGTCGCGGTAGCGGTCCAGTTCGCCGCTGTCGGTCCAGTGCTCGGTGGGGTCGAGGCCAGCGGCGGTCAGGGCGTCGGTGACGGCGGTGATGTAGGGGTCGTGAGGCAAGGGCTGGGGCTGGGACATGGGTCAACTCCCTGGGTGGCGGCGGTGTATCCGCAGGCTTCACAGAGGATGCCGTGGCCGTCGACGGTCACGAGGCCGAATGCCCGGCACTGGGGGCAGGGCGCGGCGGTGTACGGGTGGCGGTCGGGGTGGTGGCCGGTGATGGCGCGGGCGCGGTGGATGAGGGTGGCGACTTGGTGGTGCAGGTCGCCTACCCAGGGGTGGGTGAGGGCGTAGGGGAGGTATGCGGTGAGCCAGGCGCACCAGCCGGTGATGGTGGCGCCGTGGCGGGGGTGGGCGGCCTCGCACGGGGCAGTGTGGGCGGTGCCGTGGGGGTCGCGGTAGACGGCGGGGTAGGTGTAGGCGATGGTTCCGGCCCAGGCGCCGAGGAGGGGTCGGATCGGGGCGCCGTCGTCGTCGGGGCTCTGGGCGTCGGCGTGGCCGGGGCCGAGGAGGGCCAGGACGCGCCAGTCGACGGGGGCCGGGGAGTGCGCGCGTCCGCCGCCGCGGCGTCCCTGGGCGGGGCTGGCGGACGATGCGACGAACTCGGCGAGCAGCTCGGCCTGCACCGGCAGCTCGGCCAGCCAGGCGCGCAGCTCAGCGGCGTGGTGGGGGCAGGCGTGAAGGCCCTCCCCAGCGGCGCGCGGGCAGACGGTGCAGCTGCTCACGGCTGGACCTGCCGCAGGCGTTCGAACAGGTGCTCGATGTCGGTGGGGGTGAGGAGGTCCCACTCGGCCAGGGCGGTGCGCAGCCGGGCGTCGATGTGGGCGGAGATCGCCGCGCTGGTCCAGTGCTGGGCCATCTCGCGGGCCTCGTCG
>NZ_JBEYHH010000064.1:0-23924 GCF_040635175.1 Streptomyces sp. NPDC006997
CTGAACGCCTTCCAGATCGCCTTCGAAGGCCGGCTCACCCCGGCCGCCAACTGACCACTACAGAAACTGGATCAGCCGTCTACTGGACACTCCCGGCCGCCATCACTTCGGGGCCGTGAGCGATGGAGATGATCGGGGTCGTGTCGGCGGTGCGACTGAGCGCGAGGCTGAGTGCGAACCCGACGTTCTGGGCGTGGATGGCGTCCGGCCGGATCTGCTCGATGAGCTTCCCTACCTCTTGCGTCAGCTCGTCCACGTAGGCGTCGAAGCCAGGGCCCTGGGGTTGCTTCGTCGTGGAAAGGGGGATCAGGTGATCGAACGCGGTCTTCCATACCGGATGGACCGGTGTCCGGCCGAGGAAGGTCGTATGGGTGTTGGGCATGGCGCGGTAGAGGTCGCCGACGAGGATCATGCTGCCGGACGAAGGCTCGGACGTGCGGTTGATGCCGGTGAGGATAATCAAGGGTTTCGCCGTCACGCGGAGATCCCCTCGATAGATGACCGGTATGCGGGAACCGAGGACGGGGCACTACGGTCCACCATGACCTGCGGATCAGTGGTGATCATCCGTTCGCGGTTGCGAGATGGCGCCCACCACGACGCCAGGTGCGGCGTGAGCACAGCGGCGATCTCCTGGGCTGGGTGCAGGAAGCCTCTGCTGTCCCGCTTTGCCGTCCACGCCCTGACTGCCGACCGGGGGTAGACGGGGTGTATCCCGATCTCGCCCTTGGGGAGGATGCCGTTGAAGGGCGTGGGGATGCCCTCGTGGTTCCAGTAGTCCCAAGCCTCGAGCGCCTTGGCCTTCTCGAAGCAGTGGTAGAGATGCCGATAGCGCGGCATGTACCGGATCTCGCGAAAGACCATCTGCCCGGCCAGCCCGGGCGCGATGTACCGGAGCGCGCTGAGATCAATGCCCCGGAAGCTCACCGTGGCCGCGTCTTGAGACGGGTGCAGCGCGATCCGGGCGAACAGATGGGACAGCCGCCGCCGTACGTATTCGGCGACTCCCGGAGCGAGCGCCGGTTCCACGCTGGCAATGAGCTGGACGAGTTGCTGGTGGCGTGGATGGAAGCGGGCCAGGTCGAACAATCGATCCATGCCGCTCACGGCGGCGAACGCGAGTCGCTTGTACAGCCAGTTGTTCAGCTCTCCGACCTGGGCGTAGCCCTTGGTCTCCGGAGTCATGGAGTGGAGCATCAGGTACTCGGACAGCACCTCGAAGTACAGGTAGCCGAGAAACGGTACAGCGGGCACGGCAGCGGCCAACTGGTCGATGAACTCGGGGGCCTCCGTGCCGCGGCCGACTGCGTTGCGCAGGGCGGTGTCGAGGAATCCGGCCGCGGCGCCCAGCCCGGTCAGCACGGCATGGTCGAGCTGGTCGTTCTCGGCCAGGGTGAGGAAGTTTTGGTAGCGCAGGTAGGTACGCAGGTGGATGGCACCGAGGTGCAGATAGTCCACGCCCTTGGTGGGGATCGGAGCGTCCGGCGTGACCTCGAAGATCATGGGCGTGGTGCCGGGCTTCGTCTGCATCAGGTAGGCGCCGAGATTGTGCGGACGCAGTCCTTCCCGCTGAGGGGTCAGAGGGGAACAGTACAGTGCACCGACCAGGCACCCGGTGGAGACGTGCAGCTCACCGCTGGTTCGGATCGCGGCGATGTCCTTGGTGGTGTGTAGCAGGTACATGGGCCGGCCGCTGACGAGCGCTTCGCTCATCGCGCTGTGCTGGATAAGCCAGCCGTTGGGGGTGTCACCTTCCAGGTAGCGGCGCCAGTCGCCCTCGCTCTCGGCCAACGAGGCAGGCGCGGGGCGCTGCGCGGGCCGGGTGTAGTCCGTGTGGACGTGCTCCCATTCGTCACGCAAGGGAACTCCTGGGGTCGAAGTCAGCAGCGGGCCACGGGGGTTCGGCTACTACAGGGTCTCGACGTTCGCTCCGGACAGACGGTTTCGGCAGTCGAGCACGTACCGCGCGAGCTTCTCGATCATCACGAGGTCGAATCGCGGATGATCCATGAGAAGAACCACCGCATCAGCGGCGGCTACCTCTTCCGGGGTCGCATCGACCCGGGGCACGTTCAGCTCGGTGTCGACGCCGTCCGGGATGTTGGGTTCGGAGCCGCGGACATCGGCACCGAGGCCGATAAGAAGTTCGGCGACACGTGCCGACGGGGAATTGCGCAGGTCGGTGGCGTCGTACTTGTAGGTCAGACCGAGGAGCAGAATCTGAGATCCGCTGACCGGTATGCCCCGCTTGTTGAGTGCTCCCACGAGGCGCCGGACTACGTAGTTGGGCATGTTCCGGTTCACGTCGGCAGCGAGTTCCGCGAACCGGAACGGGATGCCGAGCTCCTGCTGGGCCTTCCACGAGAGGAACATCGGGTCGACGGGCAGGCAGTGCCCGCCGACCCCCGGCCCTGGGGTGAACTTCGTGAATCCGAACGGCTTGGTCGCGGCGGCGTCGATCGCCTCCCAGATGTTCACGCCGAGGGCATCGGCCAGCATCGCCATCTCGTTGATCATGGAGATGTTGACGAACCGGAAGGTGTTCTCCAGCAGCTTGGCCAGCTCAGCGACCTTCGGCCCTGACACCGGCACCGTGGTCTGGAAGATACCGTCATAGAAGTTCTTGATCACGACCAGCGATTTGGCGTCGATTCCGGACACCAGCTTCGGCGTCCCGTCGAACGACCACCTCTTGTTCCCGATCCGCTCGGGGCTAAAGCCGGCCAGGAAGTCTGCCCCGCCCTTGAGGCCCGAAGTCTCTTCCAAGATCGGCAGCAGCAGCTCCTCGGTGGTGCCGGGATAGCTCGTGGACTCCAGAACCACCGTCGCGCCGTGGCGCAGGTGCTCACCCAGTGTCCGGGCGCAGGACTCGATGTAGCTCAGGTCGGGCACACCGTCCCGCAGCGGAGTCGGCACGGTGATCACCGCAATGTCGAAGCCAGCCAGCTTCGCCCCGTCGGCGGTCGCGGAGTAGTCCCCGGAGTCCAGCACGGCGCGAAGCCGCGAGGAGGCCACGTCCGGCACGCAGGACTGGCCGGCGGCGAGCTGCTGGACGCGGTGCGGGTCCACGTCGTAGCCGACGACACGGTGCCCCACCTCTGCGGCGCGGACCGCCAGGGGAAGCCCTACGTAGCCCTGACCAGCGACAACTATCTGCATGACAGCTCCTACTCGAATGCGGTGCTTGAATGGACCGTCATTCCTCGTCCGGCAAGGAGAAGTGCTGTGCCCCTGGTGTCTGTCGTGATGCCCGTCTACAACTCGGCAGCCACCCTCGGCGCGGCCGTCCGATCGGTGCTCACGCAGACGCACGCTGACGTAGAGCTGCTGGTCACCGACGACCAGTCCTCCGACAACTCCATGGACCTGCTGATGGAGTTCGCCGCCCAGGACGAGCGCGTACTGCCCCAGACAGCGCCCGAGCGGGGCGGTGCGGGCCGGGCCCGCAACCTCGCGATCGAGCGGGCCCGCGGGGACTACATCGCGTTCCTCGACTCCGACGACCTGTGGTTGCCGGAGAAAACCGAGAAGCAGCTCGCCTTCGCCGCCGAGGGCGATGCGCCGCTGACGTTCACCAGCTATTACAAGATGGACGCCGACTACGACGGCGAGAGCATCGACTGGGTCCCCAACGGACGGGTGATCCGCGCGCGCGGGCACGTGGACTACCGCGCGATGCTGCGCCGGGACTACATCGGCGCCCTCACTGCCATGTACGACCGCAACGCCCTGGGCACCCGGCTGATGCCGGAAATGCGCAAGCGCCAGGACTACGCGCTGTGGCTGAGCATCATGCGAGACGGCGCCGACGCCCGCGGGCTGGCCGAACCGCTCGCCGTGTACCGGGCGGGCCAGACGGGATCGCTGTCCTCCAACAAGATGTCCTTGGTCAAGTACAACTGGTCGCTGTACCGCGAGCACGAGGATCTGTCGGTCCCACAGGCCACGCGGGCGCTGGCCGGCGCTGCCTGGCAGTCCCTGCGCAACTCGCGCATCTAACGCGCGCGAGCCCAGGGAGCCCGGTAAGCAGCCGTTTCTGGGTGTGCCCGACCATGCGCCGCCCCGTAGCCGAGCCGCGTGCTCGGGGGCTGGACCCAGGAGCGGGACTCGGTGGGTCACCGGTGGCATCGGCCGACTACGCGGCCGAGCCGGCGCCAGCCCCCGCGCGCAGGAACAACTGGAGGAGCAACCGGCGGTCGGCAGCCGGGATGGTCTCCTGACCGCTGTGAAGCGCTTCTCGGCCGTGCAGGAAACGGCGCTGCGCCACGATGAGGTAGTCCCCGGGCTGGAGCATGAAGGAGACCTGCCCCCGGACAAGTTCCTCGGCGAGTTCCCTGGCGGATTCGACGTGCGCCTGGCTGAGTTCGGACCTCGCCAGCATCTTGGCAGTGAACCGGACGAACCCTTCGCCCGAGTCGGAGCCGTCCAGGATCGGGAACGGCTTGTACTCCTCGCCCACGCCGAACAGGTCGAAGAAGGTCCCGTAGTGGTAAGCCGACTCGGCCAGCAGGGCGCGGCAGCCCTCCGACAGCCGCGCCACCGCCGCGTGGGCGTCGGAGAGGATGCTGAGGCCGCCGCCGAGCGGGTCGGGGCGAACGCACAGGAGCGTCGTGTAGTCCGGCGGCAGGCTCGCGTTCACCAGGTCCATGTGGAAGGCGTTGTACCCGATACCGCTGGACTTGCCGGGGTCCTTGTCGACCTTGACCCCGATGTCCTTCCACAGGGGCCACCGCGGGAAAGGCGAGAAGGGGACCGCCACCTCGGCCGCGAAGCCAGTCACCAGCCGCCGGAACCGGTCGCCGGTCCCCAGCGCCTTGGCGAGGTTTCCCAGACGCAGCACGGCGTATCCGCCGCCCTCCCAAGTCAGCGCGTGGCGCAGCGTCGCAGCGGTCTCCTCGAACTGCGGGGTGGCCGTCAACTCGGTCCGGTAGCGCTCCATGGTGGACTTCGCCAGGAACGAACGGTCCAGTTCCCACGTAGGGAGAGGAAGGTCGATCAGAGCGGCTTCGAGTTCGCTCGGGATGTCGATGAGCACGCAAAATCTCCTGTCTCTTGGGGGTTTCGGGGTGCTGTTCGGGTACCGCTGTCGTCCTGGCGTCGCGGGCGGTGCGGCAGCGGGTAAGTCTCGTAGAGCTGTGGGGCCTCGGGGCCGTGAGTGTCGCCAGGTACACCGGCGCTGGTCGGCGCCAGGGTGAGCTCGATAAAACCGCTCGGGAAGCGGTGACCGACAGCGGGTTTGTGTCGTGTGCAAACAAGGTGCAGGTCGTCAACGGCTCTGGAGCCGCCGCCTGATGGCGCCGTGCTGTGGAATAGGCCGCATCGGGGACCAAGGGAAGACGGATAGCGATCCGCTTGCCGCCCGTAGCGGTCTCCGGGAGGATCTCGGCTCTGCCGTGGACTTCCCTCACCAAGGCGTCGACAAGGAACAGACCACGGGCACCGAGGTCGTGTGCGGCGGGCAGCGGCTTAGGCTTGAGCGGGTGGGCATCCGCGACGGCCAGCACCAGCGCGTGCTGCTCATCGACAGCGAGGGTGACCACGCCGGCGGGCGAGAGCACGGCCGCGTGCCGCACCACGTTCGTCACCAGCTCACTGATGATCAGGCAGGCGGTTCTCACGACCTCCTCGGACATCCCCCAGTCGGCAGGGACCTTGGCGGCATCACGGCGGGCCAGCGGGACGTACTCCGCCTCGGAGGTCACCTGGAAGTCGTGACGCATTACAGTGCTGAACATCGCGGGACGCACCCTCTCTCCAAGCGGCGCCGCCCGGACCGTGACCGAAGGTAAGGGCCCCAGCACGCAGAGGTGTTCACGACGGTGAACCCACGATCTCCGAACCGGATTAGGCTCGGCCGGCGGGGAACGTCAGCTCAGGTGCGGGAGTTGCGTACAGACCAACGTGCTGGGCCGCATGCGGCGCCTGTGCAGCAGTCACGCACCGACCGTCCCCAGCCGCGTACGGACCTATGTGCCCAGCCAGATCAGGGGGACCCCGCTGGTCAGATAGGCAAGCCGATGCGGTGGACCAAGCCCCGCAGGTCCCGGGCTGCGTGGGCCGATCTGACTCGGTATCCCCGGGGAGGGGAGCTGAGGTCACGGGGTGGACGAGGTTTTTGGAGGCGAGGGCGGCAAGGCCGCTCGTAGCGAGGAAAGCGCGACGATCCACCCTGGTGGAGTCCTCTCCGCTTGAGTCAGGAGTCTTGCCGTAGGTGCGCGAGAGCGTCAGCGAGGGGCAAGTCGTACTGATCCTTATCGTGCTCCCAGCGCGCCATCACGGAGGCCGCTGCTTGGGCCATTTCGGTCGGGAGCCCGGCCGCTCTGAGTGCGTCTGCGACTTCCTCCATCTCGGGACCCCACCGCCACGCTCGTGCCGCAACGCTGCGCAGGTACTCCGGATCGGAGAGGATCTGCGATGGCATCCTCTTCGCCTCGTCGGTGAGGAGGTCGGCGACGCCATGGGCGTCGGCGAGAGCGTGCGAAACGCCGGCCAGCGTGCGGGCGGCCTTCTGGAAACCCGCAAACGATGCTTTGAGAGCCGAGGCGGAACCGACGTGTCCGCCGGCGCTACGTACCTCCACCGCTGAGTCCTTGAACAAGGTGTGCACGAGTTCTGCGGCATGGCTGTCACCCGCTACATAGAGGCGGCACGAACGCCCTGCGCCGGGCGGAGGGCCGAAGATCGCGCCGTCGAGGACGACGGAGGCCGGACGGATCTCACTTGCGATCCGTTCCATACGCTGAGGGCTGATCGCGTTAGCGTCGATGTAGAGACCTTCAAAGGCGGATCTGGAGACCTCGGTCGCAACGTCCTCCGCAGCATGCGGCGGACAGATGGAAAGGACAACGTCGCTCGCGCCGAGAGCTTCTTCGAGCGACATACAGGGCATCAAGCCCGCGACCTTGGCACGCTCAGCCGTCGAGGAGCTGCGCCCTACCGCAACCCACAGCACACGGCGAGCCCCGATGGCCTGGGCGGCCACGGCCGCCCCCATGGCGCCGGGGTGCAGGATAGTCACCGTGGTCACTGTCATCCTCCAGGGGGAAGCTCGGCCGGGGTCCGCTCTTGGTGAGCGACGATAGCCTCACGCATCGCAATGCCCGCCGGGGTAGCGCCCGCAGGGTGAAGGGCAAGGTGGCGGCCGAACTGCTCCACACGTTTCCGGACGCTCTCTGTACGGCGACGCGCGTTCACCCCGAGCACGTCGTAGATCTGCAGAGCCGCGCCGTCGAGATCCCCGCGGCTCAGACGGGCCGTGGCCAAGTCCATGCGCGCCAACGACATCTCTCCCAGGCGACGCTGTTCCGGTGAGGCAGCCTCAAACATGCGCACTGCCTCGTCGGCTCGCGCTTCGGCGTCGTTCAGGTGCTGATTGCCTCCGAGCCACAGGTGGGTGCTGCTCGCGTAGAAGAGTTGGGGGCCTCCCCCTGAGTGGTGGACACGCTGATACTGGATCTGCTTGATCCGGAGGAAGCGAGAACACCGCCGATGGCGATGAAGGACTACTCGGACGAGTTCAAGGCCGATGCCGTGGCCCTGTACGAGTCCACGCCCGGGGCGACCTACAAGAGCATCGCCGCTGACCTGGGCGTCAACAGGGCGACGCTGCGTGAGTGGGTGCTGCGGGACCGGGAACGTCGCGGCGTCGCCCCCGCGGCCACTCGGTCAGGTGGGGCTGCGCCGGCCCGGGCAGGACAGCCGGCACCGTCCGCCGACCCGGACGAGCGCATCCGGCAGCTCGAGGCCCGGGTGGCCGAGCTTGAGGCGAACGAGCGGAAGCTGGCCACCGAACGGGACATCCTGCGCAAGGCAGCCAAGTATTTCGCCGGGGAGACGAACTGGTGAACCGCTTCCAGTTCGTCCACGACCACCGGGACGCCTTCGGCGTGAAGCGGTTGTGCCAGGTGCTGGGCGTGAACCGGTCCAGCTACTACAAGTGGCGGGACGGGGCCGACGCGCGGACCGCGCGGCAGGCCGCCGACCGGGCCCTGGCCGAACAGATCCGCGCCGTCCACACCGACTCCGACGGCGCCTACGGCTCCCCGCGGATCACCGCCGAGCTCCGCGCCGACGGCCGCAAGATCAACGAGAAACGGGTGGCCCGTGTGATGCGCAAGTTCTCCATCCAGGGCATACGCCTGCGCAAACGGGTCCGCACCACGATCCCCGAGCCGTCGGCGACACCGGTGGCGGACCTGTTCCAGCGGGACTTCACCGCCCCGGCGCCCGGAGTCAAATACATGGGCGACATCACCTATCTCCCCACCGGAGACGGCCAGTTCCTCTATCTGGCCACCGTCCTGGACTGCTTCAGCCGCCGGGTGGTCGGCTGGTCCATCGCCGCCCACATGCGCACCGAACTCGTCGCCGACGCCCTGCGGATGGCAGCCGCCACCCGCGGCGGTCAGAGCGGCGCGGTCTTCCACTCCGATCACGGTGCCCAGTACACATCGCGTGAATTCGCCGAACTGTGCGACGAATTGGGCGTCACCCAGTCCATGGGCGCGGTCGGCACCTCCGCCGACAACGCCGCCTGCGAGAGCTTCCACGCCACCCTCAAGCGCGAGACCCTGCGCGGCGCCCACCATTACCCGGGAGCGGAACTCTGCCGACGCACCGTCTTCCGCTGGCTCACCCTCTACAACACCCGCCGCAGGCACTCTGCCAACGGACACCTCAGCCCCGTCGACTACGAACACCGACACCAGCAGGAGTCCGATAAGCTCACGCTGGCCGCATAACCACCCGAACGCGTGTCCACTTTCGCGGGGGAAGGCCCGGCGCGGGGAGAGCGAAGGCATCGACCTGACCCTCACCCTCTTGCGAGCCAAGAGAGACGAAACCAGGCGGCGCCTTCATCGGCCCGTCGTCAACCTCGGCATCCCTCTCGCACGCACCAACGCAACACCGCAGGAGACCACACCGTGAACCCGTCCACGTCCCCGGCCGATACAAGCAGTTCTGCCGCTGACAGACCACTGCGGAGCAGGATGTACGTACTCACGGATGGGTTGCAGTAACTGTAGGGTGATCTTCCCTGGGTGCTGATCTTGGTCCACTGGCTCCTAATGTGTTCTGTCGGGCTGCGGGGGCCGCCGGTGTCACGGATGCAACGCCGAGTAACTCGCGAGGGCGTTGAGACCTTGCGTCGGTGCAGATGCCGAGCTGGCCTGGACCGGCCGAATCAGGGGGGGCAGATCTCGTCCGGCAGCGGGCCTGGCAGCGCGCTGCGTTCGTCATGGCTGAGGTTGCGGCCGACAACCTTGCAGAGATGCTGCTTCCAGAGCGCGGGGTCTAGGCGGGTGAGTTGCAGGACACCCGCGGCCTCAACAGGAGCACCGAGGAGTGCTTTGCCGTCTTTGGTGTTGGTGGCGGCAAAGGTTTGTTCAGCACCGAACTTGTACGTGTCCCGGTACGAGGGATCGTCCGCTTTGAGGAAGACGGCTGTACTGCCGTAGGCCACGAAGAAGTCGGCACCTTCGGGGTTTCCGACCGTGAATTCGCCGAGTTCCAGCGGCCCGAACGGGCCCATTACTCGTCGTGGGGTCTGCCGCGGTTCAGCGGACCACAGTTCCACGATACGGCCCGTGGTGAGCACGGCCAGGTACCGGCTGTCCTGAAGGAAGCTCGCCGTGAGGAGGTCCTCGCCAAACGTGAGCCGGAGGTCTTTCCGCTCACGGCCGGTGCGCAGGTCGACGGCGTACAGGGTTGGCTCCCCGGATGCGTGGACCGCGATCGTTCCCGGGACGCGATGCTCGTCCACAGAATACTCCGGTTCGTCCTGGGAGGTCAGACGGAGGTCCTTCAGGTCGATCGGCGCGCGTAGGCGGCGGCCGTCGTTGATGTTCCAACGCTCGATCTGTGTGCCGGAGAGCGTTACAAGCTGGCCGTCAGGCTGGAATACAAGAGATACGGGCTCCCGCCAATTCTTCCCCCTCTGCAAGGGTGGTCGCGTCACAGTGAATTCGGAGACTTTCTTCAAGGAGGGCAGTCGACGAACCGTCACCCGGTTCTCGTCCGACACATCCGCCATGAGCGTCTTCGACCGGTTGACTCCGAGGAGTTGGTCCTTGGTAGGCGGAATCTCGAATGTATTGGATACCTCGGACAGGACCCGCTTCTCCCCTTCAGTTTCCACCACGATCAGCTTGCTGCCCTCCTCCCCTGTACGGACCAGCATCGTGCTCCCGTCCCCCAGCAACTGCGGGGGTCCGTATGCGGTTTCGCCGTCGGAGGTGGCCAGCTCCTGCCCGGTGATTTCGGTCTTTCTCTGGACGGGCACCACCGGGGCTCGGGCGGTGCCGAGCAAGGGAAAGCCCGCGCGGTCGCTGAACCCTAGATCGGGGCCTATGAACTTCTGGGGGCGTGCGTTTGCGAAGGTTTCCAGGACTTCCCAATCGTTACTGAGACTTCCATGCCGGGCGAACCGCTTCCCCGAGGGGTCGAGGAGCGTGGTTCCGCACTCGTTGTCACCCCACCGGTAGCTGCGCAGGACTCGTCCGTCTGCCACGCGAATCGCTTTGTAGTAGGCGCCACTCTGCGGCGAGTTGTAGTCCTCGCTTCCCTTCCGGCAGGAGAGCGCCACGGTTCCATCGGCCGACACCCAGCTGCCGCCGTCCGACCTCTTGGAAACCGTGTCGGACGAGTCGGTCAGTCGACGCATCTTTCCGGTCCGGATGTCAACGGCGATTATCGACCTACTCGCCGATTCCAGTACCAGCGTGTGATTGTCGGGACCGAACCATGCCGACGTGGCAATGGAGTACTTCTTCGGCAACGCATACGGGCGCCCCGTATCCAGATCCCACACCCGCACAGGAAACTCCGGCTGGTCGAACACCCCGGTAGTCCAGCCGTCATCCCCTGATTCGACCAGAAAGCGGGCATCGCGAGAAAACGACGTCACCTTGAATTGGACCACGGCATCGACACTTTTCTCCGGACCGAGGCCGCCCGAGTCTGGCGATTCGAGCGGATGCGCCCGCCCCAGCAGTCTTTTCGCCGCTGGGGTAACGTCATGCCAGACGATCACTCCGTCATCTTTACGCAGATAGGAGATTCGCCGTCCGTCGAAGCTCACCCTGGGAGATTTGACGTTGGGACGCAGCTGAAGACTCTCCTGCCGCACTTTGCCCTGCGCTGTACGTACGAACAGCAGGGCACGCCCGCCGTCGGTCGTCACCAGCGTCACCTTGCCATCCGCACTCATCGCGGCGTCCTCGAACTTCCCCTCGGCTCCCGACAGACTCCATTCCAGGTTCCGGTTCTCGGTGTACCGCCGCAGCAGCGCATTACGGGCTTCCTGTGTCGGCTCGGTGTCGTAGGCGGCGACCGCGGCTAAGGCGGCGTGGCCAGGGTTGGTGTCGACCAGTTCGTCTGACTGCACCGACAGCGCCCGGGAGCGTGCTTCGCCAGCCCTCTGGGCGCTGATCCGGGACTCCAGGACATTGAAGGTGAGCAACGTCGCGATGAGCGCCAGCACCAAGGCGCCGGCCGTCCAACCGGCCCGTGTCCGCCAGCGGAACCTCTTTCGCCGTCGGCGTGCTGCAGCCAGGAACTCCCGGTGATCCTCACTCAGTTCCTCTTCACGCTTGTGCAGTCGCTTCGTGAGGGAGTCGAGCTGGAAACCCCCCGGCAGAAGGTCCGAACGGCGTCCCATTCGCTCCCACCGGTCCAGGTCATGCTGGACCTCGGCTCGTGCGTTAAGGAAGTCGGCGTCGACGCGGACCGCCTCGGCCAGTTCGGGCCACTGCGTGATCAGGGCCTCGTGCGCCAGCTCAGCGCTCTCGGGCCTGCCCTCCCCACCGTGCAGGACGAGCAGTCGATGGTCCTTCGCGGCCATAGCCTGGGCCAGACGCCAGCGCTCCTCGCCTGCCTCCTCCCGCGTCAGCGCGCGCCGCAGCATGGCGTCTCCGCCGGGAACCACACGCACCAGCCCAGCCAGCAGACGCCGTGCCTCCTGTTCCGAGCCGGTCGGCACGCAGCTCTTCCACACCTGTTCGGCGTGCTGGAGCAAGGCGCCCTTGACCCCTCCGATCTCCTGATACGTCGCGGCACTCAGCCGTCCGCCGCGTTGTCGCTCCCATAGCTGTTCCAACACGAACCCCAGGAGGGGAAGGACGCCCGGGTCGGTGCCAGCATCATCCAGGATCCGCAGGTCCAGGCCCGGGTCGTAAGTCACCCCGGGCGCCCTTTCGAGAGGGCGCGTGATGACGCTGTGGAGCTGGTCGCGGGTCATCGACGACAAGGGAAGGGTTAGTCCGGCAGTCAGCACGGGGGCCAGACGAGGGTGTTCCAGCGCGGTGTTGATGACGTCGGCACGCAAGGTGGCCAGTACCCGCAAGCCGTTGCGGCGGGGCGGGAACAACAGGCTCAGTGTCTTGGTGAGGTCTGGCTCGGGCAGGCTAAGGAGGGCTTCCGCCTGGTCGAGGACGACGAGCAGACGCTTCGCGGTGCGGCCGGTGGCCCGGTGGAAGGCGTCTACGAGCCCCAACTGCCGCAGCCATGCCTCCACCCGGTCCGCGTGCTCCGCCCGCGCGGGACCGGGAGCGCCCGCTGCCCGCTCGAAAAGCTCTGTGGCCAAGGCTGCCTGCGGCACACTCACGCCGCCGCAGTCAATAGCCAGGGCTTCCCACTGGGCCCGGCGTAACCGGGGCACCACGCCGGCCAGTGCGAGGGAGGATTTGCCACTGCCCGAAGGGCCGCACACCGTGACCACCGGGTGGTCACCCTCCAGGGCGGTGACCACCCGGTCGATGTCGCTGTCCCGGCCGAAGAACACGTCCTTCGCGTCCTCCCCGAACGGCTGGAGACCGAGGAAAGGCTTGGCGGGGAGCAGAATCTTCCTGAGACCGGGCGCCTCCCCGGACAGCGCCTCCGTGCGCATCACGAACGCCTGCTGCGCCTCCCGCACCGGCTGCGACGCGACGACCATACCCACTGCCACGCCCAGGGCCTCGTCCCAGACCGGACTCCCGCTGAATCCCGGCCTCACATGGACAGCCTGGCCGTCCGCCCGGGAGAGCTGCACCAAAGAACTCCCGACAGGACCGCGAAAACGCCCCTGTTGCCAGTTGCCGTCAGGCGCATCGTCGGTAAAGCCGACCGCCCGGGTCTGGTGGTCCCAGACGTCCCCGACGTCGGCCATCGGCAAGGGGCGGGCTCCGGGCAGAGGGACGAGCAGACGCAGCACGGCCACGTCACCGCCCTGGTCCTCCCGGACAGGCACCCAGTGCACGACCTCCGCCGTCCCTCTTGGGTGGCCGACGGCGAACGGCAGGTCGAGTCCGACCACAGCCCCTGCTTCGACGATGGATTCCCGGGGCTGTTCCAAGGCGTCGGACACCACATGCGCGCAGGTCAGTACTGTGTCTCCGGCAACGAGGAAGCCTGCGCCCACAATTGCGCCGTCCTTGCTTCGGACCCGCACGACCGACGACGCCATCGCGGGCTCGCGTACCTCTCCGCCCGCCGGGCCCCCCATAGCCATGACTGTCTCAGCCCTCCGGCGTCTGCAACGCGTCTGCGTTGTCGTTATGCCAGGTGAGGCTGACCGAGAAGTTCGCGGTGGCCGACGATCCGGCGATGAGGATCTTTGCGTCGGCCGACAGTGACATACCGAACGCGAGCGTCGCTTCGTCAGGCTGTCGCGCCATGTCCCGGCAGCGCCCGACGAACGCGTTCGCTACCGGCCGGACCACTTCTAGCATCCGGTCCAGGGACTCATCGGCACGAGCCGCCGTCCGGCTGCCCCGGCCGACCCGGACCACGGACTCGTCGGCCTCGTCGACCTGTACCCGTACAACGCCTCCCCCTTCACCCAAGGGCACTTCAACCACGTGAAAGGGACGGCGTTCGTTCGGGGCCATGGGGTTCCTCGTCTCAGGTCCGGTACAAGTGAAGTACACGGCGAGCGTATTCACGGCCTGTCTGAAGGGGAGGCGTGATCGCCTTTTATGGCGAAAAGTACCTGCCCCTTGTGCACCCGCAGGGGTAACCGACCGCTGCAGGCTGCCCCGCGCAGACGCACTGGTCGCCCCGGTGTACCTGTGCAAACACGACACCCTCCCCCAGACCGTCATCAGCATCTCGGCTGACATACCCACGCCCTCAACGGCGATCGTCCTGCTCACCGACCAGGCACCGGCTTGCGAGCGACACACTCGTTCAGGTGAAGTGCAGATAAGCACCGACTGCTGGAAGGCGGCGCGCGACGCCGACTCCGAGACCAAGGAGAAGTGGCTCGCGGAGAAGCGCGCCGAGGAGCAGGAGGCATCCGCCGCCTGGGCCAAGCAGTTCGACATGCCGCAGCTGGAGGGCCCGGCCAAGGCCCTGGACTGGGGTGAGCGCTCCCGCCATCAGCTGATGAGGGCCGCGCACACCGCCCTGGTCGTCGAGGGCAGGTGGGACGAGGCGGACTGGGCGGAGCTGGAGGAGAAGGCCCGCTCCATCACCCGTGCCGGTTGGTGGATTGACCAGCGCGACTCCGAAGGCACTGACCTGCTCGAACTCCTCGACGCAGCCACCGAGACGGACCGCGGGACGGAGAATCCGTTCCGCTGACGGCGGGGCAACATAGCCGGGAAACGCCGGTTAGCCAAACCGGCGTTCCTCCGGACTATTGATGCTCCCACCCCGACAGCCATCGCGTGGAAGGAACCGCGTGCTCCCTCCGTCCTGGGACCATCAGCCTCAGCCCACCCCCGTCACCGCCCTCACCCCCGACCCGCTCACTCCCGGCCGGGATATCACTCACGCACACTTTCAGGCCGGGGACACCGTCGTCGTCCTCAAGGGTGTGGCCGGCGGAGAGCTGTGGGGAGACTCCATGCGCATCGTCGCCCCCTCCTGGCACACCCCCACCGACGAGGACGGATGGCGACTGCGTGATCCCACCGGTGGTGCTCAGTCCTACGTCACCGCTCACCCCCGCTACCTCGTGCACCTCTCGCGCCGCTGCCCGGACTGCCTGATCTACCTGCGGGCCATGGAAGACGCCCTTCTTACGAGGTTCGCCGGCCGCGACGAGCTGATCGACTGCGGCTGGTACACCACCACCGCTCTGGGCCAGCTCGTGCACACCGCAGACACCAGGGGCGGCCGGTGACTTCCCCCACGAACCGCCCCGACCGTGCCGCTGCGCTTCACAAGGCCAGGGCCCGAGCCACCGCAACTGCGGACGATCCTTCCTGGCCGCTGCGCCTGGCCGAAGACCTTCACGGCATCCGGGCCGACTGGAAAACCTCAGCCGAGGTGTGCGCGGATGCCGCCTGGGCGGCACGGTCAGCCGGCCGCAGCGTCCTGGGGCTGCTGTCCCCGGAGGATGTCCTCGCGACGCACCGTGATCCGATCACCACCCGCACGTTGGCGCATCTGTACCTGAGCGCCCTGCGGTTCGACTTCCGCTGTCCCACCCTCCAGCGCCTCGTCGAACAGCTCGCGCAGACCGCGCGTCAGCCGCTGGACTGCTACACCCGCGCCCTGTACGCCTTCGCGCTGCTTGGCCAGTCCCGCCCCGAGGGCCTGATGGTCATGGACGAAGTCCTCGCCTCGGCCGAGGAGCACCCCAAGACCCTGCACGTCCTGCTGCACGGGCTGTGGCTCGGCCAGGACCTGGACGAGGGTGCGGAGCGTCTCCTGGCCCTCAGCTTGCGGCCCGCCCTCGCCACCGGCACCGACCCGATCGTCCTCTTCCGCATGGCGGGTGCTCTGCGCCGGCTGGGCCGGTACGAGGAGGGGCTGAGCGCCATCGACAGGGCGATCGACTGTCTTCCGCCGGGAGACATCTCGGTTCACGCCGACCTGATGCGCGAGCGCTCGCTGCTCTGTGCGGCCCGCGACCTTCATCAGCACCGGTCGCCCACCTACGCGTCGAGCGGGGTGCCGTCGTGATCCCCCGTCTGCATGCAAGGGCCCACTCGCCGCGCGAGCCGCTGGCCGAGGCGCTCGGGCGGCCCCTTTTCCCGAGCGAGGGCCTGACGGAGTACACCGTGGTCGCCCACTGGCCGGGCCTGGACTACTACACCCCGGACGACGAGCAGAGGACCTGGACGTCCGTTGAGTGGGCCGAGCACCTCGAAGATCCGTACCTGGAGCATCCGTTCGCTGCCAGCCCGGACGACGACCGGCACGCGATCCTCCATCTCGACGTCCGGCTCCATCCGGACGACCGGGAGCTGACAGGTCCCGAGTGGTCCGAAACCGCCCACCGGTTCGCGCGGGCCGCTGGTATCGAGGTGCCCGGCGCCGCAGAGCACGGGTGGCGGTGGATCGCTGTCCAGGGCCAGCCCGGACGTCTGGATCTGATCGCCAACCTGATCCACCTCGACGGCACCTGGCGCACCCCTCCCACCGACATCCTGCGACGGCTTGCGGACGAAGCGCGCCGCATCGAGCAGGACCTGAACCTGATCCCCGTCCGCACCGGCACCACGCAGTGGTCCGCTGCCCGTACGGTCCCGACCGCATCGGCGCAGCTCGCGGGCGTCCTCGCGCAGCTCGCCGACGAACAGGCCGGCCCGCTGGCCACGGTCCGCGGACTGGTCGAGCACACCGCGTACCGGATCGCCCGCCAACCGGGGGCTGCCGGCACGGACACGGCGCACCGTCTGGAGCTGATCGCCCGCCGCCTTCATGCGATTCAGCAGGACCTGGACGCCACTGCGGCCCATCTGGCCCAGCCCCGGACCGCCGCCGCACCGGCCGCGGCCCGGCGCACCACCCACCGATCTCCGTAGGAGAAACGTCTCTTTGCCCCGCACCACCGGCCGCTTGCTGGACATCCGCCGGGACCCGCACTTCGGCGAACTCCTCGCCCGCGGGGCGACGCTGAGGCACACAGCATTCTCCAGCGCGCGGGATTCGTCGCGGTCGTCCGCCTCCACGAGAGCTACCACCGCGCCCCCGCCGGCCTGACCGAGGACGAGGAGTCCCGTCTCGCCATCGATGCCGTAGGGCGCCTTCGGGCCGTCGGGTACCACGTCGACTGCGACGAGCGCTTCGACACCGACGCCCGCCCCGCGGCCTATCCCACGCTCGGCGCCTCGGTCTCCCACCTCGCAGAACGCCTGCGCGAGGCCACCGACACCGCCATGGCAGCCGACATCCTCACCGAACTCACCGCGCCCCACGACGGCGTCCTCGCCGGGTTCGAGGAAACCCTCGGCGCCCTGGCCCAGTTCTTCGACGGGCTCGGCGACGCGAGCGATCCGTACACCGCCGGGCGCCTGCGCTACCTCGCCGACGCATACGTCCGCGTCATCCACTCCGACCTCGCGCACACCCGCGAACGGCTGGCCGACCGGCACGCCCCTCACCCCGGCCGCCGCGCCTGCACAGAGCAAGTTCCCGACCACGAGCCCGAACGCTCCGCCGTGTCCGCCTGCCCAGCCCCGCCGCGGGCCCTGCCAGCCCCGGCACCGCCACCCGTCGGTGCCACCCACCTGCGCCGCTAACGCCCCTGCAACTGCCCAAGGACACCATGCACGACCACGTCAACTCCGAGCGCCTTGCCTCCTACGCCGACGTCCTCGCCGGCGAACTCCCCGACACCTGGACCAGCACCCACCTGACGGGCGACGCCAAGGACGACCTCGCCGAACTCACCGACCGCATCTGGGACCTGGACCTGGTCGCCGCCTCCCTGGCCGAACACCCCCTGCAGCAGGCAGCCGTCCTCAGCCGCCCCGACGGCGCCCAGCTCGTCCTGATCGACCGGCACGACGAACGCGACGGCTTCCTCCTCGCCGCCGTCGCCCCGCACGCCCTGCCGGACGAGGCGTACCGCGGCGTCCCCGAGCCCAACGGCATCGCCCTGACCGACGACCCGTTCCTCGGCGCCGAGCAGGTCGCAAATGATCTGCTCGTCCGCTACGACCGTGCGCTCGCCCAGGTCCGGCACAACGCCCTGGACGGCATCCAGCCCTCCCAGCCGGACCGGGTCGTCCTGACCTGGCAGCCGGACGGCAGCGTCGCCACCGCCTCCGCCGACGACCGGGCCGACACCATCCTCGCTGCCCACGGCTTCATCCAGGACCCGCACAGCGGCATCTACCGCCTGAGTGGTGACGACACCCAGGCCCAGGCCCGGGCCCTGCGCGAGATCGGCCCGCAGCTCGACGTGCTCGGCATCGGCACCGCCCTCCAGCACCCCGCCGGACGCCACGCGCCCACCTCCGCCCCGGCCTCCATGCCGCCGGCCCCCGCCGGCGCCCGCACACCCACCGCCAGGACGCGATGAACCAGACGGAGCCCGACTTCTGGGTCCTGGAGTACGTCACCATCACCAAGGACCCCCGCACCGGTCTGGTCGTGGCCATCGGCGGCACCGAGCAAGCAGCAGACATCCTTCAGCGGACCGGCGGCTTCCTCACCTCTCCCGGACCCCGCGGGGACTACCACCGTCTTCCGCACGGCCTGCCCATCGAGCAGCAGCGCCTGAAGGCGACCACCGCCTCGCACGCCCTGCTCGCCGCCGGCCACAGCGTCCACCTCGACCCCGCCCTGAACATGCTGGCCGCCCCCGACGGCGACCGTGACGCAGCCGTGCGCTACCTCACCCAACTCGCCGAGCGGGTCTCGGCCACCGAGACCAGTAGCGAGGTGGCCGAGGTCCTGACCGAGGTAGCTGCGCCCGTGCACGGGCTGCTGCCCCTGACCAGAGAAGTGATCGTCCGCTCCTGGATCGCCGCCAGTGATCTCCATGGCGCCGCGCCCGGCGAGGAACCCGAGCCCATCGCACGGCTCGGCAGCACGGCCAACTCCCTGAGCGAAGCCGCCCGCGTCATCCTGCACGCCCGCAACCACGCCGCCCGCCCGGCGCAGCGGCCAGCGACCGCACCGGCCCCGACACCGGCAGCGGGCCGTGCACCGTCCCCGGTTCCCCGCCGCCGCTGACCCCGGAGATGAAACGTATGGCCAATCTGGCCGACGAGTACGGCACAGACGTCGAGATCTACATCAAGGCCCTGACGACCACCATCCACGCCGACACCCCCACCGGCGCCCCCGCCGGCCTCCACGACCTGCTGGAACAGCTCGGCCTCGAACGCCACGAATACCCCACAGGCGAGCCGCTCGACATCCGGCACACCGTGCCCGACCACCTCGGTGCCGAGGAGCAGAAACGCCTGGCGAACCGCGCCATCCCCGCCCAGCTCATGGCCGGATACACGGTCAACTGCGACCCCGAGGTCTTCGACGAGGCCCTCTACCAGCAGGCCGTGCACCGCCTCCACGCGCGCGCGGCCCGACCCGCCTCGCAGCAACCGGCGCCCGCCAGTCCCTCCTCGTACTCCGCACCGGCCCGCCGCGCCCCGTAAGCCCGGGCGGCCCCGGCACCACGCCGGGGCCGCCCACCGCCCCGCCGCCCGATTCCACGGAGAAACCCGTAGCAGAACGCACACCCGCACCGATCAGCCATCGGCTCAAACCCCGGCTCGCAACCGCCCTGTTCCGCCGCTATCTACGCGCCTGCATCACGGCCGGCCCCGACCGCGCCTCCCCACCGGCCGGCGCCCGCCCGCAAGCCGTCCCCACCGAGGCGCAACGCATCGGGCAGCGCCACCACCACTGACCGTCCACACACCCGGAGGAGCATGTCCCACCCCGCCCCCTACCCGGTGAGACTGGCCGACGAGATCACCCGCCAGCTCGGCCAGCTCTCCGACCACCTCTCCCAGCTTCCCCCGCCCCAGGCAGCGCAGGTCATCGCCCGCGTCCTCGACCCGGACAACGGAGTCCTCGGCGGCGTCACTCACCTCGTCATCACCGGCAGCCACTTCGCCAAGAGCGAGGCAGAACGAGGCGCCCTGCCAGCGGAGGTATGGCTCGCCTTGGGCCGTGCCGCCAACGAACTGCACGACATCAGCCTGGACCTGGACGAGCACCAGGACCTCCTCCAGCACCTCGGCACCCGACCGGCCACCAGCGCGGCGAAGCCTCCGGCTCCTGCCCCGCTCGTCGCACGGCGGCGCCGGTGAAGAAGAAGCAGTGGCAGGGCTGGGGGCCGGGCGAGCAGGCCGAGCAGCACTACCTCGTCCAGCCCCGTGCCCTGGCAGGCGGCGGTGACGTCCGGCACGTCTCGGAGTTCCTGCGCGCCTCGGGCTGGCGGGAGAAGTCCAATAAGGGCGGCCCGCTGCTCATGGAGAGCCCGGACCGCACCGTCCGCGTCGCCTACGACCCCTACATCCTGCCGGGCGGATGGACCATCCACGGCCGGGCAGGCGGCGCGACCGGTGAATGGTCTGCGCACCTGGGCCGGCAGACTCCGGTGGAGATCGTCGCCGGTCTTACCGACGCCCTCACCCGCCCCGCTCCGCACACGCCCCCAATGTCTGGGCACCTCTGCAGGAGCAGAACTGGCACACGCGGTTCGAGGGCCAAGACTATTCGGCGAGCAGCCCCGACGGCACCGCGTGGATGCAGTACCGCCAGGGCGTCGATGACTCGGCGATGTGGTGGACAGGAGCGCAGGACAAGCAGGGCAACGGCTGGACTGCCCACTTCACGCCGAACACGCCGATGCACCTGGTCCAAGCCTTCTCCACCGAACTTGCCGGCCCGGACCCGGTGATGCGCCCACGCGGACGTGTCCCGCACAGCGCCCAGATCCGGACCTGGTCGGTCTCCGTCAAGCCCTCCCAGCTCAGCGCCTGGCAGCAGGCCCGGATTACAGCTGCCCGCGCCGCGACCTGGGCCCGCAACAGCGCCCGAAGCCCCCGGCCCCGCACCACCGCCCGTCCCTACGCCCCGGCCGGCGGTGCCCGGACCCGCCGCTGATCTCCATCCCCATCTGAAGGAGCCCGATGCCTGCCCCCACCCCGGAAACCCTGCGCGCCCTGACTGAAACGCTGTCGGACGTCACCGAGTACCTGCGCGAGATTCCCGACCCCGATGAAGCCCTCGCCCTCGTTGAGCCGCTCCTCGACGAGTACACGGGCCTGCCCGTCCAGCTCGCCGACACGCTGCGTGCCCTCGCCCGCACCATCCAGGAACACCAGGCCATCCCACGTACCGCGCACGTCAACGTCCTCATCGCCGAGCTGCATTCAGCCGCCTGGGAACAGACCGACCAGCACACCCTCCACTACGTCCTGGACGAGCTGCGTGCGCTGCACGACGACGCCGAGAGCGAGCAGGGGTGCAGCCGGTGCCGTTGAGCGAGCACCAGCTTGACGCCTTCGCCGACAAGCACGCCGGGCAGATCCCCTTCGACACCAGCCCCCGCCACCTCGCCGGCCCTGGCGACGCCCGTCACGTCACCCACGGCCTGGCCGCGGCCGGATGGGCCACGGTCTCCGACCCGCTCAGCGCCGAGCTCGTGATGGCCAGCCCTGATCACCGCTACCCGCCTGCAGTTCGACCCGCAGTCCGCCACCTGCGCCTGGTGGCGGCTGCGGGCCGCCCCCGGCGACAACGACCATGGCTGGTACGCCGAGTTCGGTGAACTCGTGCCGGCCGAGGTCCTCGCCGGCCTCACCGACGCCCTCGTCACACCGCCCTCATCGCAACCGGAGCCCTGGCAGCCGGTGACCAGCGCAGGCTGGCAGTACGAGGATGCCGGGAGAGCGTTCTCTCCGGACTCGCTGTGCCGGATCGAGCACCGCCCCATGAGTGAGTTCCATGAACGGCCGTCCTGGCACATCGAGGTCAGGACAAGTAGCGACGAATCATTCCCGGGCCCGCGGATCTGGCACGCCTTCCTCGACGAGCACGTTCCCGATCGCCTCGTCGGTGCCTTCCTGGGCGCGCTGGCCGACCAGAGCCCGCTGCAGCGCGGCATGTTCGACCGCACCGCCCACTACAGCGCCGTCCGGGAGCCGAGCCCGCTGCGCCCTCAACAGGTAGTCGACGCGCACACCGCCCGGGTGAAGACGCTCCGCGCACAGGCCCGCGCCGTGCGCCGTCAGCAGACTGCCCCCGCGACACCCCCGGCGCCCACGACCGCCGTCCAGTCGGCCGCCCGCCGCTGACCTCAAAGGATGCTCTCATCTCCCGCACCACGAACCACGGCCGCCGCACCTCGCTGCGGCGCCTCAATCGCTATCTGCGCCACAGTGAACGGATCCTGGCGTCCTGGGACGCCTTCACCGAGTTCAACACGGACCTGGACGGCTGGCCCTTCGACGAGGACGCCTACGGCCGCCGGGCCGCCGTCCGTGACGCAGACACCGCCGCAGCGTTCGCCAGCATCCATCCTGGCGCCCGCCAATTGCTGGCCACCGCCCGGCTCCAGCTCCTGCACCTGCCCGCACACCTCACGCGGGACAGCTGGCCCGGGCAACTGACCATCCTGGAGGAGGCACTGAGCCACCTCGACACCCTGGATGCCCGGTGGCAAGAGACCAGGGCCCAGCTCTCCGAGGGCACCGGACCGGGCAGCGCAGCGTATGTCGACGCGCTGGACGAGCATCACGCGGAGTGCTGGAGCTACCTGGACGACTGGGCCTGCCACGGCCGCGTCGTCCTCGACATCCAGGCCGCCGCACGCCGAGCACCGTCCCGGCTGAAGCGCCCGCAGCTTCCCGCCCTGACGTCCCGGCGCAGCGGACACGGCGCGAGGGGACGGTGACCATGCTCGACCGCCCCGCCAACGTCGACATCGACTACATCGCCCCGCGCCACCTGGCCGGCGGCGGTGACCCCGCCTGGGTCACCGTCCCTCTCCACCGTGCCTGCGGCTGGAGCTACGGTCACGACCCCCTGATGCCCCGCGTCCTGCTTTCCAGCCCCGACCAGAAGGCCCTCCTGCGGCTGGAGCCCGACCCCGACGGACGGTGGTGGACTCTGCAGCACGCCCCCGCGCCGGACCGGCCCGCCTGGTTCGCCAGCTTCGATGCCCGCACCCCCGTAGAAATGATCGCGACGTTCACCGATGCGCTGACCGATCCCACTGCCGAGCCAGCAGACAACGGGGATCCGCAGGAGCCGCTTCTCAAAGCAGGCTGGATTCCGGCCTACAACCACCACCGGCTCGCCTCACCCGACGGCACCGTCCGCGTCGAGGCCGACGAGACAACCAGGGCCTGGTGGGTCGACACCGCCCTCCGCGACTTCCGGGCTCTCCTGTGGCAAGCCCACTTCAGCGAGCACACCCCACCCCACCTGATCACCGCGTTCACCACCGCACTCACCGACCCCCGACCGGTGCCGCGCACCGCCAGCCCCTCCAGCCTCCCAACTCGCAACCCGGACCTCATCACCCGCTCGCACCGGGAAGTACCCGCCCAGCAGGTCGCTGGCGCCCTGGAAGAACGCATCCGCTCCCTCGCCGCACGCCGATCCGGCCCGCCGGCGACGGGCACGCATCCTCCGCAACGGCCGCAGACCGAGCGCCACCGCCAGCGCTGATCCCTCCGTCCCCGCCCGGAAGCTCATAGCCCTTGCCCCCCTCCTCCTCCAGCAGCAACACCGACGGATACGACCTCGTCCTGCGCCTCCTGATCGGCGTGCTCGCCGTCGTCGTCCCCCTGTCCCACCTGGCCTGGCTGTGCGGCAACATCACCGCCTACCTCGCCGGCACCAGCTGGGCCCCCTACCAGCCGACCAACGCCTTGCTCCACCCCGAGCAGGTCTGGCCCGCTCTGGGAGAAACGTCCCTGCTCATCGGGGCACGCATCGTTCCCGTTCTGCTCCTCCTGGCTCTCGGGGGGACGGCGGTCGCCCTGTGGCTCCGGCACAAGAACCGTGGCGGCGGCCGGAAGAAGATCACCGGCATGGCCAAGGCCCGGGACATCGAGCCCTTGATGGCCAAGGCGATCACCGACAAAGCCCGCTCGCTGCGCCCGAGCCTGAAGGACGCCAAGCACATCGAAGCCCGCGACACCGGCATGAAGCTTCCCCTTGATCGTGGACACCTGGAGACTGGGACCTTGAGGTTCCAGAGGAAGTAGCACCAGGTGGGAAGTAAGTACACGAAGCGGTAC